>JBNJGG010000046.1:0-17472 GCA_051747545.1 Halobacteriota archaeon | reverse complement strand
TCCAGTCGAGTCAGACAGTATCTCGGGATACTCTTCTACCATTTTTTCCCACTGCGTGGGGTGTCCCTGGCCGAAGTGGAGCCACTTCCCGTAGCGACCGTAGGTCATGATGACGGGATACTCACCCTCCTCGGGCGGTCGATAGACGTCACAGCGGAGCGTGACGCCGTCGTCCATCTCGATGGGCACGTCCCAGTCGATTCGCATTCCCTCTCTGATTTCTGACTTCGGATACTCGCTCATCTTTCTTGGTGACCTGCCAAGATAATGTTCGTTAGTGACATAAGTGTTGGTTTGACCTGACGACGCTGTCGGCACCTGTTGACCGGGTGGTGTCAAGCGTCCACACCGCATTCGTCTCACCGCGCTAGCGCCGTCACTATCCTCCACGTCGCGTCGATGTGGGTCTCAGCAACCTACCTTGGTGTGGGTGGTTGACAGAAACCCATCTCGATCTTCCCTCTATCGGCCCTCTATCGACGCGAAGCCGTTTCCCGCTGGCAACTGTCCCCGTCAAATTTGGTCTGCGCTCTCAAAGCCGGATATATATTTTTCGTGTCAATATACCAAACGTATAAGTGTGTTTGGTTTATCGTTATGGTATGGTATCACCGCGCAAGGTACTTGGTAGCAAGCGTAGGAGTGACAAGGTCATCGACGACCCCGACCTCCAGTCCGAGATGCTTCGGATTGACGGGTTGATTCCCGAAAAGGTCGACCGTCGAGCGTTTTTCAAGTCCGCCGTGGCACTGGCCACCGGCTCGGCGTTAGCAGGGTGTACGGGTGACGGTGGAGACGGTGGCACTGGCGGCAGTACTGGCGGAAGCAGTGGTGGAAGTACCGGCGGAAGCAGTGGTGGAAGTACCGGCGGAAGCAGTGGAGGGGACGGGGGAACCGAGACCGCGAACGGTGGCACGCAGACGTCCGACGTCATCTCGCGCGACACCGTCTTCTGGAATAGCTGGGAACCAGAGATGGACTGGTGTGTCGGGTACGTGGCTCAGGGCGAAGGATTCTGGGAGGAAGCCGGCGCGACGTTCAGTGACGTTGTCCCGGGGCAAGGCTCTGGAGACGGGGGACGCCGAGTCGGAACCGGCGTTCAGGACATGTGTGTGGCGTCGATCACTCCACAGGTGAGTGGCTGGGCCCAGGGCTACAACATGTATATGTTCGGGGCTGGCAGGCTCAAGGCGAACCAGGGGATGCTCTGGCGAACCGACCGGATGGACGGTCCAACCGACCTCGAAGGAAAGAGCCTCGCGACGACATCTGCGCTGAACGAGGAGATGTTCTACAACGTCTGGTTGACGCAAGTCGCCACGGACGTCGACCCAGATTCGGTCGACATGACGAGCACTGATACGTCCACCGCCTTCGTCCTTCTGGCCGAGGGAGAAATCGACGGGATTTTCCAGACCGTCGACGCGATATCTGCGCTTCGCAGCGTGATGGAGGACAGGGGAGTCGACGCGACTGTCGAGGCGGAACTCCTGTACAATCACGTCCCGCTGATGGCCTACGTGCTCCTCGTCAACAGCGACTTCTACGGCCAGACCGTGGACGACACGAGCAACGAGGAGTTCACCACTCGAATACTGCAAGGGTACTCGCACGCGACGAAGTGGGTAATGTTCAACCCGGAGGACGCCGTGACCTTCATGCAACAGGAAATCAACGACGCACTGCAGGCACAGGAGACGGAGGACCTCGTTAACGAAGTTAACGCCTCTATCGTCTCTCAAAACCTGGGCGAGCTCGTTCAGGACGTTGGTGTGTGTGGTATCACCGAGGACATCGTCGAGACGAACATCCAGACGCTCTCGGACATCCTCGAAGACGTCGACGAAGCCCCGGCTCTTGACGACGTGCTAACGATGGCACCTCAGGAGGGTGCAGACCTGGCCCAAATCTCTAGCACGGAACACCAGGAGCTGGTCGAACAGGCCGCGCCCTACTCCGACCTGTACCTGTAGGCGGGCAATTCTACTCCACATTTTCTGGGGTCTGTTCTGTGTGGGCCGTGTGCAAACGACCATCGGTAGAATCGGCGTCTGATACCTTTCTTGGCTGAGTTAAGGTGTTTCGTGAGTGGGCAGAGCGCATTGGTTTGTTCATCCATGGGAGCTGTCTGATGGCTGGTGGAGCACGACGAATCGCTTCGACCACCCGCACCATCTCGTCTGGGTTCGCGCCCCAGATTGCACCGTGCGTGCGGTATCTTCAGTTGGGCTCGTAGCCTTCTCCCTCCATCCGGTGCCTTCATCGAGACGTTCCCAGACGGCTGAGTGGAAACTGTGAGTCTCCGACCCAGTTTGCACTCTCTGTGATGTTGTGGCACCCTGCAACATCGCCTCCGAACTTGCACGTCCAATACCTGTTCTTCCACTCACGAAGTGAACTACTCAGGTCGAATTCCGAGACACGGAGGAGTCCGAACTCAGTGAATTCACTCCGATGATCAATATAGAGGGTTCGAGAGCTTATTCTAGCGAAGGCCCTGGGCTCAGATAATCTAAACTGAACTCGACGCCCTTGTAGAAGATCAGCGCGAAGACCATAATCAGTATGAGACTGGAAAACATGAGCCCCGGCTGTACTTTCGACACAGATGTCTTGACGATGTAGCCGATACCCGACCCGGATGCGACGAACTCGGCGACGATTGCGCCGACAATCGCCTGCTGTGCGCCGACTTTGAGACCGGTGAAGATGTGCGGCAACGCCGCCCACACTCGAATTCGACGCATCTGCTGAGCGTACGTCGCTCCGAAGACCGTTCCGAGGTGGTCGAATTCTTTGTCGATCGTTCCGAATCCGGTTATCGTACTAATCATCACGACCCAGAAACTGGAAATCCCTGCGAAGAGCGCGACCGCGTGCAACCCCGTACCGAACCAGACGACGAACATCGGTGCGAGGACTGCCATGGGTAGTGATTGCCAGAAGATTACCGTGGGGAAGAATGTATGCTTGATAAATGACACCTCTGAGAAGGCCGTCCCCAGGATGATTCCAAGTGTCATTCCGATAACCCACCCAATCAACGTCTCGGTCATCGTCTGCTGGAGGCTCGAAATCAGTAGCTCCTGGTTGGCCATCGACTGCGTGATGACGAATTCGACGCTGGGAAAGTAGAGGTCGCCCCGCGTGTTGATAAATTCCGAGTAGAACATCCATAGCAGGACTACGAACGCCATCAGCAACACTGCGTAAATGTTCTTGTCGACCCAGCTGTTCACTCTCTCTCGCAGTTTCGCTCCGGGGAGTGTGTCTTCTGTTGCCATTTTGATCACCTATGATAGTAAGCTCGTTTCTTTCCAGTATATCATCATGTCCTGGATTTTGAAGACGATGAAGAAGGCGAAGACAGTCACAAAGGATGCCAGCGCGATAACCGAGAACATCAGACCGATGTTGTAGACGCGGAGGGATTGAAGCGCGATGAACCCGACGCCTTCGCTCGCCCCGACGAACTCGCCGACGACCGCGCCGACGACAGACATCGTGACGGCGATTTTCATCCCGTCGAAGATGAAGGGAATCGCGTTCATGATTCGCACGTACCGGTACTCCTGTAATCTGGACGCTCCGAACGATTCCAATAGCGACTTCTGTTCGGGGCTGATGTCCTCTACTCCGTCGAACGCGTTGATGAACATCGGGAAAAACGCGACCCACGCAGAGATGATGTATTTCGCGCTGAACCCGCCGATGTAAAAGAGGAAGACGGGCGCGAGCGTCACCCGCGGGATAGAGTTACCGCTTATCATTATCGGCATCAGCGTATCCTCCATCCGTTCGCTATGGGACAACAACAACGCCATGAGCGTCCCGCCGGTGACGGCGATAATCCACCCGATACCGGCCGTCGACATCGTCGACCACAGGTGCCGATGAAGGAGTGTCTGGTTTTTCATGTAGTTTTCGTAGATGAGGCTCGGTGGGGGGAGCATGAGCTCTGTGACGAGGTGCAGTGGTTCACCCGAGGCCAACTCCCAGAAGACGACGATTCCGACCGAACCGAGTATGCCCTGGAGCAACCGCCGCTTGCGCTTACTGAGTCGAATTCCCAGTACGGAACTCGGCAACCACGTGTTTCTGGCTTGTGAGCTCATGTCGGTCTGTCCCAACTCCCACGTTCGACGTTCTGGCGTGGTCGAGACACACGTCCGTGGAGGACGATTCCGGTAGAGAGACCACCACCGGCGTTACAGCTACCCGTGTCTTTGCGCACCCTGACTGTGACTCCCATTAACATGGGGGTATAATCATGATATATTTAAAAAGATACCGTTAGTTCCACTATTCAGAGAGTGTTCAGCGTCCGATCTAAACGCGCAACCGTCCCCGGCCTGCAGTAATTTTGGCAGTCGCGGCGGGGAGGCTGATAATTTAGGGTTAGAACTTTTGACGAATGCCGAGAGACGTGGTATGCCGTTTCACCGCCGAGGCGGCGATACGCGTATACGAAACCATGAGAGGGAGACGCACGATTCTGGCTGACTCTAGCTCCACTGTAACACTGTGGGTCCACGAGAAATGCCGCAACGTCTCCCCTCTCGACGAGTGTCTCACGGAGGCAGTCTGCTCGAAAGTGGCACGGGTCGAAGACGTCGACTCAGTCGACGTTAAACCGGTGCCGGAGACAGAGTCTGGACCGACTCGACGGGCTCTGTCGCGCTGACGACGACGATGTACGCTCCACAGTTCGTGTTTCGTTTCCGTGCTGTGGGCGCGAGGTGGCGGTCAACGGTCGTGGGAAAATCGCGGTCTGCGACCCCGACGGGCACCGTCTACGGGCGCTGATTGCGAGGACCGTCACACGTCACCCACACTCGAAACGCGTTACTATTTGGCCCGTTAACCTGCCCACATGAGCATCATCGGGCTCGACGACACCGACTCGCGCGAGCGAGGGATGTGTACGACGTACCTCGCCACGCGTGTCGCGGCGGCCGTCGAGGACCTGGGTGGTCGAGTCGAGCGTCGGCTCCTCGTTCGCCTCAACCCCGCCGTCGAGCACAAGACTCGCGGTAACGCCGCCCTCGCGCTCCACGTCTCGCTTTCGGCCGACGAGGCGTTCGACCTCGCGTGTGACGAACTCGCCGTGCTGGCCGAGACGTCGGATCCACGAACCAGTCCGGGTGTCGTCGTCGCCGACGACGATGGTGACTCGGTGCCCGACGCGGTCACTCGGTTCTCTCGCGACGCTCTCCGGGACTTTCACACCCTCGACGCCACGACGACGCTGCTCGACGAACTCGGCTACCGCCACCGCGGGTGGGCTGGCGGCCGGGGACGAATCGGTGCGCTGGCGGCGGTGGGTGCGTGGTCGGCCTTCGACGACTGGACGTTCGAACACATCAGTTACCGAGAGTTCGACCGCTGTGGAACGCCCCGCGACATCGACTTCGACACTGTCTTTTCGGCCGCGGACGCCGCCTACCCAACCGCGTGGGACACCGTCGACCACGGTGAGGGACAGGCGGTCTGCGTCCCGCACGCACCCGGCCCGATTCTCCACGGCATTCGCGGTGACGACCCCGAGACGGTTCGACGCGTCGCCGCAGGAATCGAGAGCGAACCGGTCGACTGCTCGACGACGTTCCTCACCAATCAGGGGACTGACGCGCACCTGCGCGATGGGTCGCTCTCCGTGGTCGACGACGCGGGAGCGTGTGTGGTCGACGGGCGCGCCTTCCGCCTCGACGCCACGGTGCAGGCGTCGCCGGAGACCAGACGGGGCGGCCACGTCTTCGTCACCGTCGGTGACGGCGACCGAACGCTCCCCTGTGTCGCCTTCGAGCCGACGAAGCGATTCCGCGACCGGGTGCGAGCACTCAGGCCGGGGGACAGGCTGACCGTCTGCGGCGAACTCGCAGACGGGACGCTCAAACTGGAGAAGTTCGCCGTTCGAGAATTGCAGACCACCGAGCGCGTGACGCCGACGTGTCCCGAGTGTGGTCGGACGATGAAGAGCGCTGGCAAGAACCAGGGCTACCGGTGTCGGGACTGTGGGACGACCGAACCCGACCGGGTCCAACGCGAGGTGCCCCGCGACCTCGAGCGCGGGTGGTACGAGGTGCCGCCCTGTGCGCGCCGTCACATCGCCAAGCCGCTGATTCGCGGGGGCTTCGACGCGCCGGTCCACCCGGAACGGTAGGCGGCGGCGTCGACCCCGAGCGGCGGGAGCGACCCGACTGTCCCGCCCGATTCGGGTCAGTCGCCGATTTTCAATCCACTCCCCGTCAGCGGAACGACAACGTCGTCGCCGGGGGCGATGACGCCGCGCTCGCGGTAGACACCGAGGGCGGCGGGGGCGACGGCACACGTCGGTTCGACGTAGAACCCGCGTCGATGGAGTGCATCCAGTTCCGGCTCGACCGCGTCGGCGTCGATGGCGATTGCGTCGCCGTCGGTGGCGGCGATGGCGTCGAGAATCTGGTCTTTCCGAACCGGATCTCGAATCTGGATGCCGTCGGCAACGTCGTTTTCCCCGGCGTTCGCTCCGTGTAGTTCCGCGGCGATGGGCGCGTACCCGACCGCCTGCACGCCGAGGAGGCGAGGAATGCGGTCGGTCCACCCCGCGGCCTTCAACGCCTCGAATCCTCGATAGGCTCCCAGAAAGAGCGTGCCGTGTCCGAGCGGCGTGACGACGGCGTCGGGAACCGACCAGCCCCGCTGGACGGCCACCTCGTAGGCGAACGTGGCCGTGCCCGCGAAGAAGGCTGGATTCCACGCGTGGCTCGCGTACCACCCGTCTCCGGACTCGACGGCCTCGACGCAGGCGGCGGTCACGTCTTCACGGGCCCCTTCGACTCGAATCGGCGTCGCCCCGGTGCGTTCGATCGCCCGAAGCTTCGAGGCTTTCACCGACGCCGGGACGTAGATGTCGGCGTCCAGCCCCGCTCTGGCGGCGTAGGTGGCGATGGCCGCGCCCGCGTTGCCGGAGGAGTCTTCGACGACCCGGTCAGCGCCCACCGCGACCGCTTGCGAGAGAGTGGTCGTCGCACCGCGGTCCTTGAAACTCCCCGTCGGGAAGACGTACTCCAACTTGAACGCGGCGTCCCACTCGGGGGCCTCGACCAGCGGCGTCATCCCCTCTCCGAGACTGACGCGGCGCTCCATCGGGAGGAACGACTCGAAACTCCACAGGCCGTCGCGCGTGTCGAAGGCGGCTGGGTCTGGTGGGGGCCCCTCGGGGAGCGGCGTCGACGCGAAGTCCAGCGGGTGATCGCAGTCACAGCGCCAGCGTCCGAGGTCGGTGGCCTCGTACGTCCGACCGCAGGAGTCACACCGAAGCGTGGTGGTCATGTGAGGCTCGTTGGTCTGCAGGCATCCAAGGCGTTGCGGTGGCGGTGCTGGAGTGGATGCAGTCTGTTGGGGGAGCTGTGCGGTCCCGCGCGAACCGACCGACGCCGACGACCGAAAGGAGCGAGCAGCCGGAATCTTCGGTCCAGCTATTTGCGCTGAGTGGTGCGGCAAAGCCGCACCGGAAGCGGAGAACGGGGGCTAGAAGGTATCGACGCTGGTACCGACCGAGCAGACGTACTCGCCGGAGGCGACCTGCGGGAGTCGGCGAGTGCGCCAGAAGATTCCGTCGTTGTCGGCCTGCACGCGCGCCTTCAGTTTCCCGAACGTGTCGGTCACCTCGAACACCGTGTCACCGGCGTTGACCTCTTCGCCGAGGTCCTTCTGGAACCGGACGAGGCCGCCGGTCGGCGCGCCGTACTGGTCGAACCCCGTCGCGCGCGTTTGCGGTTTTCGTTCCACCTCGCCGTCGAGAAAGCCGTACGCGTACAGAACGTTGAACACGCCTCGGACCCCCACCCGGATGCTGGATTCACTCCAGCCCACAGCGCCGCCGAGTTCCGGGTCGACGGTCGGGATTCCCTCGTCCGGTGCGACGCGTGCGAGTTGCCCCTCGGGACCCTTCCGGTCGAGGACGTAGCCACAGCCGAACGTCTTCGCCAGTTCGAGACACTCGCGGTGCAGGCGGTGGCGCGTGCCGCACCTGACGCGGACCTCGTCGATCATCCGACTGGTCGACCCCTGGTGCAGGTCGAGAATCAGGTCCGCCCGTCTGGCCGCCGCGTACGTCGCCGCGGCGATACGCTCCGAAGACGTTCCGTTCGGGTCGCCGGGATACGTCCGGTTCATCTTCGTGTCGTCGATGGGATTGCGGTGCTCGGCCACCTGAAAGCCGTAGTAGTTGACGATGCCGACGACGAGCACCGTCCCGGACAACTCCGCGGGGTCGAGTCGCGGCACGACTCGACGCACGACGCCGACGCCGTTGAGTTCGTCGCCGTCGCTGGCCGCTTGTACGTAGAGGGTCTTTCCCTCCTGGCTACCGTTTATCACCGCCACCGGAAGTTTCACTGGACTCCCGTCTCGGCTCTCGCCGACGGTAAGTCGCCCCGTGTCGACCTCCCCGGGGGGTGCGCTCGCGGTTCCGAGCGTGGTCATTGCTCGAATGACGGAGGCGGCCGCCTTTAGGCGTTCGGTCCCGTTTCAGCCGCCGGTGGAGTTTACTCACTCGCCGGCCACCACGACGCATGAGCGAGGAAGACGTCGACACGCTCTCGGGATTCAGACAGTTCTTCGCGCTCGAAGGCGACGTGCTCGTCCTGTCGCTCGCGATGTTCGCCTTCAGTCTCGGCTTCCAGATGACCGGTCGGTATATGCCACGGTACCTGAGCGTCCTCGGTGCGGGGAGCCTCGCAATCGGATTGTACGGGAGTTTCGGGAATCTCATCGGCGCAGTCTACCCTTACCCAGGCGGCGCGCTCTCGGACCGCATCGGGTCGCGGACGGCGCTGACCATCTTCGGTCTCGCCTCGACTATCGGCTTCGTACTCTGGTATCTCGCCGGAACGGTGGAGTCGGCCTCGCTCGCCGTGGCCTCGCTCTTCTTCGGCCTCCTTCTCGTGCAGGCGTGGCAGTCGTTCGGTCTCGGGGCGACGTTCGCCATCGTCAAACAGAGCGTCCCGCCGGAGCACCTCGCCACCGGCTTCGCCAGCACGGAGACGTTCAGACGAACCGCGTTTCTCGTGGGGCCCCTGCTCGCGGCGAGCGTCCTCGCCGTCTACGAGTTCGGCGTCGGTTTCAGGTACCTGCTCTTGCTCGCGGCGGGATTCGGTCTCGTCGCCACCGTCGCCCAGCGCGTGTTGTACGACGCCGCCGGCGACACGGTCGGCAAGTCCTTCGCCGGCCTGGACGCCCTCGTAGCCGACCTCAGGGGGATGCCCGAACCGCTCCGCCCGCTGCTCGTCGGCGACACGCTCGTCCGCTTCGCCAACGGAATGGTGTACGTCTTCTTCGTCATCGTCGTCGTCGAGTTCCTCGCCGTCGACGCGACGCTGCCGGTCGTGGGCTACCTCAACCCCGACGCGCTCTTCGGGGTCCTGTTGGCCGTCGAGATGACCGTCGCGCTCCTCACGATGGTTCCCGTCGCCAAACTCGCAGACAGGGTCGGTCTCAAGCCCGTCGTCGCGCTCGGCTTTCTCGTGTACGCGGTGTTTCCGATCTTGCTCATCAGCGCCCCGGCGAACGCCGCCGTCGTCGCGGGTCTCTTCGCGTTCTCGGGGCTTCGCTTCGCTGGCCTCCCGGCGCACAAGGCGCTCATCGTCGGCCCCGCCGAGCGCAACGCCGGGGGCCGAGTCGTCGGCTCGTACTACCTGCTTCGGAACACCGTGACCATCCCGAGCGCGGCCGTCGGTGGCGCGTTGTACGCCGTCTCTCCCGCGCTCGCGTTCGGCGTCGCCACCGTCGTCGGCCTGCTCGGGACGGGGTACTTCCTCGCGTTCGGACGGGCGTTCGATCCGGCAACGGCGTGACCGGAGACAGAGCGGAGCGACTTTGACTGTCGAACCGCTACGTCGACTCGTGACAGACGAGGTACCAGACCGGCCGTCTCCCGGACGGTTGCTCTCAGCGCTCGACGTTCGCCGGAACGTGACCGTCGGCGTCGCCGTCGGCGTCCTCCTGGCGGTCGTCGTGTACGCCTTCCGGGTGTTCGAGGTGGTCGGTCCGTTCGCCGGAACCCGCGAGTATCCCGTTCTGGGCCCCGAGGTGTGGTTTCTCCTCCTCGCGTTCGTCCTCGCGTCCACGACGGCGCTACTGGTGGCGACGGCGCTGACGCTCGTCTCGGTGCATCGGCTCACCCGTCGGTTGTGAGTACCCGCTCTGGGCGTCGACGCTCAGACGTCGAACTCCTGTTGGTCGCCCGCCAGTTCGCCCAGTCGTTCGGCCCCAGAACGGGTGCCCTTGGCGATGAGTACGTCGCCGCCGTGCAGGACCGTCGACGCACTGGGTGAGACCACCCACTCCTCGCCGGACCCGTCTGCTCGGGGTCGTCGAACCGCGATGATGCGAACCCCCGTCTCGGTCTCCAGCATCAACTCCGAGAGCGCCTGCTCTGCGAGTACACTCTGCGGCGAGACGCGAACCCGCACGATGACCTCGTCGGACTCCTCGACGGCGGCGGCGACGACCGGATGCGCGTCGAGGCCCCTGAGGACGCCCTCACTGATTTCGAGGGCCGCGTCGCTTATTACCTCGGTCGCGCTCGCGAGTTGGACCAGTCCGCGGAGAGAGATGGGGTCTTCGACGCGACCCGCCGCGCGAAGGGTCCACGCCTCGAACCGGGTCTTGAGCGCGTCGACCTCCGCTTCGAGTTGGCTCACTTCCTCTGCGACTCCCTCGCTATCGAACAACACGGCTCCGTATGCGAGGTCCACGGCCAGTTCGCTCATGTTCTTCATCAACACGATGGAGTCGACAGCCCGTTCGAGGTCCTCGATTGTCGTCGGTGGTAGCGTCGGCGGCTCGTAGGCCTCCCCCGTCGCCGACTCGTACACCGTCGCCAGCGACTCCTCGAAGCCTCTGAGCAGGATGACATCCTCCGCCTGCAGTCTCGTGTCTCGATTCGGATTCGTGATCCACTCGCCGTCCCGCCGGATGGCGATGATTCGGACGCCGGTTTCGGTTTCAAGATTCATCCGTCCCAGCGTTCGACCTGCGTAGGGTGACGCTGCGACGAGTTCTCCTCGGACGAGCGTTTCCACCGCTTCAGGGAGTGCCGCCCGCATCGCGTCGGGCAACCCCATGTCTTCGAGGACGATTTTGGCGATGTCGCCGGCCGCGTCGGAGATCTTCTCGGCCGCACTGACCATCCCGAGTACCGGTGCGAGTTTCTCGGCATCCTCGGGGTTTCGAGCTGCCATCAGCAGGCTCATTCGCGCCTGCATCTGCAGGACGTCCATCCGCTCTTCGAGCGTGAGTACCTCCTGGGCGATGTCGTCGCTGCCGTGCAGCACTGCCGAGTACGACAGGTCGATGAGGAGTTCGGCAGTGTCCTTCATCTCGACGAGTACTGCCTTCACGCTGACAGGTTCGTACTCGACATCGCCGGGGTTCATACGAGTCGATTTACGTCCCGCAGAGAAAAGGATTGCTCGTAACCCGCGGGGCCGTTCTGCCCCGCTATCGATGGGGACGACTGGCGGCGGGCCGTCGCCACGACTGATGCCGGATCTTGGCCACGTTCTTTTCAGTTTTCGCGCGCGAATCGGTCGAACGTTCTAGAGCAATTATTTCGACGATTGACGATAGTCTAGGACGTCACCTGTCTATCTCTGCGAGCGTCTTGCGGCAGATTTGGCGACGGAGAACGGCAACGCTTTTTTCAAATCGTCGGCAACCCATGGGGTATGTCAGACGACCTTAAACGGGGTTTGGAGGGCGTGCTCGTGGCCGAGTCTTCGCTCAGCTTCATCGACGGAGACGTTGGGAAACTCATCTACCACGGCTATTCCATCGAAGAACTCGCGCGGAAGGCGAGTTACGAGGAGGTCGTCTACCTCCTCTGGAACGGCGAACTGCCCACCGCGGAGGAACTCGATTCGTTCAAGGAATCGATGGCACCCGAGCGAGAACTCGACGAAGACGTCTACGACCTCATCGGCGACCTCGCGGCCGCCGACGAGAATCCGATGGCCGCGCTCCGGACGGTCACTTCCGCTCTCTCGGCGTACGACCCCGACGCCGACGTGGAGGACGTCACCGACCACGCCGCCAACGTCCGAAAGGCTCGGCGCATCACCGCCAAGATGCCGACTATCGTCGCGGCGTACAATCGGATGCGTACCGGCGAGGACCCGGTCGCCCCCCGCGCGGACCTCGACCACGCGGCGAACTTCCTCTACATGCTCAACGACGAGGAACCCGACGACGTGCTCGCCGAGACGTTCGACATGGCGCTCGTCCTCCACGCCGACCACGGCCTGAACGCCTCCACGTTCTCGTCGATGGTCACGGCGTCGACGCTCACGGACCTCCACGCCGCCATCACGAGCGCTATCGGGACGCTCGCCGGGTCGCTCCACGGCGGGGCCAACCAGAACGTGATGCGAATGCTGAAAGAGGTCGACGAGAGCGACAAGGACCCCGTCGACTGGGTGAAGACGGCGCTGTCGGAGGGCCGTCGAGTCCCCGGTTTCGGCCACCGCGTCTACAACGTCAAGGACCCTCGCGCGAACATCCTCGGCGAGAAGAGTGAAGCGCTCGGCGAGGCCGCTGGCGACCTCAAGTGGTACAACTACTCGACCGCTATCGAGGAGTTCATGCAGAACGAGAAGGGAATCGCGCCGAACGTGGACTTCTACTCGGCCTCGACGTACTACCAGATGGGAATTCCGCTCGACATCTACACGCCCATCTTCGCGATGAGTCGCGTCGGCGGCTGGATTGCCCACGTCCTCGAACAGTACGACGACAACCGTCTCATCCGTCCCCGTGGTCGGTACATCGGCCCGGAGGACGAAGAGTTCGTCCCGCTCTCGGAACGATAACCCTTCGAGGGCTGTTGAAAAGCCGGGTGGCCGTTGCGAGTAGCGCCAACCCCACTCCGAAACGAACATCGGCGACACATTCATTACTTCTAACACGTGAACGACGTCCGTCTGACGTCATCGACACCACGGCTCAGTCTGCCACTTTCACTTTCACTCCGCGTGCAGGACGTTTATATATCATCCCGAGAGATGGGTAGGTGCACGTCACACCCGTGCATTTCCCCACCTTTCCCCCCTTCTGTGCCGTCCGACCCCGGTCGGCACTTCCCCCAACCTTCAACAGCGAGTCGGCAGTATCTGATGCATGCTTTCGTTCTCGGACGTGCTGGCGGCGCGTGACCGTGTGCGAGATGTCGCTCGACACACACCGCTCGAATACTCCCACACGTTCTCGGAGATGACCGGTGCGGACGTTCGCCTGAAACTGGAGACGTTCCAGCGAACCGGGTCGTTCAAAATTCGAGGTGCGATGAATCGCATCTCGACGCTCTCCGACGAGCAGAAGGCCCGCGGCGTCGTGACAGCCAGTGCCGGAAATCACGCTCAGGGCGTCGCACTCGCGGCGACCCGGCTGGGTGTCGACTCGAAAATCGTCATGCCCGAGCACGCGCCGATCTCGAAACTCAAGGCCACGAGGCGCTACGGTGGGCAGGTCATCCTCCACGGTAGAGATTACGACGCCGCCCAGACACGCGCGCGGGAGATCGAACGCGAGGAGGGCCGGACCTACGTCCACGCCTTCGACGACGAGTACGTGATGGCCGGGCAAGGAACCATCGGACTCGAAATCCTCGACGACTGTCCGGACCTCGACACCGTCGTCGTCGCCATCGGCGGTGGGGGGCTCATCTCCGGCATCGCCACCGCTATCAAGACCAAGCATCCGGAGGCCCGAGTCGTCGGCGTCCAGGCCGAAGGGGCGTCGAGCGTCGCCGAGTCGTTGCTGAAAGGACGAATCGTCGAACGCGACAGCGTCGACACCATCGCCGACGGCATCGCAACCCGTCGAGTCGGAGACAAGACGTTCCGCGTCATCGAAGAACGCGTCGACGAAGTCGTCACCGTCCGCGACGAGGAGATCGCGGTCGCGGTCACCTACCTGTTAGAGCGAGCCAAGACGCTCGTCGAGGGGGCTGGCGCGGTTCCGCTGGCGGCACTTCTGTACGACCGATTCGACTACGAACCGGACGAGACCATCGTTCCCTGTCTGTGTGGCGGCAACATCGACATGAACACGCTCACGACGGTCATCATGCGGGGCCTCGTCGAAACCGGCCGGTACGTCAAAATCCAGACCGTGTTGAAGGACCGTCCCGGAGCACTGGAAGACCTCATCGAGGTCATCGCCGAACAGCGGGTCAACATCTACGGAATACGGCACGACAGAACCTCTCGAGACATCGCCATGAACGCCGCCGAGGTCGAACTCGACCTCGAAACCCGGGGTCAGGACCACGTCGTCGAACTGTTGGACGCCCTCCGCGACCACGGGTACGAGGTCGAAACGCTCGGGTGAGCCTCCGAACGCGTCACCGGGCGCTCATTGCCTCCGTCCCGAGTGTCTATTCTCACTCGGTCGCCCGTCGTATCTCGTAGTCGATGGTGAGAAACTGCCACCCGTAGACCCACATCTCGTGATTGCCCCGGAGCGACGGACGGTCGCCCGTTTCGGCAGGCCACACACGGAAGGTCTGGGCCATCGGGAGGGAGAATCCACCGCGGGGCGTGCGAAGGTACAGTCCCGGGTCGCCCGCGCCACAGGTCGTCAACCTCGCGCCGGTGCCGTGGTGGGTCGGGAACGGTTCTATCCGAAGGACGGTACTGAGGTTCGACCACGGCAACGGGACGGCGATGTTGACGAACCTCTCACCGTCATGTCGGTGGTTCGCGTAGACGGCGACGAACACCGCCTCCCCAGTCTGTGGGTCGGTTCGAATCCACGCCCGGGCCTCGTTTCGAGGGTCCGCCGCGGGGTCGATGTCGACGAAACGACTCCGCAGGGAGCGTTTCCCCTCCTCGCCCGGCCCGGGGAGGTTGAGTTGCTCTATCCGGCTTGTGAGACGGCTCGCCGCAGCGGCCCCGAGTCTGAACCCTCGGTGCCACCGCACGCGGTAGGTCAGTTCGTATTCGCTCGTCCGCTCGTAGAACCTCCGAACCTCCGGATGGACCGCAGCGGTGTCGAAGCCCTCCCGCGCGTACGCCGAGAACTCGTCCATCTCGCCGACCGGGTGGGTGTCACCCCCGACGTTGCGTCGTTCGACGTAGTCCGCGCCGACGTGCAGACCTGCAGTCATGGGGCTCAGCGGGACCCCTGCAGCCCCACGACGGGCCCGAGCGAGGCCGACGAGAAGGCGGGTCACTCCAGCGGACACCGCGGCGACGACGACAGGGGCCACGACACTCCACACACGCACGACCGAGTTGACCTGCCGGCCCATGTGGGGCGTTTGGTCTCCGCGTAATTGTACCTCCCGCTGTCGTATCCGGCGGGTCGGCACCACCCCACCCGTCCACTGGCCGAGAGACCTTCGCGGCCCCGTGGGCTTTTACCGCATCACGTCTCACCCACCAGTATGAAACGCATAATCAGCACCGACGACGCCCCCGCGGCGGTGGGCGCGTACAGTCAGGCGACGACGAACGGGTCGTTGCTCTTTACGGCGGGACAGATTCCACTCACGCCCGACGGCAGGTTGCTCGACGACGCCGACATTGCGACCCAGACCGAGCGAGTACTCGACAACGTGGCGGCGATTCTCGACGCCGAGGGTGCGGGACTCGGCGACGTGTTGAAGGTGACGGTCTTTCTGGCCGACATCGACGACTTCGAGGTGATGAACGAGACCTACGCGACGTACTTCGACGCCGAACCGCCGGCCCGAAGTGCGGTCGAAGTCGCGAATCTCCCCAAGGGCGTCGGCGTCGAAATCGAGGCCGTCGCCTCGCTGGAGTAGTGCGCCCCCGCGTCGCGTCGAGCCTCCTGTGGGGGGTGGTCGGCTCGCTGTCGTTTCTCGTCCTCGTTCAGGGGTACGCACTCCTCGTGGGACCCCTCGGCACTGGCCTCGCCGTTATCTTCGGGGTCGCGCTCCTCGTCGGCGTCGTCGTCGGGTTGACGACGTACCTCAGCGAGCACCGTCTCGCGAAAAAAGGAAGGACTTAACCGTGATTCCCGGATACCTTGGGGTGCGAGCCGGGATGGCCGAGTGGTAAGGCGCACGCCTGGAAAGCGTGTTCCCTCTGGGATCCAGGGTTCAAATCCCTGTCCCGGCGCTTTTGCGACGAACGAACGTGAGGAGCAGAGCGTCTACGACAGGGATTTGAGCAGACGAGTCGCAACCCACGGAGGCGACCAGAGGGAGCTGAGTAGGAACGTCTCGACGAGTTCGAATCCCTGTCCCGGCGTGTTCTCTGTTTTAGTCTCCCAGCGAGGCGGTTCATCGCCGAGCGGACGCGGCTGAAGCAATGGCCGACACAACAGCTTTGGTAATTCGACAGTTTTGGTTAGTCACGATAGCTAACATGAAGCGACTACTCGTTATCGGACTGATGCTACTGATTGCAGTGACCGTCCCGGCTTCGGCCAGTCCGTACCCGTCACCGCAGGACCTCGACGGTGACGGCAAGGACGAGGATATCGACGGAGACGGTGACTTCGACGACGCTATCGAACTCGCGTTTCTCACCTGACCCGAGCCAACAGAATCGCGCCACGGTTTCGCCCCCACTGAAAAAACGTAGTGAGTACTGCAACAACCGGTCTGTTCTCTTCGTTGTCAAAAACCTTCATATTGCTACACGCGTAAGTGTGCTTGACAATGCCTGACACAAAAGTTGGCCGGGAGAAGAAAGGGCAGAACAAGCGAGCACAGCTCGAAGCGAGACTCCACCGGCGCGAACTGCAGGCGATGAATACCGAGGAAGAGCCACCGTGGATCGACGAAACCGACGACCTCGACGCGGACTTCCTGGCCGAGGAACTCCCCGGAGACGGCGACTGATAGTCGTCTCGCGCGTCCTCCGGCCTTCGACCTTTTTATCAGGGCAGACCTGCTGACCGGCTGGTTCATCCCGTGTCGCTTATGAAGACACCGAGAGTATGCCACGCCGTGACTTCTCGTGCCAACTACGCGACCCTCTTCGTGGGTGCACAACTCGGCCCGGAGGACCGCCAACTCGACCTCGACTGGGCCACGTTCGTCGGTGACGAGACCGATGCGTACGAGTTTACGGTCCCGACCGACAGCGCTGAGGAACCGTACATCGGCGTGCAGGCGTTCGATGTCGGCGACTACGGCCACGAAATCGAACTGAACGGACAGGCACTCGGCGGATTCGACATCCCTCCTTGCGACGGGTGGCAGTACTGGGTGGACACCCTCTCGAACGTCGACCTCGTCGAAGACACGAACACGGTTCGTATCTGCCGAGACATCGAGACGAGAGACCGGTTCGCCATCGGGACTGTCATCGTCCACTGGAAAGAGCGACAGTCTGGCCCGAACCCGCCAGTATGAGCTATATAAACTGCCAGTTTTTGCGGCTTTCACCTCCGACAGCTTGAATGCGAACTGTTCGCCCGATTATTGAACTATTGTGCGAACAGTTCGCATTCAAG
>JBNJGG010000045.1:0-17767 GCA_051747545.1 Halobacteriota archaeon | reverse complement strand
CCACAGCGTCACGCGCACGCGACCCGTTTCGTCACCGAGCGAGAAGTTGGCGACTCGGCCCTCGGTGCCGTCGTCGCGGTCGAACGTCCGAACCGAGTCGGTGTCGAGAACGCGTCCCTTGAGATTCACGTCCGAGAGACCGAGCGAGAGGTCCTCGACGCGGTAGGAGTCGAGGACTGTGACGTCTACCTCGGCGTCCGCGTCGGGTTCGACGCGGTTGGCGCTCACCTCGACGCCGTTGTAGCCGTCCTTCGGACGACCGGCGACGCGGAGAACCTCTCCGACTTCGAGCTCCTCCGCGGCGGCGTCGGCTTGCTCGTCCCAGAGCGAGACGCGGATGCGACCGGTCTCGTCGGCCACCTCGACGTTGACCACGCGGCCGTCCTCGGCGTCGTCGCCGTCGCGTTCGAAGGTCCGCAGTTCGCCGACGCTGACGACCTTGCCGAGGAACTTCACTTCCTCCATTCCGGGTTCGATGTCTGCGATTCCGTTGACCTCTTCGTCGACGAGTTCGTGAGCGACGAGCATCGCCGCCGTCTCCTGGTCGGCGAGTCCGCCCATCTGCTCGACTTTGTCCGTCACGGCGGCCTCGAATGACTCGAAATCGACGTCGGTGTCGAGGTCCTCGTACACGTCCTCTATGACACCCATAATCTAGTAACTGGACAGGGATGGTCTGCGCTTAAGCGTTGTCCTTGCCGGAACGAGGCGTTGCAGTCGGTCGATTTTCGTGAGCGGTCGGATCGGCCACATCACGCCGAGGTGGCACCGTCTCCGTACATAAATCTCGGGTGAGTCGTCGCCGACGAACCGCGGGGGCGACTGCCACCGACTACGGTGCGGCCACCAGACCGTAACCGTCTTAAGGTCATCCGGAAAAGGTTGATTCGAGTCCTGGTAGGGTAGTGGACTATCCTCCTGGCTTGCGGAGCCAGGGACCGGAGTTCAAATCTCCGTCAGGACGCTCACTTCGTTCGCCTCCTGACTTGCTTCACGCTCGCTCCGCTCGCGTGGAACTCCGTCAGGACGCTTCTTTCGGTCTGCTACGCGAAGAGCGATGCGACGAGTCTGCAGACCGAAGGGGACGCAACGGTGATTTGAGCAGCGAGTGAAGCCGAGCAGCGCGAGGCGAAACGAGTGAGTTCAAACCTGCGTCAGGGCGCTCTCTCCGTTCGCCTCCTGACTTGCTTCACGCTCGCTCGGCTCGCGTGGAACTCCGTCAGGACGTTTTTACTGGAACGACGCAACGAGCGATGAGAAGGCGTGGCCGAAACGGACGAGACGACGGAGTGAAACGAGACGGCTACCCGTCCAACTTTCGTCCGGAAGGAGGACCGAGAGAACGGGGAGAGATAGGTCGTTGCAGGGCGTACCCGAACGTGAGAATGAGCCGAGTCGCCATCCCGACCACTCGTCGAGTCGAAAGTGGGGAGCGGTGACGTGAGCGAACAGCACCCGAAGACGGCGATGAGACCCGACGGCGGATTCGTCTCAGACGAGATAGTCCAGCGGTACGTCGAGCGAGCCACCGAGGGGTTGTTCGACCAGGAGCGGAAACTCGTGGAGCGATACTTCACGAAGCCCGGGGGCGAAGTCCTCGATGTGGGGTGTGGGACGGGACGAACGACGGCTCCGCTTTCGAAAATGGGGTTCGAGGTCACCGGCATCGACGTCAGCGAACAGATGATTGCCGCGGCCCGGTCGACCTTCGACGGAATCGACTTCCGCGTCGGCGACGCGACCGACCTCGACTTCGAGGACGAAACGTTCGATTACGTCCTGTTCTCGTACAACGGACTGGACTACGTCCACCCCGAAGAACGCCGACTGCGAGCGCTGTGCGAGTCGAGACGCGTACTGAGAACCGACGGCCTGCTGGCGTTCAGCACGCACAACCACTGGTACGCACTTCCGGCCGCGGTTGCAGACTGGTCGTACCTGTGGACCTACTACGTGAGCAGGGGGAACAGCCAACGCTGGTGGAGCCGGTACAAACGGGACCCGGGCGAGACGGAGACGTTCGAGATGTACGTCGTCGGCCCGCGACGACAGCGGGCTCAGTTGCGCCGGTGCGGGCTGAAACCGGTCGCAGTGTGTGGAAAACGCGACGGCCCGCTTCGGTGGTTCGAGTCGATGCTCTACTACGTGGCCCGTAAACCGTCAACAGCCGGCGCAGAGAGCTGACCTCGCCACGAAGCGCTGGCCGCAGTGTCCCGTCGAATGGAGAGGCTACTCGTCGCTATCCCGGCGGCGGGTGTGACGACGATGCGTGTCGGAACGACGCCGCAATGAGCGACGTGGCGGGCGGGACGGAAGGTGCCGGTGCCGTCGGGCGGAGGAGCCGTCCTTCGAGAGCCACGCCTGCTGGCAGTCGGGACAGTAGTTACCCTTGTACGTGTTCGTAAACAGAAACCCGGTTCCGCAGTCGATGCACACCGGAGAGTGGGTCACGAGGGGACCTCCGATGGCGACGGTTCAGTATCGTTTGTCATATGTTACCATTCCGAATTGGCGGCGAAACGAGATAAGCTTGTTCCGTCGTGGGGGCGGCAACTGTATGATCCCCGGACACGAACTGACCAGTGATGAAAGCGGCGCTCCGGGCGGGTATCGCCATCTACAACGACGGCGAGTACCACGCCGCACACGACGCGTGGGAGGACCGCTGGCTCTCGCTGGAGAAGGGGACGGACGACGAGTTGTTGCTGCACGGACTCATCCAGTTCACCGCCGCCGTGTACCACGCGCGTCGCCGTAACTGGTCGGGGGCCGTCGGCCTCGCCGAGAGCGCGTGCGAGTACCTCGCCCCCCTCCCCCCGGAGTTCCGCGGCGTCAACGTGGACGAGGTCCGGGCCTGTCTCGACAGTCTCGAACGCGACCCGGAAGTCGTCGAGCGGCGGAGGCCACTGACGCTGACCTTCGAGAGGCGACCGCTGGGTTTCGCGGACCTCGACGTCGACGCCGCCTGCGTCGCGGCCGTCGTACTCGCCGAAGAGTACCCCGAGTACGACGAGACGGTTCTCGAACGCGCAGTCGAGGTCGCCCGCGACGAACTCGCAGACGGGACACGGAGTCGATTCGTCGCGCTGGTGATGGACTTCGTCACCGAGGAGAGTCGTCGAGGGGTAGTCTATCAGCGACTCGACCAGCACCTCGACCGGCGGGAACAGCGAACCCGGGACGTGGACGGCCTGTTCGAATGACCGCCCGGAGGTACGCTCGCCGTCGCTGGGACTTCGACTCGTATCCGTCGCGTCACGGACACCGGACTCCGAACACCGGGTTCCGGACACTGGGCTCACGACTCGTGCGAGTCGGCGATCTCGTACCCATCGGGAGTCAGCGTGTAACGCCACCGGTCGCCCCCGCGCTCGACCACGAGGTCGTTGTCCGTCATGAACGCGAGGCGGTCTTCGAGTCGCTCGCGCGGAACCTCGACGAGCGCCTGTAGGTCCGGGTTCGTCGGGATGCGGTTCGTCTCACGGACTTGCTCTTCCGTCACGAGGTGGCTCGCCTGCGCGACGATGGGCGGGTGGGAGCACAGTATCGGGCAGATGACGCCGACGCCGACGTCTATCGGCTCGGTGGCGTGGGCGACGCCGCCGAGCGTGCTCCAGACGAACGAGTGACTCCGCTCGGCGAGCCCCGGGGAGAAGTGGTCAGAGATGGACACGAAGTCGAAGCCGAGTCTCTCGGCCCTTCGGGCGTCCCTGACGAGTTTGTTCGGCGGGTGCTCCTCGCCGGAGAGCGTGTATCCGAGTTGCGTCATCGGGCGGTGGGCCGAGCCAGCGAGGGAGAACGAACCGACGAACGAAGGGGTGTCACTTGGGTCTGATTTCTCGTGCGACGGGATGTGACGAGTCGTAGTGTTCGAGTTCCCAGCCGATGAACTCGCCTTTGTCCGCGTCGTCCAGCGTCCAATCGAGCGCTTCGAGGCACAGCGGGTAGCCACGGTAGTAGCTCGCCAGGAACATGATACCGATGATGGTGGAGGTGTCGTAGTACTCGGCGAGGGCGTCGTGGAGTTCGTCGGTCACCTCCTCGTCGACGACGGCCCTGACGTACCGTAGTAGCGCCGCCTCTCCCTCGTCGAACGCGCCGTAGTTCTCCCTCGAGATGGCGACTATCTCGTCGGTCGTACACCCGGCCGCAATCGCTCGCGCGGCGTGGACGTGCCACTCTAGCTCTGACTCTAACGCCCGTGACACCACGAGAATTACCATCTCGGTCTCACGTACGGACAGACCAGTGCACCCCCACAGCGTGAGAAACGTGTTGAGGTGGACGCGGTGGACGTCGGGGTTGTTGCCCAGAATCTGGAGGAACGACAGGGTGTTCAGCCACTCCTCGTCGACTCCCCACTCGTCTTTCAACGTGTCGGGTACGTACTCTTCGAGCGCCGGGTACTCGTCAGGTAACTCCGCCGGGTCCAGCGGTTGGATTCGCGGCATACTCCCCAATTATTAATTGTATACAAAAACGTATCCCTCCCGTGCACCACCGGAACACTAGCATCGAATCGGCGGCGTATCTACCACTGAGTGGGATACTCGCGAGAGAGCGCCCGTCAAGTCACACGATTCGAAGCGGCCTCATGGCGTCGTTGATGAGGCCGACGCCGCCCGTCTCGAACAGCGACGTGATGGAGACTGGCGTCGTGTCCGCTATCCACGCGTCGAACTGGTCGAGTGCGTCGTAGTACTCGAGCATGTTCGGATGGAAGAGCAACGCGGCACCCGGCCGCGTCTGGTCGCGGATTCGGTCGAAGGCCTCCGCCGGGTCGGCACCCTCGTTGAGGAATATCAGGTCGTACGGGTGTGCCGGTTCGAGGAAGTCGATTCCGGCCGGGACGTCGGCGTCGGTTCGGCCGAGAACCCACTCCATACCGAGTTCCGCCACCACCTGCAGCGTCGCGGCGTTCACCTCCTGTCGCGGGGCGATGAACCCCCCTGGGGTGACGCCGGCGGCGTCCTCGATGGCGTTCAGGCCGCGCGAGAGATTCTCGTGAGCGAGTTCGTAGTCGACATCGTCGCAGGCGACGTGGCGGTGTCCGTGGAGGACGATTTCGTGGCCGGCGTCGTCGAGCATCCGTATCGTCTCGGCGTAGCGCTCCGCGTCCCGACCGAGAAACGAGAAGCTACTCGTCGCGTTCGCATCCAGGAGCGTGTCCGACAGGCGGCAGTAATCCTCGTGGTCCCACTCTCCGAGGTTGTGGAACGACCGGGCGCTGAGTAGCCGCTCGGATCCACCGCGGGCGATTACGTCGAAGTACGTCTTCACTTCGCGTCGTCTGAGTTCGGAGACGTCGTCCATCGGCCGTCGATTGGGCACACGGTTGCTAAGTCGTTCGGTTCAGTCACTCCTCGTGGTGTGCGGAGTTGTCCTGCGGGTCGTAGCCGAGTACCTCGCGGGCGCGGTCGATGGAGTAGTACTTCCGATCGTTGTCCGAGATGCCGTAGACGATTTCGTAGCCGTAGTCGGCGCGGACACAGCAATCGAAGAGGTGCGCACAGTCGCGGTAGGAGAGCCACATCGCCTGCCCGCGCTCGTAGTCGCGGGGCGGATGGCCCCGAGTGAGATTGCCGATTCGGACGCAGACGACAGACAGGTCGAACTCGTCGTAGTAGTAGCGACCGAGGACTTCGCCGGTCGCTTTGCTCACTCCGTAGAGGTTCCCCGGTCGGGGGAGTTCGGTGCCGTCGAGACGGAAATCCGAATCCGAGCGGTAGATGTCCGGCGTTCGTCGGTCGGTCTCGTAGGCACCGACGGCGTGGTTCGAGGAGGCAAACGCCACCTTCTCGACGCCGGCATCGACGGCGGCTTCGAAGACGGTCTGGGTGCCGTCGATGTTGTTTCGGAGGACGCTATCCCAGGGGGCTTCGGGTCGAGGGTCGCCGGCCAGATGGATGATAGCCCCGACTCCCTCGACAGCCTCCGCGACGGCGTCGTCGTCAGTCACGTCGGCGACGAACACCGCGTCGTCGTCGATGTCGTCCGGGATTTTTTCGGCCGGGAGCGGTTCGCGGTCGAGCAGTCGCCAGTCGTGCGTCGCACCCAGGCCGCCGAGGATGGCCTGCCCAACCCGCCCCCCAGCACCAGTCAGCAGAACCGGGTCGTCCATTCACGCGACTATGAGCCGAGGGTGGGTAAGTAAGGTCCGATTCCGGTCTGCCTCGACAAGGCTTAAGCGCCGGCGCGTCTCGGGGCAGCCATGGTGACCGACCCACAGCGGGCGTGCTTCGAGGCCGGAATCAAGTTCGGCTCGCTGTACCACCAGTTCGCCGGAACGCCCGTCGCACCGAAGAGCGCCCGCAGCCTCGAACGGGCCATGGCGGAAGCCATCGAAAATCAGCCCTACTGCGAGTCGGTGACGGTCGACATCCACGACGAGCGTCTGGCAGCGGCGCTCGAAGCAACCTCGGCGACCTACACCGAACTCACCGGACGGTTCATGGACGTGAGAATGGAAATTCGCTACGAGGGGGTACTGGTCCGAACCCGGATGGAGATGGAAGATGGCTACCCCCTGATGAAGGTTGTTTCGGTCGAACAGTGAGTCCCGTTCACGTAGTTGTGAAGTGCCCGCCCGGACACGGTTCATCCTAGACAGTGCGGAAGGAGACGAAACGGGCGTGAGGAGAGGCGAGCCACTAGATTTCACTTTCACTTTCGGGCACGTATTTAAACCCAACGCGGTCGAACGAAGCGGTATGAGCCAGACGACCTTCGACGACGACGCCCTGTTCGGTGAGGCTGCCGAAGAGATGCGGACCGACGTTGAGACACACCTCGACGCCGCCCGCGCAGAACTCCCCGGAGCCGACGACGTGTGGGAGACCGACGCCGACAACGTCCTCGGTGTGCTGAACGGCCTGCGGTCAGCGCTGGATGTCGGTGAGGCCGAAGATGAACTTAGACAGGCCAAAAAGTGGTACACGATGGGCGAGCGCGCCGAGGCCTTCGAAGACGCCGACGACCTTGCAGAAGCGATAGAAGACGTAGAGGAGGTACTCGAACTCGTCACCGGCGCGAGAGACCAGGTGGGTACGCTCACCAACACCATTCCGGAACTCCGCGGCGCACTCCAGACAGCCGGCGACGCCGCAGGCGACGAAACCGAGGACGACGAGTAGGCAGCCTCGATTTCAGTCATGGTTACGGCACCGGTCGCCGTTTCACTCTCGACAGCATCGTCAGCGACGGGGTGGCTCAGAAACGTCCCACGAGTCGATCGCATCGAGCAGTCGAGCGAGCGCACTACCGGCGCGGTCGAGCAACTCCGCCCCGAGTTCGGCGTCTCCCTGCGTGGGGTCGCCGACGACACCGTTCTCCGTGAACTCCGCGGAGTCGACCGCGAGGTTGACCCCCGAAACCCACTCTCCCCAGCGGTCGCTCGCACCGTCGCGCGCCTCTTCGATGTGGTCTTCGTCGACGAGATCTGGATGGGCATGTCGGAGCAGCGCGGTCTCCAGCGGACCGCCGTGACCCATGTTCGGAACGCCGTCGCCGACGGCATCGAACCACGTAAACGGGACGGCGAAGGCGTCGTCGTGCCGGGTGATGGTGGCGGTCACTTCCGCCAGGGCCTCGACGTTGCCGCCGTGACCGTTGACGACGACGATCCGGTCGAAGCCGTGGAAGGCGAGGCTCTCGACTGTCTCCCGGACGTACGCGCGAAACGTCCCGGGTGAGACCCACAGCGTGCCGGGGAAGTGCCGGTGTTCCTCGGAGATTCCGACCTGAACCGCGGGAGCGACGAGCACGTCGCCGTCGTAAGCATCCACACCGGCGTCGGCGACAGCAACAGCGTTGAGCGCGTCAGTCGAAAGCGGCGCGTGCGGGCCGTGCTGTTCGGTGCTACCGACCGGCAGGAGAGCGAGGCCGGTATCGAGGTCGCGAACCGCCGTCCACGTCGAATCGGAGAGGTGCATACCAGAGAAGCGTCCGACACCGAGAAAAAGGAGGGGGCGACTCACCCGGGAGAAGAGACGAGGAGCGAAGAGGCACAGAGCAGCGACGAAGACCAGAGGAGCGAGCAGAGCCACGACCGGCCGGGCGGTGGAGTGGGCCAACAGGTTTCAGCGTGCGAAGCGTACGACGGGTCGTATGAGCGACAGTGACCCAGAAGACACCCGCGAATCCGGCGTGGAGTTCGGCGAGTTGAAGGGGAAGCTCGAATCGCACGACTATCCGGCATCCACCGAGAAATTGGTCGAGGCGTACGGGGTGTACGAACTCGAACTGCAAGACGGTGTCCGGACGTTCGCCGAGGTGCTAAAACCGGGTGAGATGGACCACGACGAGACGTTCGAATCCGCGGAGGAAGTCCAACAGGCCGTCTACAACATGCTGGGTTCGGAGGCCATCGGTCGGAAAGGGTACAGCGACCGAGGTTCGCACGGCACGCGAGACCGCGAAGAATCGTTCTGAGGTGGCGGTTGTTGTCGGGATCGGCGGTAGTCACGCAGCGGGAGTCGATGAAGGTCACTCAAAGAAGGTCACGACAGGCGTCCGGCATCAATCTTCGAGGGGTTCAGTGCGGGCCTGCCGACGGCTGGCGCGTTCGACGAACTCGTCGGGTAACTCGTCTATTTCGCCCGCCTGGATGCCCCACAGGTGCGCGTAGAGTCCATCGTTCTCGATGAGTTCGTCGTGCGTCCCGCGTTCGACGATGCGCCCGTCTTCGAGGACGACTATCTCGTCGGCGTCCTTGATAGTCGACAGGCGGTGAGCGATCGCGAAGGTGGTCCGATCCTCGGTCAGGCGGTTCAGACTCCGCTGGATGAGCATCTCGGTCTCGGTGTCGACGTCGCTGGTCGCCTCGTCGAGGACGAGAATGTCCGGGTCGCGCAGGACGGCGCGGGCGATAGAGAGGCGCTGGCGCTGGCCGCCCGAGAGTTTGACGCCGCGCTCGCCGATTTCGGTGTCGTAGCCGTCCGGGAGGTTCGTGATGAACTCGTGGGCCTCGGCGGCTTTGGCGGCCGCGACGATTTCGGCTTCGGTCGCGTCGAACGTCCCGTAGGCGATGTTCTCTCTCACCGTGCCGTAGAACATGAAGGTGTCCTGGCTGACGTAGCCGATGGTCTGCCTGAGGCTGTGAACGGTAACGTCGCGGATGTCCGTGCCGTCGACGGTGATGGCACCGTCGTCCACGTCGTACATGCGGAGGAGAAGCTTCAAGACGGTGGACTTGCCAGCACCGGTCGGGCCGACGAGAGCCAGCGTCTCGCCGCCCTCGACGGTGAAGTCGATGTCCTCGACGATAGTGTCGTCGGCGTCGTAGCCGAAGGAGACGTCGTCGTAGACGACCCGACCGTCGTCGACGACGAGCGCCTCGGCGTTTGGGTTCTCGGCGATTTTGCTCGGTTCGTCCATCAACCCGAAGATTCGGGCGCTGGAGGCGCGAGCGCGCTGGTACATGTTGATAATCTGTCCGAACTGGGCCATCGGCCAGATGAACTGCTGAGTGAAGAGGATGAACGTGACGAACTGGCCGACGCGGAGGGTGCCCGTGAGCGGGCCGGGACCCGTTCCCTGGAGGACCCAGAGACTGCCGAGGGTGAACGTGAGCGCGAAGCCCAGTCCCGCGAGGATTCGAAGGCTGGGGAAGAACTTGATGCGGGTGACGATGGCACTCCAGTTGGCGTCGAAGTAGTCCATCGACACGTCGTCGACGCGGTCGGACTCGTAGTCCTCGGTGTTGGAGGTCTTGATGACCTGAATTCCGCCGAGGTTGTTCTCCAGACGCGAGTTGAGTTGCCCGACCGAGGAGCGAACCTCGGCGTACTTGGGTTGAATCGTCTGGACGAACGAGTAGGTGAACACGGCGATTAGCGGGACGGTGACGAGGGCGATGACCGCGAGTTGCCAGTTCATCGCCAGCAGGATGGCCGCGATGGCGACGACCATCACCGAGAGACGGAAGAAGGAGTTCATCCCGTCGTTCAGAAAGCGTTCGAGGCGATTCACGTCGTTCGAGAGGATGGACATCATCTCCCCGGTCTGCTTGTCGGCGAAGAAGTCCATGTTCAGCCGCTGCATCTTGTCGTAGGTGTCGGTTCGGATGGCGTGCTGGATGCGCTGGGCGAATGAGTTCCACCCCCAGTTTCGAGTCCAGTGGAAGACGGCCCCACCGAGGAAACTCAGGGCGATGAGGCCGGTGGAGAACCAGAACTGCCCGAGTCGCGTCTCGGGGACGACGAGACCGACGACTGACGCGGGGACCAGCGGAAACGCGTCGACATAGTCGACGGTCTGGAAGAAGACGGCGTCGATAGCGACGCCGAGGACGACCGGGGGAAGCAAGTCGAGAATGCGGGCGGCGACGCTGGCGAGCACGCCGACGGCGAACTGGAAGGCGTTCTGACGACCGTACCGAGCGAACAGTCGCTTCATCGGGTTGTCGGCCCGTTGCCGCTGTCGCTCGAAGGGGTCGTCCTCGTCTGCGGAGATACCCATCGTCACTCTCTCGGGGAATCGCCCGTAAAAGGGTGTTGTCCACGGGATGAGCGACGGTTGACATCAGGATGTGCTACACCTGTCGGGCTTCGACGTCGGGGTCGATACCCGCGTCGTTCAGGTCTTCGCGGATGCGCGCCCGCAATGGGTCGGGGACGGTCTCACGCCCGACTGGCACCGCAGTGACGCCGTCGCCTTTGACCCTCCAATAGAGGACGCAGTCGCTCGGTTCGTAGTACTCGATGCTGTAGCGGTCCTCCGCCCCGCGGTAGTGAACCCTCGCGGCGAACTCCTCGACCTGCCAACCGTCGAGGTCGGCAAGCGCCTCAAGGCGCGCAGACATTGGTCGAATTTCGAGTGGGTGCGCCGTGGGGTTTTCGGTCACCCGTCCCCGACGACGAGACGGTCACCCACTTCGATACCCGTCTGGTTAGTGTATCCGTAGGGGACTTCGAGGACGTACTTCGCTCGTCCGCGATAGCGAGTCAACGCCGACTCGCCCGTTCCGGGTGGCGGCAGGCGAGCGTGATGGATGGTCGCGATAGTTCCGTCGGCATCCGCGAAGACGATATCGAGCGGGAAGTCCATGTCGCGCATCACGTAGGCGTGCGTGTCCACGGACGGATGGACGAACAGCATCCCCTCGTTCGAACCGAGCGACTCCGTATTGCTCAAACCGACGTAGCGCTTCCGCGTCGTGTCGGCCACGCGAGCGTCGACGGCGGCGAGGGTGGTTCCATTCTCGTCGACGACGGTCACGGTGGTTCGTTCGTAGGGGCCGACGGGGCCGAAAAACTGGAAGAGAACGAATCCACCCGCCACGAGGAGCACCAGCGCGACCACCAGCGTCAGACGGCGGGAAGCCATATCACGACGAGCGCCTCCCGACGGAGTAAGGCTTTCGAGAGAGACAGAAACGGTTATTCCGCCGGGGTTGTTTGGTCGGAGTGCGGGCTCGTGGTCTAGTTGGTTATGACGCGGCCTTTACAAGGCCGAAATCGGTGGTTCGAATCCGCCCGAGCCCACTAATTCTGTGCGAGCGTCAGCGAGCACGAATTCGTGCCCGAGGGCGATTCTAACCTGACGACGAGCGAGGCGGGGCCGAGCGAAGTCGGCGTGGTTCGAATCCGCCCGAGCCCACGTTTCTGCGACGAACGAAGTGAGTCGGGGACCTTCACCGAGGAGGAAGTGGTGAACGGCCTCGGAGTACGGTCGTCCCACCGATTCGGTGATCTCGTGCGGCACCACGGTCGCGATGGACAGTCAGTACTCGCGGTCGAACTCGGGTGGACGATTCTCCCGAATCGCGGCCCGACCTTCGCGGGATTCGGGGTCGTCTTGACACCGCCAGCGAGCTTCGATAACTGTTTGTGCGTGCTCCTGAAACGATGTGTGGGAGTCGAACAACCGTTTCGACTCACGGAGCGCGGCGGCGGGGGTGTCGCGCAGTTGCTCGGCTAGTTCTCGCGCGGTCGAGAGACACTCGTCGCTGGCGGTGACCTCGACGGCGAGGCCCCACTCGACGGCAGTTTCGGCGTCGATGTCGCGGCCGAGCAGGACAGCCTCCTTCGCCCGTGCCTCCCCGACCAGACGAGGCAGAATCCACGCGCCGCCCGTCGCGGGCGTCATTCCGGCCCTCGTGTGCCCGTCACGGAAGAACGCATTCTCGCCGACGACGCGGAAGTCACAGGAGAGCGCGAGTTCCATCCCGCCGCCGACCGCCGGTCCATTGACGGCGGCGATGGTCGGCTTCGGGCCGAGGTAGCAGTGGCGCATGGCGGCGGCGACCTTGCCGAGTCGCTCCGCTTCGTCCAATCGGTGCTCGCTCTCGGTCCCCGCGTTCAGGTCGCGGCCCGCACAGAAAGCACGACCCGCGCCGGTCAGTACGATCACGTACACCGACTCGTCGTCGAGGGCGTCCTCGAGTGCGTGGTTCAACTCGACCAGCATGTCCTCGGAATAGGCGTTCAACACGTCGGGGCGGTCGAGTGTGATCTCCGCGCAGCCTTCCACAACCCGGTAGTCGACGTCGTCAGTCATGGCTACTGAGTTGCTCTTGCGTGCCGGCAAAAGCGTGTTGTGCCCCGCGGACACGCGTATCGACGCCGACGGAGTGCATCGGACGACGCCTGGGCGCACCGCCGCGAAGTCGGCTTGTCGAGACTGGACATCGTCCCGGGTTAGCACGACACGCGATCGCGGACAGGTTTCGAAATCCTTTTTGGGGTAATCGTCGGAGGTGCAACTGCGACCGACGCGCCGCCTTAGCTCAGACTGGGAGAGCACTCGACTGAAGATCGAGCTGTCCCCGGTTCAAATCCGGGAGGCGGCATTTTCCTGTGAACGAAGTGAGCAGTTTCACTGCCTCCGACCGCGATTTGAACCCTGGAAGTGCAGCACCGAATGAGACGGGACGGCTGCCTCCTGACGATCACATGACGAGAAAGCAGGCACAGGTGAGGCCAAACCAGCTGTCATTTGGTAACGAGACGACACAAACAGAAAACGTGGCGAGCGATAGCCGAACCACGATCACCTGGCAGCAAGCGAACGGATGACCAACGAGAGAGATCGATGCGCTTGAAGATCGCAATGACGACTTTACGAGATTCGGTACCAGCTCACGGTTGAATATCATTAATTTGTTGAGAGCCAGTTCGTTCTCGACCGCAACACGAACGGATGTTTGGCCGAATAGTCGACCCTCAACGGTCAGTGTGCTCTTTCTACAGGTATCAGTCGGATTATAATAATTTGATTGATAGTATTCGATACAAATATATTGAATTTCAGTTAGCTAGTAACATGAGCCGCAAGCTTGTCACCAGTGTTCTCATCACAGTACTGGGCATCGGGTTAGTTTTGGTCGGCGGGTACACGATATACGAGACCCACGAGGCCACATCGTCTGCCGAGGAAGTCGACGCCGTCGTGGTGGATTCACACGTCGACGATATACGAAACCGTGAGGACGAGGACAATAGGTATGTACCCGAAGTGACCTACGAGTACGAATACGACGGAGAGGAGCACACAAGTGATAACGTCTATCCCGGGTGGCATGAGCCTGGTATAACCGAGGAGGAGGCCCGGCTGATTGTAGCCGATCACGAGGAAGGCGAGACAGTAACTGCCTACGTCAACCCCGACGATCCCGCCGATTCGTACCTGCTCGAACGGTCAGTTCTGGTGCAGCGGGAAGCCCTCGGTGCGATCGTGGCCGGAGCCATCATCCTGATCCTCATGGCGCTGAACGTCGGCTCGCGGATACTCGGGGTCGAGTTACCGTTCTCAGGAATTGGCGACGAACGAAGTGAGAAGCCGTAGAAACGACGTCGAACGGAGTTGAACCAGACGAGCCACAGCTCGGGACGGCGAGCGGAGCGAGCCGTAGGCCCGATAGCGGTTCAAATCCGGGAGTCGGCATCCCGTTCCTACACGATTCCCATTCGAGAAGCTTTCGCACTCAACTGGAGATGAGACTGTCCCCGGGAGCGTAGCGAACGGGGACTCGGAAGGCGAGCATCAGCGAGGCTTTCGGAAGTTCACAATCCGGGAGGCGGCACTTCTCTGACCCCGACCATCGAGAGCGTTGAGTCCCCGCAATCGGAGTACGCAGACGGTCAGACGTGCCGACCCGTTCAGTTCACCTGTCCGGACAGTTCGGCACCCGCCTTGAACGTGACCTCTTTCTTTGCCGGAATCTTGATTTCCTTGCCCGTTTGTGGATTACGACCCGTTCTCGCGGAACGCTTCGAGATGCTGAACGACCCGAAGCCGACCAGCGACACCCGTTCGTTTCGCTTCAGTTCGGACGTGGTCGCGGTGATGAAGCCGTCTAGAGCGCGCTTGGCGTCCGCCTTCGAGAGCCCGCTTCGGCGGGCGAGCAGGGCTCCATCCAGGGTGACGTCGACCGCTCGATCGGTCGGCCCGCCTGCCCGCCCAGTCCGACGAGCATCTCCCTCACCCGGAATCAAATCGAGCGCGGCGACGAACTCGTCGGCGGGTGTGAACACGACCGGCCCCTCCGAGACTGCGTCACCGCTCCGGTGGACACGGTTCGTCTCGCCCTTCGCCGCCCGCTTCGAGACGCTGAACGACCCGAAGCCGACCACCGACACCCGCTCGTCGTTCACGAGTGCGGCCGTCGCCGTGCCGAGTATTGCATCCAGTGCCCGCTTTGCGTCCGCCTTCGAGAGCCCGCTTTTCGAGGCTATCGCCTCGACCAGCTCTGCCTTGTCCGCCGCCACAGTCTGACTCGCTCCGGTGACGAGTCCGAAGCCGACTACAGTCGAGAACGCGACGCCCTTCCGGAGCGCGGCGCGACGAGAGAGGCCACTCGAGAGTGTATTGTGCGATTTCATGAATATCTGTAATCTGGTGGATTCCAGGAAGTATAAGCCTTGTGACGCGTGATACGGTCGATTCCGTCCAGAGACACATTCACCCAGAATGGTCCCCACTGGGAGGTGCCCGGTGGACGCAAACGTGCTCCTTCGAGAGTCCGCGTTGGCACCGACCGCCTGGGTGGCGAGCCGCCAGTCAACGGGAGCATTCTATACGACCGCGAGCGAAACACAGTCCGTGGCGACGCATTCGGCTCCACTCCACGAAGCGGTCACGGAACTCCGGCGGGGCGAGCGAGACCCCGGCGAGTACGCCGACGAGCTGTGCGACCGTATCGAGCGGCTGGACCCCGACGTTCGCGCACTGCTCGACGAACCGGGGCGACGCGAGCGGCTATCCTCCGAGAGTGAGGCGCTCCAGAAACGGTTCCCGGAGCCAGAAGCCCGGCCACCGCTGTACGGCATTCCGGTCGGGGTGAAAGACATCGTCCACGTCGACGGATTCACGACGCGAGCCGGCACGGCGCTCCCACCAGAGCTACTGCAGGGGGATGAAGCACCCGTGGTGACGACGTTACGCGACGCTGGAGCGCTGATTCTCGGCAAAACGGTCACCACGGAGTTCGCCGGGCCTGCGCCGGGATTGACCCGCAACCCCCACGACCTCCGACACACGCCCGGCGGTTCGAGCAGTGGCTCGGCTGCCGCCGTCGCGGCGGGGATGACTCCGCTCGCCCTGGGCTCGCAGACTGCGGGGTCGGTCATCCGACCAGCCGCGTTCTGCGGCGTCGTCGGCTTCAAACCGAGCCGGGGGCGGATTCCGACAGCGGGCGTGATACCACGCTCGCAATCGCTCGACCACGTCGGCATGTTCACGCAGGATACCTGGGGGATGCAAGCCGCTGCGTCCGTCCTCTGTGCCGGCTGGGAGCCCGTCGACGCAGGACACCAACCCGTACTCGGCATCCCGCAAGGACCATATCTCGACCACGCATCGGAGGCAGCCCTCGACGCCTTCGAACGGCAGCGAGAAGTGCTCGAAGCGAGGGGATACGAAATTCGAGAGGTGGACACGTTCGAGGACTTCGAGACGCTCGAGATGTGGCACGCCACCCTGACGACTGCGGAACTGGCGCTCGCACACGACGAGTGGTTCGAGGGATACACACCGTTCTACCGAACCAGCACTGCAGCCCAGATTCGAGAAGGACAGGACGTGACCGCCGAAGAACTGGCAGACGCCCGCACAGCGCGTGACACCGTACGCGAGAGAGTACACGTGACCATGGAGGAGAGAGGCGTCGACGCCTGGGTCTGTCCTGCTGCACCCGGTCCCGCACCAGAGGGTCTCGTCACGACAGGCGACCCCGTGATGAATCGTCCGTGGACGTTCGCAGGACTTCCGGTGGTCACTGTTCCTGCCGGAACGATCGACGGATTGCCGGTAGGGTTACAGATGGTCGCACGGTTCGGAGCCGACGAGTCGCTGCTGGCGTGGGCGCGACGACTCGACGAGACGGTTCGTGACCGGGACTGAGCCGACGTCTCGGAACGACGATTACCAGGGACGGGACAGCGCAGACAAAACGGTACGAAGAGCGCAACGTCGGAGTCGAACTGGCAGAGGGCAGTGTCGAGTGTTCACCAGGCGGCGTACGGCGGGTCGACCTGTCGCTCCTCGCGGTCGATGGCGTCGATCTTCTGAACGTCCTCGTCGTCGAGTTCGAGGTCACGAGCCTCCCAGTTCTCGCGGATTTCGGGGCCGATGGCCGTCGGGATGGGAACGACGCCCTTCGAGCGAATCCACGCGATGCTGACCTGGAATGGGCTGGCGTCGTGCTTCGCCGCGATGTCGACGAGTTCGGGAACGTCGACCACCTTGCCCCGAATCACCGGACAGTACGCGACCATCGCGATGTCGTGCTCGGCGCAATAGTCACGGAGCTCTTCCTGCTGGAGGAGTGGGTGCATCTCGACCTGAAGCACCTCGATAGGTTGGGCGGCGAGTTCGCGGCACTCGTCGATGAGTTCGGGCGTGAAGTTCGAGAGACCGAGGTGCCTGAAGACGCCCTCGTCGGAGAGCGCGTCGAACGCCTCGAAGGCCAGTTCGAAGTCGTGGTCGTCTGGCCAGTGGATGTACAGCGCGTCGAGGTAGTCGACGCCGAGGTGGTCGAGACACTCGTGGGCGTCCTCGATCGTCTGGTCGACGTCGACCGTGTCGCGGACCTTTGGGTGGAGAATCTTGGACTCGAGGAACAGTTCGTCTCGAGAGACTGGGGCCGAGGCGATTCCCTTGCCGACACCTTGCTGGTTGCCGTACATCTGGGCCGCGTCGATGGTTCGGTAGCCGATGTCGATGGCCGTTCGAACGGTCTCGGGGAGTTCGGTCTCGTCGATTCGCAGGGTTCCGAGGCCGGGCGACTCGATGTCGAGATGGCCGAGTTGGGTAGCGGTCATACCGGATACGGGACGGCAGGATGGAAATAGTCTTTGCTGACATATGGGGGTCGGGTGGATTGCCTGCGCTCCCGCTGGTCAAGCGGACGCGGCGAGTTCTGTGAGTCGAACTCGTCGGGTGGCAATCCGAGGGTACGGATTAGTATTCCGCTCACGTATTATCTACATGGCATCGATTCCGCCCGATTTCCACGACTTATTCGAGAAACAGACGTTCGCAGACATCGCGACGCTCTTGCCCGACGGTTCACCACACGTGACGCCAGTGTGGATCGATTACGACGCCGACGCCGACCGCCTGCTGGTGAACACCGAACGCGGTCGACGAAAGGAGAAAAACGCTCGGAACGACCCGCGGGTGGCCATCAGTATGTCGACCCCGACAACCCCTACCGGATGCTGTCGGTGAGGGGTCGGGTCGACGAGATAACCACGGACGGCGCGCGCGAGCACATCGATACGCTAGCGAAGCGGTATCTGAGCGTTGACGAGTATCCGAATCCGAT
>JBNJGG010000044.1:0-17932 GCA_051747545.1 Halobacteriota archaeon | reverse complement strand
CGCGTTTCGACGGCGCGACCACCTTACCGACCCGACTATCGCAGGATGTCGCGGATTCGCCTCGGTTGCCCAGTGAGTTCCGGATTCTTCTCGATAATTCGCAAAACGTCGTGGTCGGTCACGTCGGGATAGGACTTCTGGGTGGCCTCCTCGACGAGTTCCTTTTCGAGACGGAATTCGGTCCCCTCGTACGTGACATCGACGCCGTCCTCATCGAAGGAGAGAATAGTCATGTGTTTTCTTGCCATCGCAGAAATATAAACTCCTTCGACTGCGGTCTGACACGCGTCTTGCGGTCGGTTTATTATCTGGGCCCGACAGTCGTCGTCTGTGTCACTTCGCTCGGACCCGCTCGACGCGTTGGAGATTCCCGACGGGACCACGGTCGAAGAACACGACCTGGTCACGGACGGAGACGTGATAATCGGCGGGCAGAGTACGGTCGAGTTCGGCGTTCGAGGTCGGAACCTCGTCGCGGGTGAACGGGTTCAGTTCGGCGGCGACATCGAAGCGGAGGGCGACTGCCGACTCGACGTGTGGACCGACGTCGACGGCAACGTGCTGGTCGGCTCCGACGCGTACCTCGGAGAACGCGTTCACGTCGGCCGGCGGTTGATGGTCTCGGGAGACCTCGACATCGGTGACGACGTGGACATCGAAGAGGGATTCGAGGCCAACGGGTGGATAGTCATCCGAAACCCGATGCCTACAATCGTCTTTTACTTCATCGTACTCTCACAACTACTACGACTGGGCGAACAGGACGCTGCCAACGAACTCGCGTCGTCGCTCGCGGGCGACTCCCCCGAGAAACCGCCGCTCGTCATCCCACGCGGGGCCAGCGTCTCCGACGACGCGTGGCGAGTATCGACGCCCGCTCACATCGGTGACGACTGCCGCCTCCACGGAAACATCCGCGCCGAGTCCATCTCCCTCGGCCGCGACAACAACGTGTTCGGAAGTTTGCGTGCTCGCGGCGACATCTCGGTGGGCGAGAACAGTCGCGTCCACGGTGACGTGACCACGCGCACCGGGTCGGTGACTATCGACGACGGCGCACAGGTACTCGGTGACGTCTCGTGTGGCGACCTCGTGCTTCACGAGGGTGCCACCGTCGACGGAACGATTCGCGCCCGCGGCGAGATGAAAATCAGCAGAGAGCAGCCCGAACGCGAGACCGAGTAATCTTCCGGAGCGAACCCGTTTTCCCATCGAGTTGGGACTGACTGCAGACCCGACAGCCACCGTGCTGGACTGGCGGGGAATTTATGTTGTTCACGCGTCACTTGGCGTGTGACCGTGACTAAAACGTCGACTAGTGCTTACCGTGCCTCTTTGTGTGATTTGCGACGATACTTCGGTATGTCGCAGTCGAAACGCCGATTGATTCTGTCCGCAGTCGTCGCGGTACTCGTCGTTTTCGCCGGGTGTACCGGCGCGGGGGGCGACGGCGCTGACGGCGAGAGCCTCGCTGCTGACGCTGGCAGTCAACCACAGGTTACTGGCACCGATGGCTCCGACGGGGACGCGACGACCCGCGGTTCGCGGGCGATCATCAGAACCGGCCACGTCTGGCTGGAAGTCGAGGACTTCGACCGCTCGCAGGCCAACGTCACCGCCACCGTCGAGGGGTACGGTGGGTACGTCAGCGACACCCGCGAGGAGCGCAATCAGGTGAACGAGGGGACCTACGTCGACGGCCAACTCGTCCTCCGCGTTCCGAAAGACAACTTCTCGGCGCTCTTAAGCGACATCAAAGCCGAGGGCACGGTCCACTCGGTGAGCACGAACACCGAGGACGTGACCGACCAACTCGTCGACATCGAGGCCCGGTTGACGAATCTGTACAGCCAACGCGAGAAACTCCGCGAACTGTACGACGAAGCAGACGACACCGAGGACGTGCTGGCCGTCCAGGAGCGACTGTCGGAGGTGCAAACCGAAATCGAGCGACTGGAGGCCCGGCAACAGTCGCTCGAACAGCGGGTCGCCTACTCGACGATCACGGTCGATCTCTCGGAGGAACGGCCGCCTGCCGAACTGACCAGAGCGCCGCAGTGGTACGACACGCCGCTCGTCGAGGCGTTCCTCGACTCGGTCCAGGGCGTCTTGACGACGCTTCGGGCCATGGTCGTCGCCGTCGCGTACCTCCTGCCGTACGTCTTCGTCTTCGTCACGCCGGTGGCACTCATCGCCCTCCTCGTGCGTCGGCAACGACGAGGGACATCGTTCGGTGAGTGACCGGGCTACCACCCGGTGAGCCGCCGGGGACGCCCGCTGCCAGCGTGGTGTCGACACCGAAAGGCAATTCTTGAGGACGCACGCAGTTCGGGTATGCTCTCTATCGCACTCGCGGGCAAGCCCAACGCGGGCAAGTCCACTTTCTACAAAGCGGTCACGCTGGCGGACGTGGACGTGGCCAACTACCCCTTTACCACTATCGACGCCAACAGGGGGGTCACTTACGTGCGGACGCGTTGTCCGTGTCTCGACCGAGCGGAGCGGTGTGGAAACTGCCGAGACGGCAAGCGGTACGTCCCGGTCGAACTGCTCGACGTGGCCGGTCTCGTCCCCGGCGCACACGAGGGTCGGGGTCTCGGCAATCAGTTCCTCGACGCGCTCACCAACGCCGACGTCATCATCAACGTCGTCGACGCCTCCGGGGGGACGAACGCCGAGGGCGACCCCGTCGAAATTGGGAGCCACGACCCCGTCGAGGACGTTCGGTTCATCGAGGAGGAGATGGACCTGTGGCTGGCGGGCATCATCGACCGGAACTGGGAGTCCGTCGAACGCAAGTCCCGCTCGCCCGATTTCGACCTCGACGAGGCGCTCACGGACCTCCTCACGGGATTCGGAGCGACCGAGGTGGAAGTGACCGCGAGCCTCAGAGAGTTAGACTACCCCGCGGATCCGATTCAATGGACCGACGAGGACCGCGAGGCGCTCGCCCGCGACATCCGCGCGCGAACGAAACCGATCGTCCTGGTGGCGAACAAGGCCGACGTGGCACCACCCGAGAACGTCGAACGCTTGAACGCGACTGACGTGACGGTGATTCCGGCGACGGTGAACTCGCCCTCCGACAGGGCGCGGAGGCTGGAATTCTCCGGTACGACCCCGGCGACGACGACTTCGACGTTGTCGGAGACCTGAGTGACGCCCAGCGTCGGGGACTCGAACGAATCCGGGACGTGATGAGCCAGTACGGCGGGACCGGCGTGCAGAAAGCGCTCGACACGGTGGTCTACGACCTGCTCGACCACATCACGGTCTACCCCGTCCAGAACGAGTCGAAGTGGACCGACGGCCAGGGAAACGTGTTGCCGGACGCGTTTCTCCTGCCCCGCGGATCAACGCCGCGGGACCTCGCGTACGCCGTCCACACCGACATCGGTGAGGGCTACCTTCACGCCGTCGACGCCCGAACGAACCGACGCATCGGGGAGGACCACGAACTCGAAGAGGGCGACGTCGTCAAAATCGTCAGCACGGCGAAGTAGAGGGCCTCGGCGTCGACAACGGCGTTACTCCGTGACGATTTTCCCGTCGAGGTAGGCCTGAATCCGGTCGTTCGACTTCTGCGTCTTCTTGACGAACGTGACGAGTCGCTCGCCGTCGACGACGCGGTCGGATTCGATTTCGAGGCGTAATCGCTGTGCGCGGAGGTGGTCGAACAGCGCGTCGATACAGTCGGGGTCGCCGCGGACGGTGTGTCGCTCGCCGACGGTCTCTCCCTCCTGTACCTTGCGTATCGTCTCGACCATCGAGCAGAGGACTGCTGTACCGAGGTCTCCGGCACGTTCGGTCGCCGCCTCGCCGTCCTCTTCCCACTCGACGGCCTGAAACGCGTCGCGGATGATGCGGCGGAACATGAAGTCCTGACCGTAATCGAATGGCAACGAGAAAGCGTATTCGAGGTTTCCCTGATTCGCCGACGACGTCGTGTATTTCAGCTGGTGAGACACATCGGCGGACTTCATCACGATTCCCTCGCGTCCTTCGGCGTCTAGTTCGTCGATGAGTTCTTTGAGGGCTGTCGCGGCGGTCGATGGGTCGAACAGGCCGTGAAACTGGACCTGTGGGATGTCGTATCGCGTGCAGAGTTCGCGGCGCGCCTCCACCGGTACCGGTTCGCCGGTCTCTCGATGACGAACGTCGAAGGCTCGAAACGCCAGCGAGTCTATCTCCGGGTACTCGAACGGTGTGTAGGGGTTCTCGGGACCGACCATCTCCCCACAGAGCATCTGGTCTGGGTGGTCCTCGAAGAACTCGTCGAGGGCCAACAGAGAGCGGACCTTGCACGTCGTAAACGGACAGATGACACCACCGCGGATGAAGGCGAGCGGTTCGTCGACGTGTGCGACGCGAACGTTGTACCCGTTCATCTTCTCCTCGACGGCGAACTCGTCGTCGAAGTAGCGGGGAATGCCCGTTTCCAGCACGAGCGTCCGTGGAATCTTCGGAAATCCCTGCACGACAGACCCCTCGATGAGGACGGTTCCTCGGTTCACTTTGCTTCGGTAATCCGGGAGATGCTCGTACGGCCGCCCTCGGTAGGTCCTGTTCTCGAAGTGGGCCCGTTGGTCCTCGAACTCCTCCCGAGTGAGACCGAGTTGGTCGTGGTACGTCACACCGTCTCATTGTCGTTCGGCGTGCAAAACCCTGTGGCACCGTGTCGATACTGCGCCCGTCCCGAACGCGTTCGACCCGGCGACTGGGGGCGTCACAGTGGCAAGTATTTCCGTCTCGGTCGCCAATCGCCACCAATGGCCGAGTACCCGCTCAAGCAGCGATTCGTCCTGGACACGTCGGTCTTCATCACCGACGAAATCCGGGAGGACGGCGAGTCGCTCGAAGAGGCAGTGTTACGGCTCCTCGACCTCGTCGCGAGGGCAAAGCTGGACCTGAACATCTCGTGTTACATGCCGCCGTCTATCCATCGAGAGTTGACCGACATGCTCGACAGGCGAGAGGTGTCGGACGAGGTGTTCTCGAAGTTGAACACATGGATCATCCGAAAGAGCCCGGCCCGACTCGAGGTGATGGTTCCTGCAGAACTCGTGTACGGCTTCGTCGACGAGATGAGCGACCGGGTCGACCGGGGGCTTCGCGTCTCTGAGAAAGCCGTCAGAAAGGCGCATCACTCGCGCAGCGAAACGGTCGAAGACCACGACTACATGACCGAAGTCGACAAGGTCATCTCCACGCTCAGAGACGAGTACAGGAGCACGCTTCGGCGAGGGGTCCTCGATTCGCGCGAGGACTTCGACCTCCTCGTGCTGGCGCGCGAACTTGAAGCGGGCGTCGTCACCGAGGACACCGGCATCATCGAGTGGGCCGACGACTTCGGACTGCGGTACATGCGCGGACGGGAGTTCCCTGGCCTCCTGCGCGAGTACCTTCACACGCTCGAAGACACCACACCTCGTCGGTCATGACGCCACTTCCGACGACTGTCTCACTGCGTCGCCGCGTACGCCTCGGCCATGATGTCGAGCGCCTCTTCTAACTCCTCGGTCGACGTTGCGTACGACAATCTCGCGTAGCCCTGGCCACCCTCGCCGAAGGCTTCACCGGGGACGACGACGACGTCCCGTGCGATGCACTCGTCGACGAAATCCGCCGGAACCTCCGGCATGACGTAGAACGCACCCTGTGGCGTGGGCACGTCGATACCGATGTCTGCGAGTCCGTCGAGAACGAGGTCGCGTCGTGCTTCGAACGCCGCTCGCATCTCGTCGACAGAATCCTGTGGGCCGCTGAGGGCGGCCTCGGCGGCGTACTGCGCCGGTGCCGACGCGCAGGCCTGAGCGTACTGATGGACGCGAAGCATTCGCTCGACGCGTTCGGAGGCACCCGCCACCCACCCGAGCCGCCACCCGGTCATCGAGTAGGTCTTAGAACAACCGTTGACGATGACGACGTTGTCGGAGTCGGCGTACTCCGCGGGAGAGTGGTGTTCGCCGTCGAAGACGAAGTGCTCGTACACCTCGTCGGTGATGCACAGCACGTCGTGCTCGTCGGCGATGCGAGCGAACTCGCGAACGTCGGTCTCCGACGACACCGCACCCGTCGGATTTCCGGGACTGTTGACGATGAACGCCGCCGTGTCGTCGCTGATGGCCGCCTCGATTGCGTCGGGGTCGATGGTGAGGTCGTCTCTGAGGCCCACCGGAACCGGCGTCCCGCCCGCGATTTTCGTCAGCGCGTCGTAGGAGACGAATCCGGGGTCGGGGAAGATGACTTCCTCGCCGGGGTCGACGTGCGCTTCGAGCGCGATGTGGAGCGCTTCGCTTCCACCGGCGGTCGCAATGACGTCGTCGGGGTCGACGTCTAGCCCCTGGTCGCGGGCGTGCTTTTCGGCGATTGCCTCCCGGAGGCTTCGGATGCCCTTGTTTTCCGTGTAACTGTCGGCGCGTCCGGCCTCAATGGCTTCGACGGCGGCCTGTCTAGCGTGCGTCGGTGCGGGAAAGTCCGGTTGCCCAAGACCGAGGTTGATTGCGTCGGCCCCGGCCGCCTCGAACACCTTGCGGATACCACTGATAGATATCTGTTCGACTCTGGACGAGAACGCTGTCATACGATACAGCGCGTACCCACAGCGGATAGTTCTTTTCGACTCGCTTACGGCACGCGAATCCTGCGTTCGACTCGCTTACTACGCTCGATTCAAGCATTCGAACTGCTCGGCCCCCCGGTCTCTCACTCGTCGTAGCTGTCACGTAGCCTGGTGATGTGGTCGCCCAGCACCGACAGGGCGGCGTCCGGGTCGATGTACCCCTCGTCGTACTCGTCGTAGACTCGTTCTGCGTCGCGAATGAACTTCGAAACGGCCTCGGGCATCTCGTCTGCCATGGTTCGACACTCGCACGGGATGGATTTGAGCCTTGGCCCTCGTCGTAGATTTATCTCCGATGAGGGGACCACCCAAGGGCGTGCAGTAACGAGGAACGCGAGTCGTTCTGCGGGAGCACGGCGCACCGCCTCGCGTCACGCCAGCGCGCCGTCTGTTCGCCATCTCGACCGGGGTTATCTGTCGGCCATCTTCACCACCGTCGTCTCTTGGTCAGCCTCCAGTCGTCGACTTCTACCCGGACGACGTGACTCCCCTCGATAGCGTGCCGACGGGACGCCGGAAGGAACATAGGTCAGAACTGCTAACGTCCCGCTGGTGACGCTCGAGCTGTACTTCGAGGACGGAACGATACGACTCGACGGCGAGATACCGGACCTCCCGTTCGTCGAGTTCGACGCTCGAAGTCAGACGGCACGGGCACCGGCCTACCGTTATGCGCCGCTTCGGACCGCCCTCGTCGCTCGCGGCGTCGACTTCGAAGACCACGTCCTCGACACCGAGTCACTCTCGCTCTCGACGTCGTACGAACTCCGCGAGTACCAGCGCGAGGCACTCGACGCGTGGCTACACACCGACCCGGGGTGGGATACCGGTGGTCGACACCCTGCACCGCGGGGCGTCCTCGAACTCCCGACCGGAAGCGGCAAGACCGTCATCGCCATCGCCGCGATAGCTGCGCTGTCGGTTCCGACGCTCGTCGTCGTCCCGACGGTCGATTTGCTCGACCAGTGGAGACGCGAACTGGACGCCGAGTTCGACGTCGAAATCGGTCAATTCGGTGGGGGTGAACAACGTTCGGGACCGCTGACCGTGTCCACCTACGACTCGGCGTACCTCCGCGCGGACCACGTCGGTGGCGACTTCGGCTTCGTCGTCTTCGACGAGGTCCACCACCTCGGTGGGGAGGGGTACCGCGAGATCGGGCGTCTCCTCGCTGCACCCGCCCGGATGGGACTCACGGCGACGTTCGAGCGCCCCGACGGTGCCCACGAAGTGGTGACAGACCTCGTCGGCGCAAACGTGTACGATGTCGATGTCGACCAGTTGGCCGGCGAGCATCTCGCCGCGTACGACATCCGACGCATCGAAGTCGCGCTCACGCCGGCAGAGCGTGAGGCGTACGAGGAGGCACAGGGGACGTTCGTCAACTACCTCCGGCAGTCGAATCTTCGGTTCGCGAGCGGGAGCGATTACCAGAAACTCGTCATGCGGTCGGGATCGGACCCGCGGGCGCGGGAGGCGTTGCTCGCGAAGCAGCGTGCCCGTGACATCATGATGAACTCGGCCGCGAAACTCGACGAGCTCGAGACCATCTTCGCGCGACACGCCGACGACAACATACTGGTCTTCACCGCGCACACCGACCTGGTGTACCGAATCTCCGAGCGCTTTCTGATCCCGGCCATCACCAACGAGACGGGGGCCGCCGAGCGACGGGAGATTCTCGACCGGTTTCGGGCGGGCACGTACAGTCGCGTCGTCACCGCGAACGTCCTCGACGAGGGCGTCGACGTGCCCGACGCGAACGTCGGCGTGCTCTTCTCGGGAAGTGGGAGCGAACGCGAGTTCACCCAGCGCCTCGGCCGGATTCTCCGACCAAAAGACGACGGTGGCCGCGCGATTCTCTACGAACTGGTGAGTGAGGAGACGGCCGAAGAGCGAGTGGCCGCCCGTCGTCGATGAAGTCGACGCTTCGAGTCGCCACACGGCGTGGGGATGCGGTCACTCGACGGTGACGCTGACCTCACCGTCGCGTGCGAACGATTCGTAGTCGATGTCGAAGCGAATCCCGAATTCGGCCTCCGAGTTCGGGTCGACCGTAATCGTCGTTCCACCGACGTGCCGACTGTCTTGCTCTGTCACCGTGACGTTCACTTTCGCCTCTCGCTCTCTGTCGCTCGAATTCTCGATGACGCCGAACACGCGGAGCGTTCCATCGTCGGTCTCTTCGAAGTCGAAACTCTTGACCCGGAGCGCAGAGCTAGTCGGCGGCGCTTGCGGGTTGGCGTTCGCCGCCGTCGGCGGCGTGCGGGGCCCGGTTGGGCCGGGAGTCGTCTCCAGACACCCTGCAGGTGCGAGCAGTGCGAGGAGTCGAAGATAGCCCCGTCTGTTCATGGGCGTTCGTCTGCGGCCGAGCGTATGAGCCTTATCCCTTTCGTCGTTTCAGCCGGTCTACTCCCGGCGAACTTTTGGGCTCACGACTGCAACGGTCGGTCGTGCTCACGAAGGACCTCCTCAGGGTCTCACGGGCCGGCGGTGGCTACCATCCCCAGTTCGCCGGACGTGAACATCGACCACTCGCAGCCCGCGTTATTGGCGCCTATCAGGGCCACGTCGACGAGCGGCGCGCCGCCCTCGAGGAGGCGCTCACCGACATGGAGTCCGAGGCCGATCACTTCAAACTCGTGCGGGGGTTCGCGTCCCTCGTCGACCGGGATGCGACGTTCGAGACGCGGGCATCGGTGCCGCCGCGTCGGGTCCGGAAGGCTGTCTTCGAGGCCGCCGAATCGACGGGCGTCGTCACTGCGGGAGACCGAAATGCTGCACTCGAAGCGGCCGCGGAGTCGTTGCGGGTTCCAGCAAGTGCCGTCGAGACGTCGCTGTACGCCGACAGAGAGGTCAATCAGGTGCTCGCGGCGTTGGACTCCCGATGGACTCCCGAGGAACTCGTGACCCAGTACAACCTTTCGCTGGCACAGACCGCGCTGTTCGACGCCACCGAGGTTCGCGTCAGGAGTTCTGATCCGAAGGCGCTCGTCTCCGCAGTGAAGCGACTTCGGCTGATGTACGAGATACGCAGAACGGAGGAGGGCCGAGAACTCGTGGTCACGGGTCCGGACAGGCTCTTTCGTCGGACGCGACGCTACGGGACGGCGTTCGCTCGACTCCTTCGAACCGTCGCGGCGACCGACTCGTGGACGGTTCGGGCGACTATCGACGACCGGGGCACCGAGCGCGAACTCGTCCTCACCGACGAAGACGTTCGGGTCCCGGGCGTCGAACCGGTCGCCGAGATGTCGTTCGACAGCGGCGTCGAAGCTGACTTCGCCGCTCGGTTCTCGAGTCTGGACCTCGACTGGGAACTCAGCCGCGAACCGGAGCCACTGGCGGCAGGGGCGGCGGTGATGATTCCCGATTTCGCGTTCGACTACCGGCACGCCGACTTCCGCGTCTACTTCGAAATAATGGGCTTCTGGACGCCGGAGTACGTCGAGAAGAAACTCGGACAGTTAGCGACAGTCGAGGATGTCGAACTGCTCGTCGCCGTCGACGAATCGCTCGGTGTGGGCGAGGAGATCGCTGCACGTGACCACAGAGCGATTCCCTACACTGGGACCGTCCGTGTGAAGGAGGTCGTCTCCGCTCTCCGTCGGTACGAGGACGACCTCGTCGCCCAGGCTGCCACGATGCTCCCCGAGACGCACGTTCCGGAGGCCGATGTCGTGACGCTGGACTCGCTCGCGGCTGATTTCGGTGTCAGTGTCGACGCGATGGCCGACGTCGAGTTTCCAGCCCACCGTCGTCTCGGACGGATGCTGATTCGACCCACCGTGCTGGAGGAACTCGGCGAGGTCGTCGAGGCCGGGATGACGCTCGCGGAGGCCGAATCCCGACTGGCCGAGTACGGTATCGACGACGCCAGCGCCGTGCTCTCAGCGGTGGGCTATCGAGTCCAGTGGGACGGTCTGACCGGTGGGACGCTGGCCCGGAAAGACTGACGGAGAGACGCTCAGTCGAGACGCTCTCGACGACCCTTGGGAACCGTCGAGCGGAGTTCACCGTGGACGTAGAGGCCGACGCCGAGGGGTTCACGTCTGCCGGCGAGCTGGTGGGCGGCGATGAGGTATCCCCAGTCGCCGTCCCAGTCGAGTTCCTAATCGTCGCCTGCGACGAATGTAATGGCCGCCTGGTGGTCGAGGTCGATGACGTTCTTCGTCGCCGCGCGTCCGAATCGCTGAACGGCGTTCGTCGTCGGTTTCCAGAACTTCTGTCGGGTTCGGAGAAACGAGAGTCCGACTGCCTCGACTTCGATGGGGTCGACCAACTCACCGTGGAACGCCCACACCTTGCCCGCCCCCTTCTCCCAGAAACTGAATCCGTCGAATGTCGAGGGGTCGATGCCGAATCTGTCCTCCCACCACGTCAGCACCTCTTTGCGGGTCGCCCGGCCCGCGACTTCGCGCGCTTTCGCAGTCGGTGGGAGGCGGTCGAATCGCTGGCCGTCGTTGTCGCGGGTCGGCCCGTGGTCGGCAGCGGTGCTGTCGGAGCCGCCCGCGTCGTTCGAAGACTCGTTTCGGGTCACGTCGTCACCTCCAATTTTGCACAGAAGAACCCACCCGTGTCGTTCTGGTGGGGGTAGACGCGGTGGGCGTGCCTGACGCTGTCGTCGTACGTGTCGCCCTTCCATTCGGTGACGCCTGGCGACGTTTTCAGCGTCGTGTCGAACTCGACGAGGCGACACGATTCGCGTTCGAGGACGTGGTTGAGGACGGCTTCGTTCTCCTCGGGCGCGAACGTACAGGTAGAGTAGACCACGGTTCCCCCCTCGACCGTCGCCTGCACCGCCCGACGCAGAATTCCCTTCTGGATGCCTGCGATGCTATTGACGTGGTCCAGCGACCACTGCCCGAGGACGTCCGGATTCTTTCGACACGTTCCTTCACACGAGCACGGCGCATCCACTAACGAGCGGTCGAAGGCGTCGAAACCGGCATCGTCGTCCGCAAACGGCTTCAACGAGTAGTTCCGAGCGTCCTGATTCGTCACCACGAGATTCGTCACTCCCAGTCGCTCGGCGTTGTGTCGAAGTGCAGAGAGACGGCCGAGGTTGTTGTCGTTGCCGACGAGGACGCCCTCGTCGTCCATCAACGCCGCCAGTTGCGTCGTCTTGCTCCCCGGGGCTGCACAGGCGTCCCAGACGCGCTCGCCGGGTTTTGGGTCCAGTATCAACGCGGGAAACGCGGACACTTCCTCCTGCCCGTGGAGCCACCCGTGGAAGTACGGCCACGACGTTCCAGGGCTGCCGTCTTCGAGGCGGAGGAGTTCCGAATTCCAGTCGACGGGTTCGTACTCGACCCCTTCCTCGTCGAGTGCGTCTCGTGCCCGCTCGACGGACGCCTGTATCCTGTTCACTCGAACGACCGACGGCAACGGCCGCCGACAGGCGTCGAGAAACGCCTGTCTGTCTTCGACGAGGTCGGCGTACCGCTCGAGGGGGTCCATGTGACCTGTGTGCAGGCCGGAGCGTATGTCGGTTTCGGACTCGTCGTGGAACCGGGTCCGGTTGCTCGTCTCCGGGTGACTTCGGGATCGCCCACTACCGAAGCAGCGGTAAGGGGTCTCGACTCGGACGCGACACTGCATCGTCGGTCTTGGGGGGTGGCCACTCGGCCACGAGCCATCCGAACCGCCGTCGCAGTCGCCCGTCGGGTTTACAACCGACCCGTCCCTTTCGAAGGGTATGGCCCAGATCGAGCTGCTGAATCCTGATATCGAACTCGACTCACCGGCGATGGTCGAAGGGCTCCCGGGCGTCGGTCTCGTCGGTAAAATCGCGGCCGACCATCTCGTCGACGTGTTCGAGATGGAGCGGTACGCGAACGTACACTGCGATGCGCTCCCCAAGGTTACGATCTACGAGGAAGGCGACTCGTCGCTCAGAACGCCGGTTCAATTGTACGCCGACGCGGACAGGGACCTGCTGGTTCTCCACAGTGACATTCCAATCAGCTCGGAAGCAGCCAACGAGTTCGCGACGTGTATGCGGCGCTGGTTCGACGAACAGCACGTGTTGCCGATTTATCTGTCGGGCCTTCCACGAAAGAAGACGGCGGAGGTCCCGTCGGTCTACGGCGTCGGCGTCGGTGCGGGCGTGCGTCGTCTCGCCGATATGGAAATCCACGTTCCGACGGAAACCGGCCTCATCTCCGGGCCGACCGGCGCGCTGTTGAGCCACGCCGTGGAGAACGAACTGGACGCTATCGGACTCGTCGTCGAATCTGACCCGCGGTTTCCTGACCCGGAGGCGTCTCGCGTCGTCATCAAAGATGGTGTCGAGAAACTGCTCGACGTCGAGGTCCCGGTCGCGGACCTCGTCGAACACGCAGAGGAGATACGCAACGCCAGAGAACAACTCGCAAAGCAGATGCAACAGGCCGACGAGGAGAGTACGAAAGCCAGGCCGTTGCGGATGTACCAGTAACTCGCGGACGGGACCGACGAAGTCGACGTTGATTCTACACTCTTAAGCCCCGTGAGAAGCTTTGGCCACGTATGACAGACGACGCTGCTGAGGCAGAACGGACCGCCGAACCCGAGACGGAGTCGGAGGCCGACACCGCAGAGTCGACAACGGGGACCGCGGAAACGGCCGGAGAGACCGACACACAGACGACAGGCGAAGACTCGGCCACCGACACCGACGCGGTCAGCGAAACAGCCGAGCGTGGCGACGACCAGCACGATGCCGGGGAAACCGTCGAGATGACCGCCGAGTCACCCGAGGACCTCGTCGAACGCATCGCCACACACGACGAGGCGCTCGCCGCAGACGTCGACGTGCTCCTCACGCGACTGGACGACACCGAACAGACGCTTCGTGACCGCGAGGAGCGAGTCGAAGAGCTCACCTCGCGACTTCGACGAGTGCAGGCGGACTTCCAGAACTACAAGAAGCGTGCGAAAAAGCGGCAAAACCAGATAAAATCGCGGGCCACCGAGGACCTCGTCCAGCGACTGGTCGTGGTTCGAGACAACCTCCTTCGCGCGCTCGCACAGGACGAAAACGTCGACATCCGCGACGGCGTCGAGACGACGCTCGACGAGTTCGACCGCATCCTCGAGGAGGAGAACGTCTCACCGATCGAACCCAAACCAGGTGACGAAGTCGACCCACAGCGTCACGAGGTGTTGATGCGCGTCGAGAGTGCCCAGGAAGAGGGAACCATCGTCGAGGTGTACCAACCCGGATACGAGATGGCAGAGAAGGTCATCCGAGCGGCGCAGGTCACAGTCAGCAAGTGAGCCCGCAGTCGAGTCGATGAATTGCACGTCTACAAAAAAGCAACGGGACGGGGGCGCGACGACGACGAAAACCGCAAGCGGGCGACGGGGCGTCTCTCGGGCCGGTATCGGCTTGTCTAGTAACCTTTAACCGACCTAGACCGCTATTCCTGCGCAAGATGGCGAGCAACAAAATACTAGGTATCGACCTCGGTACCACGAACAGCGCGTTCGCAGTGATGGAGGGCGGCGACCCAGAAATCATCGTGAACGCCGAGGGTGACCGAACGACGCCTTCCGTCGTCGCATTCACCGACGACGGCGAGCGACTCGTCGGGAAGCCCGCGAAGAATCAGGCGATTCAGAACCCCGAGCGAACGTTCCGCTCCATCAAGCGCCACATGGGCGAAGAGGACTACGTCATCGAAGTCGGAGACGACGAGTACACGCCGGAGCAGGTTTCGGCGATGATCCTCCAGAAGATCAAACACGACGCAGAGGAGTATCTCGGCGACGACGTCGAACGGGCGGTCATCACGGTACCGGCGTACTTCAACGACCGACAGCGACAGGCGACGAAAGACGCGGGCGAAATCGCTGGCTTCGAAGTCGAGCGCATTATCAACGAGCCCACCGCCGCGTCGATGGCCTACGGCCTTGACGACGAATCAAACCAGACCGTTCTCGTCTACGACCTCGGTGGCGGCACGTTCGACGTCTCCATTCTCGACCTCGGCGGTGGCGTCTACGAAGTCGTCGCGACGAACGGGGACAACGAACTCGGTGGTGACGACTGGGACCAGGCCATCATCGACTATCTCGCCGAGCAGTTCCAGTCTGACCACGGTATCGACCTCCGTGAGGACCGGCAGGCCCTTCAGCGACTGAAAGACGCCGCAGAGGAGGCGAAAATCGAACTCTCCTCGCGGAAGGAGACCGACGTCAACCTCCCGTTCATCACGGCGACCGACTCGGGGCCGATCCACCTCGAAGAGTCGCTCACGCGGGCGAAGTTCGAGTCGCTGACGGCCGACCTCATCGAGCGAACGGTCGGACCGACCGAGCAAGCACTGTCGGACGCGGGCTATTCGAAGGACGACATCGACGAGGTCATCCTCGTCGGAGGGTCCACTCGGATGCCCCAGGTGCAAGACCAGGTCCAGGAAATTCTCGGGACCGACCCGAAGAAGAACGTCAACCCCGACGAAGCGGTCGCACTCGGCGCGGCCATTCAGGGCGGCGTCCTCGGGGGCGAAGTCGACGACATCGTGTTGCTCGACGTGACGCCGCTGTCGCTCGGAATCGAGGTGAAGGGCGGCCTCTTCGAGCGTCTCATCGAGAAGAACACGACCATCCCGACCGAGGAATCGAAGATATTCACCACCGCCGCGGCCAATCAGACCTCGGTGCAGGTGCGCGTCTTCCAGGGCGAACGCGAGATGGCCGAGCAGAACGAACTGCTCGGTGAATTCCAGCTCGCCGGCATCCCGCCGGCACCGGCCGGAACGCCGCAGATCGAAGTCACGTTCAACATCGACGAAAACGGCATCGTCAACGTCTCTGCGGAGGACAAAGGGTCCGGAAACGCCGAGTCTATCACCATCGAGGGCGGCGCGGGGCTCTCGGACGACGAAGTCGATCGGATGACCCGCGAGGCCGAAGAACACGCCGAAGAGGACAAGGCGCGCAGACAGCGCATCGAGGCCCGTAACGAGGCCGAGAGCGCGGTCCAGCGTGCACACACCCTCCTCGAAGAGAACGAGGAGAACGTCGACGACGAACTCGCCGGGGAGATAGAAGCCGCCATCGAGGACGTGGAGGCGGTACTCGAAGACGACGACGCGGAGACCGAGGAAATCGAGGACGCGACCGAAGCGCTGGCCAAGAGCCTGCAGGAAATCGGCAAGCGGATGTACCAGCAACAGCAGGCCCAGCAGGCGCAGGCCGGCGGTGCTGGCATGGGCGGCGGTCCCGGCCCGAACGCTGGGGCCGGAGGGGCCCAGGCAGGCGACGAGGAGTACGTCGACGCCGACTTCGAAGACGTGGACGAAGACGAGTCGTAGACTCATCTCGTCCGCCCACCGAAAATCACCGATTTTCGGGGACGTTCGAGACGACGAAGAGTCCTCGTGAGCCAACCAGAACGCGCAGCGTTCTGGCGAACGTGGACGATTCCGACGAGTAGTCGAACGTCGTCGACATCGACTTCGCCGACGCCCCGGGGTCGGACTCGACCCCATCGGGTCGCGGGTCGACTCGTCGTCAGCCATCGGCGGGTCGACTCGTCGTCAGCCATCGAGACGAATTGCGCGTCGCGGCCAGTCGAACCCACGTTTTTCAAGTAGCTCGCCGAAGTACCACCTACCAACTGATGAGCGAGGATTTCTACGACGTCCTCGGAGTCTCGCGCGACGCCGACGAGGACGATATCAAACGAGCCTACCGAAAGAAAGCGGCGCAGTACCATCCGGACGTGAGTGACGAGCCGGACGCAGAGGAGAAATTCAAGAAGGTACAGAAGGCCAAGGAAGTCCTCACGGACGACGAGAAGCGACAGGCGTACGACCGACTCGGTCACGACCGGTTCTCCGAAGCCCAGAAGCGGGGCGGATTCGACGGCGGTGGGGGCGGCGACCCCTTCGGCGGGTTCGGTGGAAACGGAATGGGCGGCTTCGAGGACATCTTCAGCCAGTTCTTCGGCGGGGGGTCCGGCGGTGACAACCGCCCCCGCCAGGGTGCCGACCTCAGGACGACCATCGCCCTCGACCTCGAAGAGGTGTTCGACGGCGTCGAAAAGCAGGTCACGCTCACGCGACCCGAGCGGTGTGGTGACTGCGACGGTGCCGGCCACCCGCCGGACGCGAACGTCGAGACCTGTCCCGAATGTAACGGGCAGGGACAGGTGACACAGGTCCAACAGACGCCGTTCGGTCGGATGCAACAGTCACAGACCTGTCGCCGGTGCGGGGGCGACGGCGAACTCTACGACGAGACGTGCAGCACCTGCGGCGGTGAGGGCCGGGTCAGAAACGAGGCGACGCTCTCGGTCGATATCCCGGCTGGTATCCGTGACGGACAGAGCCTTCGGATGGGTGGTGAAGGCGCACCCGGGGAGAACGGCGGGCCGAACGGCGACCTGCTCATCGAGGTGCAGGTCCGTGACCACGACGAGTTCACCCGCGACGGTGACGACCTGCACGTTCGTCAGCCAATCTCGTTCCCGCAGGCGGTCTTCGGCGACACCATCGAGATCTCGACGCTGGACGGGTCCGTCGAGATGGACGTTCCCAAGGCGACCCAGAGCGGGGAGCGCTTCCGGCTGAAGGGCAAGGGGATGCCGCGACTGCGCGGGCGCGGACGGGGGGACCTGTTCGTGACGGTCCAGATAGTCACGCCCGAGAAACTCAACGACGAGCAACGCGACGCCCTCGAAGCGTTCGCCGAGGCGGGCGGCGAGACCGTCGACGTGAAGGAAGGCTTCTTCGAGAAGATTCGAAACTCGCTGTGATCTGCGGTCTCGGTCGGAACTCGGGACGCTTTTTCGTCGGCGCTTCCAACCGAAGTCATGGACGTTCTCGGTGACCTCGTCGCACGCTCGCGGCGGAGCGACGCCCCCGCGCTACGCGTGCCTGCGAGGGAGCGCTCGTACTCGTGGCACGACTTCTGTTCGAGCAGCTACAGGGCGGGAAACATCCTCCGGTTTCTCGGCCTCCGAGAGGGAGCACTCGTGGCTGTTCCTGCCGACCCCGTCCCGGAGTCGATTCTCGCCTTCGTCGGGGCCGCTCAGATTGGCGCAGTGACGCGATTCGGTCTCCCCACGGATTCTGCTCGCGGGCGTGACGAGGATGGGGACGTTACCCCACGGGTGGTCCTCGCGCCCGTCGAACGAGAGTCGGACTTCGACCTCTCGCCTGCGACCAAACTCGCTGTGTTCGGCGGGCCGCCGGAGCGCCCCGAGACGACGCACTGGGAGCAGGAGTTGTGGAGCGAAAATCCCGCCGTCCATCCGACCGCTGTCTCCCCGGACGACCCGGTGCTCGTCGACGGACGCGGCGAGGCCCCTACTGTACG
>JBNJGG010000043.1:16464-18000 GCA_051747545.1 Halobacteriota archaeon | reverse complement strand
GCCTCGGGCGGGGTCCACCTGCTCGTCTCCTCGCTCGAGTACGGACGCGCCCGGAAGGAGAGCAACGCCGAATCCGTGTCTCGGCTGGTCGACTACGACTTTCAGCAACTGGCCGCCACGGAGGGACGCGCTCGCGCGAAAACGCTCGTCGTGGCGTCGTTTCTCGAAGACCACGGGATAGAGCGGGTCGCGGTCCCCGAGCGGTTTCCGCTCGGGACTGCCGACAGTCTCCGGGAGGAGGGGGTCGAGGTCGTCGCCGAGTCGGCGGACGTCGTGGGCGAACTGCGCGCGGTGAAATCGGCCGAAGAAATCGGCAGCATTCGTCGCGCGCAGGCGGCTAACGAGGCGGCGATGGCGGCCGCGGAGGACCTGCTCCGGGCGTCGACTGTCGTCGACGGCGTCCTCACACGCGATGGCGACCCGCTCACGAGCGAGGACGTGGCCGAAGAAATCGAGGTGACGCTGCTCCGCCACGGCTGTTCGCTCGACGAGACGATCGTCGCCTGCGGAGAACGCGCTGCCGACCCACACGACCGCGGTAGCGGGCCGCTAGCCGCCGATGAGGCAATCATCGTGGACATCTTCCCCCGCGAGAAGGCCTCGAAGTACCACGCGGATATGACTCGAACGTTCCTCAAAGGAACGCCCAGCGACGAACTCTGCGAGTGGTTCGACCTGACCGAGCGGGCGTTACAGGCCGCCCTCGACCGCATCGAACCCGGCGTCACCGGCGACGCCGTCCACGCGGCCGTCTGCGACGTGTACGAAGACGCGGGCCATCCCACGCTCCGTTCGGAACCACACACCGAGACGGGATTCATCCACAGCACCGGTCACGGCGTCGGTCTGGACGTCCACGAACTCCCACGGTTGGCCCCGGACGGTGGGGAACTCGAACCGGGTCACGTCGTCACCGTCGAACCCGGACTGTACGACCCCGCCGTCGGTGGTGTCCGAATCGAGGACCTCGTGGTAGTCACCGAAGACGGCTACGAGAATCTCACTGAGTACCCGGTCGAACTGGTCGTCGACTGAGTGTGGGAGTCCTCGGGCCACCCCCTCCGATTCGGCCGTTCACCACTTGGGAGCGGTGAGCCGCTGGAGGGCCGTTTCGAAGGTCTCGGTCGCGGGCCCGGTGACTTCCCCCGCGAGGCTCCAGACGACCTTTCCATTCTCGACCAACAACACGTAAATCGTGTCCTCACCACCCAGGTCGAGCGCCTCTCTGAATTCCGGTTTGTGCGTGTATATCGGCACGGTTCGCCCCCGTCGCTCTGGGTCAGTTACGTCCGAGTGAAGCCCACGTTCGAGGAAGGAACGCGAGAGTCGGTTCATGCGCCGGAGAACAGCTAACTGGTAGTACGTGAGACCGTCGTACTCCGCCGCGAGACGCTCTGCGAGGTCGATCCACTCCTCGACGAATGGGAGGAGTTTGCGCTTGAAGGTGATACAAACCAGCGTCGGGTCACCGTCGAAGTCGTCGGGGAGATAGACGGTCTCTCCGTCGAGGTTGTCGCCAGAGACCTCGGGGAACTC
>JBNJGG010000043.1:0-16454 GCA_051747545.1 Halobacteriota archaeon | reverse complement strand
CCATGCTCGTCGTCTTGTCCACCGCGAAGTAAAACCCGTCCGTTTGACGCCGGAACCTCGGGTTCGCGTCGCGCCGTACCGTCATCGGTGACTGTCACTCCCCGCTATTCGTGTCGCCGACTCGTCCAACGAGACACGTCGTAGCTCCCCGCGAGACACGTCGTATCTCACAGCGGTCTGGCCGGTCGCATCTTCCAGCAGTCTGGCTCGTCGCACCATGGGGGCGGCGTGCGTCGCCGCACCGAACTCCTTTTTTAATGGCACGGGCTACGTCGCGGCAATGAAACTCCTCATCGTGGGGGCGGGGGAGATGGGTCGGTGGCTCGCAGCGACCGTCGAGGCCGACGTCGCGTTCGCTGACACCGACCCCGACGCTGCCCACGACGCCGCGGCCCTGCTCGACGCGCGCGCCGTCGACGTGGATACGGACGAGACGTTCGACGCGGTCTGTCTCGCGGTTCCGATGTCCGTCACGGAGGTCGCGGTCGCGGAGCACGCGCCGCGAGCGAGGACCGCGCTGTTCGACGTGACGGGCGTGATGGAGGCACCGCTGGCCGCGATGGCCGACCACGCGGCCGATCGCGAACGCTTCAGCCTCCACCCGCTCTTCGCCGCCGAGAACGCCCCGGGAAACGTCGCCCTCGTCGCCGACGCACCGGGCGACGTACTCGATACGGTCGTCGATGACATCGCCGCCGCCGGGAACGAAGTGTTCGAAACGACGGCGGCCGAACACGACACCGCGATGGAGACGGTGCAGGCGGGTGCACACGCCGCTGTGCTGGCGTACGCCCTCGCGGCCGAACCGGTGCGAGACGAGTTCTCGACGCCGGTTTCGGCCGGAATGGCCGACCTCGTCGAGACGGTGACGGGTGGCAACCCACGGGTGTACCGCGAGATTCAGGAGACGTTTTCGGGGGCCGAGCGCGTGGCCGACGCCGCACGACGACTCGCCGAGGCCGACGGCGCGACGTTCGACGATCTCTACGGAGACGCCGGGACGCGCTCTCAGACGACTGGCGAGCGAGGGACACGGTCAGATGAGTGACCGCGAAGCTATCCGGTCGAACGCGAAGTACCTTCGTAGCGTTCGCCCCATCGACCCCGAGGAGATATGCGAGTACGTCGATGGGCTTCCACACCCGGCGGTCGTCCGCCAGGTACTCCGCGAGGAAGCCTTCGACCTCCGACTGTTCGAGCGGAGCGACGGGACGTTCGTCCCCGCCAGCGAAGACCCGGTGGGGTCGCCCAACTGGAACCCGAAGGTGTTTCCAGAGCCGTACGCGTTCGCGCTCGAAGACCTTCTCGTCGAGCGATTCGGCCCGGACTGGCACCGCGGTGAATCCGGCGACCGGCTCCGAGAGACGGTTCGGCGGCTCAAAGCCGATTACTTCTACGAGAATCCCGTCGAGTACGACGACGTGGCCGCGCTGGGGTACGCGCTGTATCACCTCCCGGACTACTACGCCGCTCTCGGATACGTGCTGGAGGATGTGACCGACCGCGACTTGCTCCCCCGGGTGCTCCGAGTGCTCGACGTCGGCGCTGGCGTCGGCGGGCCCGCGGTAGGGCTGCACGACTTCCTTCCGGAGGACTCGGTCGTCGACTACCACGCGGTGGAACCGAGCGACGCCGCGGAGGTCCTCGACCGACTGCTGGGAGAGACCCGGCGGAACTTTCGAACGACGATTCACCGTGAACGCGCCGAGACGTTCGAACCCGCCGGTGAATACGACGTGCTCGTCTTCGCAAACGTGCTGAGTGAACTCGACGATCCAGTCGCCGTCGTCGATCGGTTGCTCCCGTCTCTGGCCGACGACGGGTCGGTCGTCGCCATCGCGCCCGCGGACCTGAATACGAGCGTCGGTCTCCGGGAGGTCGAACGCGCCGTCGCGCCACCCGGTGGCGACGTGACCGTATACGCGCCCACGCTCAGGTTGTGGTCCGGTGACGCCCCGAGCGACAGGGGGTGGTCGTTCGACCGACAGTCAGAACTCGAAACGCCGGGCTTTCAACGTCGGCTCGACGAGGCGGGCGAGGGCGACGGAACGTTCGTCAACACGACGGTCCAGTACGCGTACTCGATTCTTCGGACGGATGGACAGCGCCGAATCGACGTGCGCGCCGACCCCGCCCGCCACGCGCGTATGGCCGAAATGGAGCGGCACGTCACCAACCGAGTCGATTTGCTCGCGGTCAAACTGAGTCACGACCTGAGCGAGCGGGGGAATCCGCTGTTCAAGATCGGCGACGGCAGCGAGTCGGTCGAACATTACGCGGTGATAACGAAGCATTCGATGCTCAACGACGACCTGAAGCGGGCGGCGTACGGCGACGTCCTCGCCTTCGAAAACGTCCTCGTGCTCTGGAACGACGACGAGGGGGCGTACAACCTCGTCGTCGACGCCGAAACGGTCGTCGACAGGGTCGGGTAATCGGCTCGCGACGCCCGGAATCCCGAGCTGTGTTCTAGTTTGTACGACGCGCCTTCGGTCGCGTGCGTTTCTGTCACTGTTACTCGTACCTACTCTTCCTGTTGCTCGTACCCGCCGTACTTCAGGAAGAAGTACGCCAGTCCCACGACGACGAGCAGTGCAGTCATCGCCGCCATTACGAGGCTCTTGGCGCTATCCGGGACCTGCGGGAGTTGCGCCCCGGGCTCTGGAGTCCCCCCGCCTTCCTGAACGGTCAACTGTGCCACCATCCCCACCGATTCGTGGGGGACGCAGAAGTAGTCGTACGTGCCGGTCACCTCAAAGGTGTGCTCAAAAGACTCGCCACCGACAACGTCTCCACTCGCGGGGTCGCCGGCCGTATAGGCGGTGCGAGCCGGCTGTTCGGCCTCGAAGCCTCCCGAAGCGAAGTAGGTCGCTTCCTCGGGGATGTCCTCCTCGTAGGCGGTCACGCTGTGGCCGATTTCGCCGACGTTCTCCCAGACTACGGTGTCTCCGGGTGCAATCGTGTAGTCGTCTGGGTCGAACACGAGGTCGTCGGTCATGTCTATCGTGTGAGTTTGCCCACCCTCCTGTGCGACTGCCGACTCGGTGCCGATAGCTGCGACGGCAGCCCCCCCCGCGGCTCCCCGCAAGAAGTCACATCTCGAAACCGTTGTGACCATACTATCCCGTCGTCTCGGGGCGGTATATTCCTTACTCTCACTCACACCGGTTGACAGATTCGCGTCGCGGCGGGTGGTCGTTTTCAGGTCGAACGTTGAGCTTTTCAGCTTGCTTCGAGTCCTTCTCGGTATGAGTCGGCCCCACATCCTTCTCACGAACGACGACGGCATCGAGAGCGTCGGATTTCGGGCGCTCTACGACGCGCTTTCCGATGTCGCCACGGTGACCGCCGTCGCCCCCGCGACGGACCAGAGTGCAGTCGGGCGGGCGATGTCGAGCGAGGTCGACGTGACCGAACACGAACTCGGGTACGCCATCCAGGGGACGCCGGCCGACTGTACGGTCGTCGGGCTGGAGGCGTTGTGCCCGGACGTAGACATGGTCGTCGCCGGGTGCAACAAGGGTGCAAATCTCGGTGCGTACGTCCTCGGCCGTTCGGGTACCGTCAGCGCCGCCGTCGAGGCGGCCTTCTTCGACGTGTCAGCTCTCGCCGTCTCGCTGTACGTCCCCGGCAGCAACGGTGATTGGCAGTCGGCCGCGGAGGACCCGGCCGATTACCGCGAAGCGACCCGCGCGGCGACCTACCTCGTCGAACACGCACCGGGAGCGGGCGTCTTCGAACAGGCGGAGTACCTGAACGTCAACGCGCCGATGCCGGGGGACGACCCCGCGAAGATGGAGGTGACGCGACCGTCCACGCTCTACGAAATGACGGCCGAACGGAACGGCGAGCGTATCCACCTTCACGACCGAATCTGGGACCGAATGCGTGACGGCGACCTGCCGGACCCGGACGGAACAGACAGACGCGCTATCGTCGACGGAAAGGTGAGTGTGTCGCCACTCACCGCCCCACACACCACCGAGCACCACGAGGCCCTCGACGCGCTCTCAGAGATGTACCTGGCCTGACCGGCGGTCACAACGCCGTGTCGTCTCTCGGAGGAACTCTCTGCAGTCCGTCGATGAACTCGATGCCGAACGGCCGAGAGTCAAAGAGTATTTTTCTCCGAGCAGCGTTTCTCAACCATGCAACAGCCAGTCGTCGAGCTATTTCGAGAGAACACGGCTCACAGCGAGCAGTTTCACTCTCGGTTCGACGCCGTTCAGGACGCCCAACACCCCGAAGTGGTAACCATCTGCTGTTCGGACTCCAGGGTGCTGCAGGACCACATCTTCGGTAACGATGAGCCCGGTCGTATCTTCACCTGCGCCAACATCGGCAATCGCGTCCTCACACGGACGCAATCCCGCGACGTCGTGTCGGGCGACGTTCTGTACCCGGTCGAACACACCGGGACGAAGGCCGTCGTCGTCGTGGGCCACACCGGCTGTGGGGCCGTCACAGCCACCTACGACGACGTGACCGACGGTCTCTCGGAACCTGCGGGTATCGAGCGGTGTCTCGAACTGCTGCGGTCGCGCATCGAACCCGGGATTACCACGCTCCCGTCGGGGCTGGACCGAACCGAGGTCATCAATCGACTCGTCGAGTACAACGTCGATAGACAGGTCGACGCCCTCGTCGAGAGCGACGACGTCGCCGCCGACGTCGACGCCATCGGGGTGGTGTACGACTTTCAGGACGTGTACTCGGGCCGGCGTGGAGAGGTTCACCTGATCAACGTCAACGGCGAAACGTCCGTGGACGTACTGGGAGAAACGTACCCGGAACTCGAATCGCGAATCGAGCGTCTCTGGGAGTACTGAGCGGTCAGCGACCTTCACTACTGAGCGGTCAGCGACCTTCGGTCACGTCTCAGACGCGTGAGAGGCGTCGCCACATCGACGCGTTGTGACGGGGTCACACGTCCTCTAACCGAGTGCAACGCTTTGCAAAGATTGTATAGGCGACTCCCCAGAGTCCGTGTATGGAGCCGATACGCGTCACCAACTTCGAAGACAGCCACGTCGACGACCTCCACCAGTTGTACCGGAACGAGTGGTGGAGTGACACCAGAGAACGAGACGAACTCCCCGGGATGCTCGCCGAATCTGACGAAGTGGTCGCGTTCGAAGCCCCGAATTCGGGTGAACTCGTCGCCTTCACCCGCATTCTCACCGATTACACCTACAAGGCAGTCCTCTTCGACGTCATCATCGCGGAGTCGTACCGGGGCGAAGGGCTCGGCAGGCGACTGATAGAGGAGGCCATCGGCCATCCACGACTGGCCGACGTCGAAGACTTCGAACTGTACTGCGTCGAAGAGATGGTCGAGTTTTACGAGAAGTGGGACTTCACAGACGAACTCGGCGACGTTCGGTTGATGAGACGGTGAGACGAGTGGCCCAACGCGGCTGAGCACATTTGAAACCCGGGCACGTAGTGAGTACCATGACCGAACCCTCGACAGTGGAGAAGGGGGGCGGAACCTACGAGGGAATCAAACTCCTGCTCTGTGAGAACCCCTTGCCGCCGATCGACGAAGCTATCGAAGCCGCATCTGGTGAACTCCCACAGAGCAACTACTACACCGAGCCTTACTCCGAACCGTTGCGAGCACTCCTCGCCGAGAAGTTCGACGTCGCCGAGGCGCACATCCACATCAACGCAGGTTCAGAGCTGATACTCCGACAGCTGTTCGACCGATTCGGCCAACGAGTACACTTGCTCACCCCGACGTATCCTCTGTTCGCCGAAATCGCCGAGGAACACACCGAGACTCGACTCCAACCCTGGAACGACTTCGAATACGACCTCGCCGACTTGAACGTCCCGGACGGAACCACGCTCGTCGTCGTCGTGAATCCGAACAACCCGAACGGTGGGGGCTTCGACGTGAGCCCTCTCCCGGCTCTCCTCGACGAGAATCCGGACACGTACTTCCTCGTCGACGAGGCGTTCGTCGACCTGGCGGGTGAATCGGTCGTCGAACTCGTCCCACGCCACGAGAATCTTCTCGTCTCTCGGACCCTCTCGAAGGCACACAGTCTGGCCGGGTTTCGAGTCGGGTACGGCGTCTTTCCCAGACCAGTTGCCGCGGACCTCAACCGACACAACGACGCCTATCCACTGGCGCGTCCGAGCCAAGCAGCGGCAATCGAAACGTTACGACACGAGAGGAAAATCGACGACCGCCTCCGTCGGCTGCGCACCTGGACGTCGGAGTTGGCAGACCAACTGGAAGCCCTGGGCGTCCGGACGTTCCCGTCGGAGACGTACTTCTTCCTCGCCGACTTCAGCCCACACGATGCCCGCGAGGTGGCGGAGGCGCTCCGGAAGCGCGACATCTACATCAAGCCCCTCGACGACTCACGGCTCGGTCCCGGATTCATGCGCGTCACGACGGCACGGCCCGAGGCGAACGAGCAGTTCGTCGGTGCCCTCGAGGAGATTCTGTGAACACGTCGTCCCCGACTGGGAACGTGTCACAGCCACCCAGTAAACCGTGTGAGGTTCGCGGTCGAGCACGAGAACGACGTGGACTAACGGCGGGGTCGCCCGGGGAGGGCACGCGAACCCCCCGCCGAGACCACTCCGAACTGGGTCCACAGTTTACGTCGTCCGAATACCGGGAACGTAGATACGGGAGCCATCGACTGCTGGGGTACACCCGGGGGTTAATTCCCACGGGAAGCGTACGTTGAATGGCCATGCCTCACTGGCATCACCACTGTGGCTGTCCCTACCATCGCCGTGGTCACCTGTGTCCTTGGTGTGACGAACCAGCGTACTGGCCGGAGACCCGTGAGGAGTGGGACCAGCCGCCACAGACTGAGACGGATTCCATCTCTCGACAGCTCGAAAGCCTCCACGACGCGATCGAACGGTTGAACCGACGGATCGACGCGCTCGAAGAGGGGTGAAAGCCCCCAGTTCAAAGCCATGTACGACGCAGTTCTCTTTCCAACGGATGGCTCCGAGGGGTCCGAAACAGCACTCGACCACGCCCTCGAACTGGCTACCGATCAGGACGCGAGGTTGTACGTACTACACGTGGTGGCGGTCCCCTCCCCTGCTGTGTCCCTTCACGAGCTGATCGCAGACCGGATGCTAGAACGAGGAAGTGAGCTCGTAGAGCGTATTGCGCAGGTCGCTCGGGAACGCGACCTACAGGTCGAGACGGCAGTGCTGGAAGGTGACCCTGCAGAAACAATCGTCCAGTTTGCAGCGTCGAACGGAATCGATGTAATCGTCATGCCGACGCATGGTCGTCCCGAACTGACGAAAGCCATTGTAGGGAGTGTCACAGACAAGGTCATTCGAACTGGGGACGTCCCGGTTGTCGTCACGACGTTCGAGAAGTGAAATCTTCCAACGTGTTGAACCGTGGCTGAGGTACCCTATCTCGCTTTTCGAGCTCATCCCGGAAGCGGCAACGACGGCCGGAATATGGCGAACTGCTGGCGCCACCCTCGTGGGTCTGCTGCTCATCGCGGCTGCCGACCCACTGATTGCTCACTTTCACCTCGTCGAGGAGGAAGGCGTGTTCGGCGAAGAACTCAAGTCGGCGTATCTCGTCGCATTTGGTCTCATCCTGCACGATTTCCCGGAGGGGTTCGCGATGGCGAATTCGTACAACCACGCGCCTGCGTTCGGGATACTGATCGCACTCGCAATCGGACTCCACAACATCCCCGAGGAGTTCGCCATGTGCGTCCCGCTCGTCCCGCTCGAGGACCGGGCTCTGATGTACAAGCTCGCGTTCCTCTCCGGGCTCTCCGAGCCCGCGGGTGCGCTGGTCGGATTGATCGCCGTCGACGTGATGCCCGCTCTCAATCCGCTGTTCATGGCGTTCGCGGCGGGGGCGATGATCTACGTCTCGGGACACGAACTCGTCCCGATGGCCCGGAGGTACGGGAATATGCGGCTCTTTGGTCTTGGCTTGCTCCTGAGCGGCATCACGTACGCCGGTCTCGTGCTGGTCACGGCTTCGATTGCCTCGTGACCGCACGGCGTCACCATCGGCTGTGAAGGTATCGAGTGACGGCCAGTAGAGTAGCTACCTGAAACCAGATTTCGGACACGAAATTCTACTGTGCGACCTGAAATACACGAATTCGGCAATCGGTTGCCCCGCGGTCCCACCTCGGTCAGATAGCGAGGTGGTGCGATAGGACCGGGACAGGTTGCCGGTTCCTGGTAGACGTTCGGTCGAGGAACTCGGAGTTGCCGATATGTGTAACTAAATTTTTATAAGTATACTTATGATGAATGGGGGTATCTGTCATTGAAGATGAGTTCACGACGAGAGTCTCGTTCGTCGGGGGATATGTTACCTGCTGCAATCAGTCGTCGGCAGATGCTCGCCGCGGGCGGTCTCTTGACCGTCGGCACGCTTGGCGGCTGTCTCGACAGCGTCGCGAGCGCGACGACGAACACGGGGGCGTCGCCAGCAGCGCCGTTCGCAGGTGTCGGCGACTACACGGGTCCGTCACCGATTGGCGACCCTACCGTGTACAAACTGACCCCAACCGTCTCCGCGGACCTCGGACCTGTCTCCGGCGAAGTCGAACTCGAAGCGTGGGTAACCGCGACCGCCATTGCGGCCACCTGTTGCTTCGACTACAACGACGGGACGAGCCAAAACAACCGAGCCAACTACAACAACAGTCGGAGCAACCGAGCGACCATCCGCGGCCCGGGAGACACCGACTCAGACGCTGATGGACTCGACGACACAGTCGAACTCCGCTCGAAAGCTCTGGACCTAGAGAACCAACTGCTTTCCCAGACGAACGCAGCAGCCGACTCCATCAGCAAGCGCTCCGCACGCACGGGGCGGCGCGGCATCGCAGACATGGGAGACACCATCGAAGACATACAGGCCACGCTCGAACGCTGCTCCGACGACGTGTGCGTAACCGTCCGAGACCACGCAGACGCCCGGAAGAGTCTGACTCGGCAGGCGTCTGAATACATCGAGAACGGCGAGTGGGAAGCCGCCGGTGAAGCCGTCCGAGACGTACGAGAAATCGTCGAAGGAGACATCGAACTCCTCGAATCATCGTTGAACGACGCAAACGCCCCGGAAGAACCCCTCAGTAACCCTCGTCTACAGGAGTTGACCGGTGCGAGCTCCGAAGACGTGGCTGCTCTCTACGAGTACCTTGCTGGTGAGCCCGTAATCAGCGAGCAATTCACCATCACCGTGCCCGATGCGAGGGTCTCTGGCGGTGGCAACGACATCATCGTCGGTGATTACCTCTTGCCTCGCCACGTCGTCGAGTACGTGACCGGTCGAGCCGACCACACTGGTCACGTCTACACGTGGGGGAACAGTAAGGTCGCTAACAAAAGTGGAGGAAACAACACCAGCCCGATTTACGAGGGCGAGGCAGTCGGCGGCCAAAGCGCGATTCACCGCGGCTCACTCATGAATCCCGGTGGCGACGACGAGAACCCGATGTCCAACTCGGATACGTTCCGGTCTGCCCTCTCTGGACCCGTCGACACAGGAATTCACCTCGAAGCATCAGTCGCTAACGGGAGAATCACCGTTCGTCCGGTGAACGACCCGCCACAGGCCACAGAGACGACCCCTGCCCTCGTGGTCAGTGCAGATGGGTCGTCTTCGGAGCCCGCTGACTTCGACGAGTGGGGCGCTGAAACTGGTGAGAGCGCGACCACGTCGACGCTGGTGTGTCCGATTATGGTCGCTCCGCCGGACTGCCCGGTGCCGTTCCCCGCGCTGTTGTACGTACGACGATGTAAGAACGCGGACCAGTACATCTACACTGGCGGATGGGTCATCGACGATGGCAGTCTCTACGAGAATTCGGTCACACTCGTGGATGTGGGAGGCCCGACAGAAGTCATCGGTGTTGGCGCTGGTGATTTAGATGGAGACGGGTACGGTGACGTGATGGCCCGCCACCTATCGGGAGACCGAGAGCAACGAGGAGCGAGACTGTTCGATGGGAGGGTTTCGGAGGCGGTTGCCGAGGGTGTACTGTCAGAAGGGGGTAACGATAGAGTGGTTCGAAAGAAGCCCGGAAGAACTACCCGCCAAGAGGAAGGTACTGACGATGGAGTGCCGGTGGTGATTGCTCAGCAAGGACGCCTTGTCCACTTTACGGGGGCAAACGCGTCTGATGACGTGAAATTCAAAGCTGGAGCCGAACTCTCGAAGAGCGTCAACTGAGCCGCCTTCACTCAGCGACTCTCTCTTTGTTCCACTTTGTTCAATTCGATGAGCGTCTCGAAGACGACTTCGATGTACTCGGGGTCGATACCGGCATCTTCGGCGTGGTTTCGGACGCGTTCGAGCACTCGCTCTTCCTGCGACTCGTCGGTGGTTGGTAGCCCCCGTTCGGCTTTCACCTCGGCGATGTCGGCGGCGAAGTCCGTCCGTTCGGCGATGAGAGAGACGAGTTGGCGATCGATGTCACGAATCTCCGCGCGGAGTTCGGCGAGGCGGTCGGCCGCGTCATCCTCCTCGGCTGGTTCCCCTGTCGTGGCTGCGCTCTCGTCTGTCATGTCGGTCTTACCATCCCGTCTCTATCGAGTGCCATAATTTGCTCGGCTCACGTCTTTCGTGCGCCGTCGTTCCGAGTCGTCGTGAGCAGCGTGGTCCCCGGTCGCTCGTTCCACGTCTCCCGAACGCGTTCGAGGCTGTCGCGGGCACCGACGGCGACGACGCTCGGTCCCGTCCCCGAGAGGGAGACGCCGTCGACGTGCGGCATCGCCTCGACCGCCGGTTCCGGCGGGAAGTCGAGGGCGGCCGAGAATGCCAGTCCGTTGACGCTCATCGCTTCGCCGTAGCGACCCTCCAGGGCGAGGTCTGCGACCAGTTCGGCCACCGGTGCCACCTGTTGACAGCGGGCAACGTCGGCGTCGGCCGAAAACGCCTGCTCTGGCGGCGTCCACACGAGCACGTCCCAGTCGACGGCCTCTCGCGAGAGCAGCTCGTCGGCGCGGTTGTTCGTGACCGTGACGCCCCCGAGCATGCTGGCGGAGGCGTCGTCGAACGCTCCGGTCGCGGTCACGCCGACCTCCCGGGCGGCCGTCACGCCGAGACGACACGCCTCGATACGGGAGACCGTTGCGGTGTCCGTGTCGTGGGGTTCGACGACCCGCGCGACTTCTCCACCGGTTTCGTCGACGACTTCGATACCGAGTGCGTCCAGCGTCGCCAGAACCGTCGCGTTGGCGGCGGCGCTCGAACTCTTCAGGCCGGCAGCCATCGGCACGTCGCTTTCGGTTCGGACGGTCCCTCCCTCGCCGTCTCCGTAGCGTTCGGTGACCAGCGACACGCATCGTTCGATGAGGTCGGTGTCGGCGTGCGGTGCCTCGTCGATGGTACCGACGACGCCGTCCGAATCGTCGAGGTCGACCACCGCCGTGGTCTCGGCGTCGATGGCGAACGCTGACCCGAGGCCGGTTGCGAGGGCGTTGAGTACGGTCCCTGCTCCGAGGGCGGCGGCGCGGCCGTGCATATCCGTACCGGGTCGACGGGGAAGTTAGGTGTAGCGGTCGCCGCCGATTTCGCTCGAATCAACGGACGCGTCTTCCGGACCCGGAGACGCGACGTTTTTCCCGCAGGCGAGGGTACGGAGGTACATGATACACCGTAACGACGTTGCTCCGAGCAGCGTCGGCGTCAAACTGCTCGATATCGGCGTCGAAGTCGAGTACCTCGACGGACGAACGACGCTCTATCGCGGCGTGCCGGAGGCCGTAACCGAGTCGGTGACGACGGGGCCGGGAAAGGAGACGCACGTGCTGGTGACCGACCCGACCGAGACGGAGGGCGTGATGATATACGTCAACGACCGCAACACCCACGACGACATCCTCGAATCGACCGGCGTCGGTCGAATCATCCTCGAACGGGGTGAGGAAGAGGAACTGTTCCCCGGCGTGGCGGTGCGCAGGCTCGCGGGTCGTCGAACCGAAGTCGCGGCCGACCTGGAGGTGGCACGCGGTCGGGTGTTCGTCTTCGCGGAGGACGAGTGGGAGGAGTTCTCCTACGAGTTCGTCACCGACACGTGAGTCTCAGAAAGCGCTGGGTCGACCTCGACAGGTCGACAGTTTCTCGAGCACCGTCGCGCTACGGCGTTTACGAACTCGGTGACGACGACGGAACGGTACTCTCCGTCGGGTCGGGCGTCCTCGTCGACGAGTTGAAAGAGGCGCTAGCGTACGGGTCTGCCAGCAAAGTTCGCTGGGAGGTTGCGACCTCGAAAGAACACGCCGAACGTCTGGAACGCGAACACGCTTGATTCGGACGTGACCACGCAGAGCTGAGTGCCCCAGTTCGAGATCTCGCCTTCGGCCCACTCGCGACAACTCTGCGACCTGCTCACTGCAGGTACGACGGTTCGTCGTCGTCGGGGTCACACGCCTGCTCGTGTTCTTTGGCCTCGTCGGCTGAATCGAACATGAGCCCACACCGTTCACATTCGTACCACGTCAGGCCGTCACGCTCCGTGGTGTTGACCATACTGTGAACTCGGCTATCTGGCGATAAAACGGTTATCCCGACCGTGGCGGCCACAGTGTGTACTCGGAAGGTCAGAGCCGTTGCCAGCCCGCACGCGCCAGCAAACCTAACAAAGTAGCCCACGTAGGCACCTCAAATGAGCGAGAACGCCGGACTCGAACTCGTCGTTCGGGCGGCAGAGAAGCGCGACGCCGGACGCGGTATCGCCCGACTCACCGAGTCCGCCCGAAGAACGTTGGGCGTCCTCAGCGGTGACACGGTCGTCGTCGAGGGCGAGCGTCAGACCGTTGCGAAGATGTGGCCCGCCCGGGGAAACGTCCCCGATGGCACCATCCTCGTCGACGCCGACACGCGGGCGAATGCGGGCGCGCGAATCGGTGAGACGGTCTGGGTCAGGAAGTTGGACGTCGAGAACGCCAAGTCGGTGAGCCTTTCGGCTCCCGAGGACCTCCCGGTCGGAGACGGCGACACGGTGGAGTCGGCGGTGAAAGCCGACCTGCGAGACCGACCGGTTCACGCGGGCGAGCAGGTCCGAATCGACCGACTCGGTGAGGAGCCCTTCGTCGTCACCCAAACCCACCCAGACGGCATGGTTCGCGTCACGGCTGACACGCGCATCACCGTCGACCGACAGCGCGAGTCGAACGTCACCCGTGCAGTCGAGCGCGTCACGGGCCGAACGTCCCACCGACCCCGTACCGGCGTCACTTACGAGGACATCGGTGGCCTGGACGACGAACTCGACCTCGTACGGGAGATGATAGAACTCCCGCTGTCGGAACCCGAGGTGTTCGCTCGTCTCGGTATCGACCCCCCGAAGGGCGTCCTGCTCCACGGCCCGCCGGGGACGGGGAAGACGCTCATCGCCAAGGCCGTCGCCAACGAGGTCGAGGCGACGTTTATCACCATCTCCGGCCCCGAGATCATGTCGAAGTACAAGGGCGAGAGCGAGGAGAAACTGCGGGAACGATTCGACGAGGCGCAGGCGAACGCCCCGGCAATCGTCTTCTTCGACGAAATCGACTCCATCGCGGGAAAACGTGAGGACGGCGGCGATGTCGAGAACCGCGTCGTCGGTCAGTTGCTCTCGCTCATGGACGGACTGGAGGCCCGTGGGGACGTCATCGTCATCGGCGCGACCAACCGCGTCGACACGCTCGACCCCGCGCTTCGCCGCGGCGGTCGGTTCGACCGCGAAATCGAAATCGGCGTGCCGAACGTAATCGGTCGGCACGAGATTCTACAGGTACACACCCGTCGGATGCCCCTGGACGAGGACGTCGACCTCGAACGACTCGCGTCTCGAACACACGGCTTCGTCGGCGCCGACCTCGAATCGCTCGCCAAGGAGGCGGCGATGACTGCCCTCCGTCGGTCCCGGCGAGACACCGAAGCCGTCCCGCTGGACGAACTCGGCGTCACTCGGGCGGACTTCGAGTCGGCGATGTCGGCGGTCGAACCCAGCGCGATGCGGGAGTACGTCGCCGAGCAACCGACACAGGGGTTCGAGGTGGTCGGCGGACTCGACGAGGTGAAGGCCGCGCTCGAACGCGCGGTCACGTGGCCACTCACGTACGCACCGCTGTTCGAAGCGGCCAGCACCGCGCCGCCGTCGGGCGTTCTCCTGTACGGGCTCCCCGGCACGGGCAAGACCCTGCTCGCCCGGGCAATCGCCGCCGAGAGCGGCGTCAACTTCATCCACGTCGCGGGACCGGAACTGCTGGACCGCTACGTCGGCGAGTCCGAAAAGAGCGTCAGAGAGGTCTTCGAGCGGGCCCGACAGGCCGCACCGTCTATCGTCTTCTTCGACGAAATCGACGCCATCGCGGGCACCCGCGACACCGCCGGCGGCGACTCCGGCGTGACCGAGCGGGTGGTCTCGCAACTGTTGACCGAACTGGACAACCTCGCCGACAATCCCTCGGTCGTCGTGTTGGCCGCGACGAACCGACGTGACTCGCTGGACCCCGCGTTGCTCCGACCGGGACGATTCGAATCACAGGTCGAAGTTCCGCCTCCCGACGAGGACGCTCGCCGGGCAATCTTCGACGTTCACACGGCGGGCAAACCACTCGCCGGGGACGTCGACCTCGACGGCCTCGCGGCGCGGACTCAGGGGTACTCCGGGGCCGACGTGGCCGCAGTCTGTCGGGAGGCGGCCGTCCTCGCCATCGAGGAGGTGGCGGACGAACGCGGCGAGGAGGCCAACGATTACGCCGAGGAACTGGTGGTTCGAACCGAGCACTTCGAGACCGCGCTCGACCGAGTGGAGTCGTCGCTCACGTGATGGGGTCTCGTACGTCGCTCACGTGATGCGAAGCTATGGCGTTGCCAATGCGTGATGGTTCGTCCCGGTTTCGTCCGGGGCGATGGCCCCCGCCGTCTCGTTCGACGCGTTTCGATAGGCGATTTCGACGGTCTGCCCGTCATCGCCGGTACGGTGTCGGCGACGGCCCCGCGCTCGTCTCTGCTGGTGACGACGACGTGGGGGCACGGTCGGGTGAGCCACGCGACCGCAAGGCGGAGGACGCCGAGCAAACCGTCGATTGTGAGCGAGTGGAAGGCATCCTGCCGGACAGTCGCGAACCTGTCAAGTAGTCGTAGTTGATACGACGGTCGACCCGCACGTCTGCTCTCCAGCAGACGTGACGGCACAGCGATGGGTCGCCGACTTTTTTCAGCCACACGCGCCGGATATCACGTCGACAATCCCCGGAAAGATTTAACCGTGGCTCGGCGTACTCACGCAGGTGAGCGACGCACTACTTACCCCCACGGCTCGGGACCGGTTGGCCACCACCTGTCGGACGACTGCCGGCGACAGCCTCCGGTCGGTAACGTACTTCTCCAGAACAGACTACACGCAGGTGTATCTCCGGGGTGACCTCGAACAGGACGCCGACCTGGAGAACTTCGTCGGCGCGGAGTGGCAGGACTTCAACGTCACCCAGGACGCCTATCAGGGGTCGGAACTCGGCGCGTATCGCTACACCATTCGGGTTTTCGAGAACGGCTTCCTCGTGCGCGTGACGACCGAAGACCACGGCGTGTTCATGACTACCGACGGTATCACCCTGCGGGACTTCGACGCGCTGGTGAGCGCCGTCGTCGCGGTGCTCGACGACTGGGAAATCGACGAGTAACGCTGTCGGATTCTACCAGCGTTAATCGGTCAATCCCAGAACGATTGCGTCCGCGCGTACCGGCGCTCCTGTTCGAGGATGTCGCGGTAGAAGTCGTCTTCGTCCTCACGGAACTTGGCGATGATGCGGGCGGCGTTCTGCGGCCCGACGCCCCGTGCCGCGAGCGCGACGACTGCCTGTTTGCCGTGGCTCTGGACGAGGTTGGCGGCCCGGTACGCGCGTCTCGTCTGTCTCTCCTGTTCGTCGTCTTTGTCGTCCGCTCGAACTGCTTTGAGAACCTCGTCGGCCCACGGGTTGAGGGCGGCGATTCGAGTCGATCCGCACTCCGGGCAGGTGGGTTTCTCGCGGACCTTTCGAACAGCCGTCTTTCGTGACCACTCCCTGCAGTGGAGACACGCGAGGAGCACCCGGTCGTTCTGGATGCGATCGCGAATGGCCTCGATGACGCTCGCGTCGGCGTTCTCGGGGACGAGAAACTCCCGACTGTTCGACCGACCGCCGCTCCCGATGGGCGTTCGCTCGCGGGCGACGACGAGTTCGGCGTCGCCGTCTCGAATCTGTCTCAGCAGGTCGCTCGTCTCCGCCACCGCGAGGTCGGTGTGGAACACCTCCCGAACCGCTTCACGGTACACCGGCGTTCCCTCCAGTGCCGCCAACAGTCTGTCGCCGCCGAACCGGCCGCGTCCCTGATAGCGTTTGAGGGTCCCGAACTTGGCGGCGACCTGTGCGAGGGTGAATTTGAGTGTGTCCGAGTGCTTCAGCGACAGTTCGAGCAACGGTTCGACGTGGTCGGGGTCGGTCGCTTC
>JBNJGG010000042.1:0-18196 GCA_051747545.1 Halobacteriota archaeon | reverse complement strand
GCCGTCGCGGTGGTAACCGTCGTCGCCGCGGACCTGATAGCCCTGCGCGCGTCGTTGAACACGTGGATGCGACTCGTCGACGTTGCAGAGACCGTCGCCGCACTCGGCTGACGGGGAACGAAACGTACGTCACCCCCGAAACCCTGTTCGATGACATGAACCGGCGAGCCGTTCTCCGCAAAAGTTTCCTGGCCGCTGTGGCCGTGGGTACGGGTTGCCTCGGTGGAGACACGTCGACCGGGGGCGACAGCGGTGGCCCCTACGGCGGGTGGTTCGACGGCGTGGACGACTTCGAGGGGACCCTCGACCAGCGGAGTCACGACAGAGTCGAAGTGCGGGTCGGTGCCGACGGGAGCACCGGACCCTACCGATTCAATCCGATGGCGGTCACCATCGCGGTCGGTGCGACGGTTCGGTGGGTCTGGACGGGAGCGGGCGGCCAGCACAACGTCATCGACGAAGACGGGACGTTCGCGAGCGACTACTCGTCTGCGGAGGGCTTTACCTTCGACCACCAGTTCGGAAGCGCTGGCACGTACCACTACACCTGCAAACCGCACATCCAACTCGGTATGAAGGGCGTCGTCCGAGTCGTGGACGAACCGTGACCGCACACCTGTAACTGGAGCGTCGTCGCGACGTGGAATACGGGGCTTTTTCAGTCCGGGACGCTTCGGGGAGCCTATGCAGGGAAACCTTCCGCCGGAAGCACGAGAGAAAATCGAAGAACTGCAGGACTTACAGGAGACGGCCCAGAAGTTGGCCACGCAGAAGCAGCAGTCTGAGACGGTACTCAACGAATCCAAGACGGCACTCGACGCGATCGACGACGTCGACGACGACGCCGTGATGTACCGCGAAGTCGGCGAGTTGCTCGTAGAGACGGACTACGACACCGCCAAAGAGGAACTGCAGGACAAAGTCGACAGCCTCGAGATTCGCGTCGAACAACTCGGAAAGCAAGAGAACCGCATTCAGGAGCAGTTCGACAGCCTCCAGTCCGAACTCCAGCAGATGCTGCAGGGCGGAATGGGCGGTGGCCCCGGTCCGATGGGTCCCGGTGGCGCAGGCGGCGCGTAGATGCCGAGCGACGAAGAAGTCGTCCGAGTCGCCGCCGAGGCGGCAGAGGGGGTCATCTTCGACCGGTACAAGCAGTCGCGCGTCCGTGACGTTGACGTGACGATCACCTTCGAAGACGGCGTCCTCGACATCGACATCTATCTGAACGTTCCGGACGACGACGAAGCGACCGTCGAAGCCGTCGCCGACGAAGCCGTCCAGGCTGCCGAATCGGCCGTCGACGACCTGTTCGCCGAGGAGACGTGACGCAGGCGGGACTCGAGTGCGGCCAGTGAATCGAGTATCGTCGGGTGCGACGCTACTCACAACGACCGCAGATACCGGCCTCGTCACCGGCCCGTTCGACGCCCGGTGAGAGTCGGCTCAATTCCCACAGCGGGTCGTGGCCAGTCTCCTCTCGGTGTGCTTCGATGCAATAGCGTGCGTCTCCAAGCTTGTCGAACGTCTCCTCGAACCCACAGGTCGGACAGGTCACAGTCGCCCGGCGTGCTGCCATCACTACCAGTAGCGCGACCGAGAACGTAACGTCGTTGGTTGGGCGGCCAGTGCGCTACGCTTTGATTCCGGGCCGCTCGTCGGTCCACTCGTGAGCAGGCGACCCGCCGACGAACGAGGCGGAGACGGTACAATCTTCGGGATACCGCATCCCGTCGGCTCTTTCTGCCCGCACAGCGACACGGGAATACATAATTATTTTTCATAATAGTTATTGTGGCCCGAGCTACTAGACACCATATGGCAATCAAAACGTCATCTGGACCGACGGCGTTCGAACAACTCCGAGAACACTACGACCAGCACGGGCGGAAGTGCTTCGCCTGTGGGTTCGAAGACGAGGGTGGAACGTGGAACGTGAAGACGACGGGGCGAGAGGTCAGGTACCAGCACCGGTGTCCAGCGTGTGACGCGCTCGAGACGCACGTGGTACGGTTAGGACGACCAAGATTGACCGTATCGCCGGGGTAAGAGGGCAGAGACGGAGAGGTAACCAGAGAGAACCACCCTGGAAGCACGGAGCTGAAGAACCTCCTCGCTCGCTCAGGTGAGAAAGAAGATGAGAACGCTGACGGCCATCGCCGCGAGGATGACCGACGCTGCGAGCGCGCCGCCCATCGAGATGGCGACGTTGGCCTGACTGGCGAGCGTCTCGGTTCGGTCGTTTCCGAAGACGGTGACGGTAGCCTGTGCGCTCGACATCCCGGTCGTGACCGGTTCGAGGTCGTCTATCGCGTCGTCGACGAGGCGCTGGATGAGTTCGACCAGCGTGCCCGCGTCGAGTGCGGCCCCGACCTGATTGTCGGCTTCGACCGTGTTGACGACGTGGGTGTCGGTAGTCATGACCTCCGCCTGGTCGACGAGTGGCGCGCGCGCACCGTCGGCGGCAATTTTAGGTGGTTCAGTGGACACGTCGGGAGCGCCACAGAGGGCCTCCACGATGCGGTCACGTAGACCGGGTTCCATGTTGTTCCCGTCGACGAGAACGTAGGCGGTCGTGTTGTCGGCGACCGAGACGATCGCGACGCGGATTCCCAGCGGTCCGATACCGTCCATCAGCCCCCAGTCGGTCGGATCCCACGCCACGCCCAGTGATACCTCGCCCGTCGTGGCGTCACCGAGGGTCGTTCCAGCGAGTCTGGCGGCTCGAATCATGTCGAACGAGCGACGACTGCCCGGCGTGACGTGACCGAGGTCGTCACCTTCGAGGCCGTCGTTGCAGTTGTGGGCGTCCACCAGGAGGACCTCTTTGATGCCGCAGGTTCGCGCTTCGGCCGCCGTCGACAACCCCACGGCGTACTCCACGTCGTCGGCGAACGCGGGCGCGAAGGTGTTGACCAGGAGCGCGTCGTCGCCGAACCCCTGTGCGAGCATCTTGGCCTCGCCGGACTCGACGCGTACGCTCTCGGTCGCCGTCGGCGCGTACTCGACGTCCCCCATCGCTTCGTCGACGGCGTCGAGGATGGTGTCGACCTCGCGTTCGGTGACGAGATTGAAGTCGTGGCCCGCAGTCGCGTGCGGCGGGAAGGCCAGCCCCTCCGACCGGCGGGCCACTCGTTCGGGGAAGTTGCCGCCGCCGATTTCGCCCATCGGCCCGGGATGAATCATCGGGAGGACGAACCGGGCTTTCTCCTCGCCAGCCGGTGTGGCAAAGGAGAGCACGGTCACCGGGACGATTGCCTCCTGACCGAGTTGCTCGAAGAAGTCTTCCAGTTCCCGCGACCCCTCCGCGATGTGACCGATGAATCCTCCGAGGAAGTCGAGGACGGAGACACCCAGACTCTGCCGCCACGGCCGGTCGACGACGAGCAAGAAGACGTAGACGCCGGCAGCGTAGATGACACAGACCGCACCGAGCAAGGCGAAGTGGTTGGGGCCGATTGTCGACAGTTCCGGTGGGGCGCGGTCGGCGCGGGCGAGAAACGGCATCAGGTAGGCGTTGTGGAGCGGCCCTCCGATTTCGAGAAATCGAATCGTCCCACTGTAGATAAACAGGAGTACGGCCGAGGCGAGCGTCTGAATACTGGCGGGGACGGCAGCGACCAGCAGCGACGACCGAGAAACGGCGAGAACGACGAGGAGGCGGAACGCGAAGATAGACCCGAGCGCGACGACCAGGGCGTCGAAGACGAACGACTGTCCGAGTCCGGTGAAGACGGTGAGGATGGCTGCGGATGTGAGGATCGCAACGATGATCAGTTCGCAGGCCAGCGCCAGCAACGAGGAGCGATTCGGGGAGAGCTTCCCACCGAGAAACCGGTCGACGCCGGTGGTTGCGAAGCTAGCGACGACCGTCGGGATGCCGATGAAGAAGATGCCCTCCCAGGCGTCCTTGCCGAGGAAGAACAGACCACGCCACGTCCGGGGGGTGACGCCGGAGTCGAACGCCGCAATCCCGGCCATCGCGGCGACGAGCATGGCGAACGCGAGACTCGTATACCAGCTCGGCGCACGAAAGATGAACCGAGAGAGGCTCGCGAGATTGCTCTGGGTGGCCGTCATCGTCCGAATAATGAGGGGGGTTCCCGTAAAACCACCACTTCGTTCGGCTCAGGACCGACAGATCGTCAGGAAGTTCTCGAACACTTCGGCCCCCTGCTCGGTGTGGGCCACCTCGGGATGCCACTGAACGCCGTACAGGTGGCGGTTCGTATCGCTCATCGCCTCGATTTCGCAGACGTCGCTTCGGCCGGTGTGGGTAAAGCCCGGCGGCAACTCCTTCACCTCGTCGGCGTGGCTCGCCCAGACGCGCGTGTCCGGTGCCAGCGATCCGACGAGTGGGTCGGCCTCGTCGAGTATCTCGACGGTCACGTCGGCGTACCCTCCGTAGTCGCCCGAGCCGACGCGGCCGCCGAGCTCCTCGGCCATCACTTGCATCCCGAGGCAGATACCCAGCACTGGAACGTCGAGTTCGAGATACTCTCCACACCGACCGGCGCGAGAGATGTCCGGACCGCCCGAGAGTACGAGCCCGTCTGCGTCTATCTCTCCTGGGGGAGTCGTATTGTCGACAATCTCCGTTTCGACCCCGGCGTCCCGGAGTGCCCGGCCTTCGAGATGAGTGAACTGGCCGTGATTGTCGATGACGACGATGCGAGTCATTGTCGCGAGATAGTCGTGAGGGGACCAAAAGACAATCGAAAGGCGCACGATACCGCGACAGCACGTCCGGTTATATGCAACTCAGAAATCAGGAGACGATGGCGATCTAGTGACAATACTTATCAACCAGGTGCCACGTATCATTCACTCGTTGGAGAATGATTCCCCAGATGCGGGACGCCGGCAGCATGATGAGCGGTGGTCGTGAAGACGTACCACGGGTGGAGCCGCACACAGGATGATAATCGTTGATTTCCAGACTGAGTCATCCATTTTACGCGACGCGCGGACGGCCGCACCGGACGTCACACTCCGGGTGGAAAGCGAGCGACGGACGGCAGATTGTGGTATCAAGCTCCTCTTCTGGGCGTCGGGTGAGTCGTTAGACCGGTTCGAAGCCGCGATGGAGACGGACCCGACAGTCGACTCGTTCACCACGCTCTCGGACGAGGCGAATCGTCGGCTCTACAGCGTTCGGTACTCGGAGACGGGCGAGGAGGCTGCCGCGACAAACCTGATTGCCGAGCTGGGTGTCGTGGTCACGAAAGTCGTCGCGACGGCGAACGGTCTGCAAGCCGAGATGCAGTTTCCCGGTCGCGAGGCGCTCAGAGCGTTTCAGGAGTGGTGTCGGTCTCGGGAGCAGAACTTTCAGATTCGGACGCTCTACAAAGACACCGACGACTCGACTGTCGGTCACCCGTTCGACCTCACCGCGGCCCAGAAAGAGGCGTTGACCCTGGCGTACGAACTGGGTTACTTCGACATCCCCAGGCAGGCGTCGCTGCAGGACGTCGCGGACGAACTCGACATCTCGGATCAGGCGCTGTCAGAGCGGTTACGACGCGCAATCGCCAAAATCGTCGAAAACAGCGAACTCTGACTCCCGCGGGGACGGCTACCCGTCGCGGTCGAACCGCTCGGACGCAGGTTCGAAGTCGAACTCGGCCAGTTCCTTGCTCCGCCGAGCCTCGCGTGCGGCGAGAGCCTCGGCATCCGGCCGCACGTCGTCGGTGAGTCGCGCCCACGAGTTGTGGACTTTCGAGTGACACCACCGACACAGCACGACGGTTATCTCGTGACTCGACTCCCCGTCTGGATACGAGAGGTGGTGCGATTCGAGCAGGGGTCGGGCCGCTTGCTGGGCCAGTCGAACTTCCTCGAGGCCACAGCGGGCACACGCCCGGGCGGTGCTCGTCGAGCGGTAGTGGGAACAGTCTCGCCACTGACTGTCTGCGTCGCCGACGAGACACTCGTACTCGGCGGCGCGTCGTTTCGCCGCGAACTCGGGGTCGTGGCCCGCGTACGCCAGCGCGTATCGACAGTGACCGTCGCCGGTGAGGTGGTCGCAGACGCCCGCGAACTCGTAGGGGTCGTCGGCTCCCACGGGCGTGCCGTCCGGTGTCCGCTCCATACAGACGGATTGGCAGGCCGCAGATTTGAATGCTCGCCCGTCGAATCGGTGCCCTCGTCGCGGTGTCGACGTCTCCGTCACGAGTCACAGACGAGCGCACCGACAAACGATTTGTGCACCGGTTCCGATGGGGGTGGTGTGTATCTCGTCCACGACTCCGGTGACGACCAGCGTCGCCTCGCTTCGACCGTCGAAACCGCCGATTCGATGCTCGCACAGGCGCGTGGACTGATGTTCCGTCGGTCGGTCCCGGACGACTACGCACTCGTATTTCGCTTCGACGAATCCGCTCGCCGATCGTTGCACATGCTGTTCGTCCCGTTTTCCATCGACGCGCTGTGGGTTCGAGACGGAGTGGTGACGACGAAGAAGCGGTTGTCGGCGTGGACCGGCATCGGGTGGGGAGTCGCCGACACCATCGTCGAACTTCCCGCAGGCGCGGCCGACGGCATCGTCGAGGGCGACGAAATCCGACTCAGAGCGCGGCGCTGAGGGCGTGCGCAGCGAACGGTGCGAACAGCCACCAAACGGAACAGTCGTGGTGACAACATTGTCAGCAGAGAGCGACCCTCCGAATTTATTGACATATTTCTTATGCTTTTGCAGGGCTTACACCCCTTTGGGATGGGATACACGAGAGACCAGACGCGGAGCGACGGAGAGGCAGCACCAATCAGGAACCAATCTGGGACGCCTCGACGCGCCTTTCTGACGGTCACCGGAAGCGCCGTCGCCGTGGCACTCGCGGGGTGTACCGGCGGTCAAGGTGGTGAACAGACAGAGACGGGTGGGGCGACGCCGGAGGCGACACCGGAACCGACGGGCACCGAGATGGAAACCGGAACGTCGACCACGGAGACCGAGACGGAAACAGAGACCGGGACCGAGACGGAAACAGAGACCGAAACAGAAACCGGGACCGAGGCGGAAACCGAGACCACTGCGGGGGGCGGTGAGCCGACCGTCGTAGAGGCCGAACTCTCCGAGTACGCAATCGACCTCTCGACGTCTACCGCCCCGGCCGGACTCGTGCGATTCGAGACGAGAAACGTGGGTCAACTGGTCCACGAGTTGGTCGTGGTTCGGTCAGACCTCGACCCGGGGGAATTGCCGACGGACGAGAACGACGATGTCGACGAAGAACAGATAGACGTCGTCGACGAAATCGAGGACATCGAGGGCGGCGGGCAGGCGACGCTCGAAGTGACGCTGGAGGCGGGGAACTACGTGCTCATCTGCAACCTTCCCGCCCACTACCGCCTCGGGATGTACACCGGATTCACCGTCACCGAGAGCGGGTGAACGACTCCGGTTTCGGTCGGGCGGTTACGTTCGTCTGAATGGATTCTTTTATGTACGCTCACGTCCACCAGACAATGGAGCACATGACTCGTGATCGATTTATTCGGGGGCTCCCCCGACAATACCCTCTCTCCTGATACAGACGTACAGCTTCTCGACACGACTCTCCGCGACGGGGAGCAAGCGCCGGGCGTCTCGCTGACGCCGGACCAGAAGGCAGACATCGCACGCGCACTCGACAGTGCGAACATCGCCGTCATCGAGGCGGGGAGCGCCTGCACCGGCGCGGGCGAGCGAGCGACCATCAGCCGGGTTACCGAACTCGGCCTGGACGCGACGGTGACGAGTTTCGCCCGCGGCGTGCAGAACGACATCGACCTCGCGCTCGAGTGCGACGTGGACGGCGTGAACCTCGTCGTTCCCGCGAGCGACCGCCACATCGAGCGGAAGGTGGGGTCGACGCGCGAGGCCGTCGTCGACAAGACGGTCGAACTCGTCGAGTACGCCCGCGACCACGACCTGTGGGTCGAGGTCATCGGCGAGGACGGCTCTCGTGCCGACCTGGACTTCCTCGAACAGTTGGCCCGCGTCTCCCACGACGCCGGTGCGAACCGCTTCTGCTTCGCGGACACGGTCGGACACGTCAGTCCGGACCACACCTACGAGGCCGTCTCTCGGCTGGTCGACCTCGGGCCGACGAGCACGCACACCCACGACGACCTCGGCCTGGCGGTGACCAACGTGTACGCGAGCCTTCGCGCCGGGGCCGACATGGTCCACGGGACGATAAACGGCATCGGCGAGCGCGCCGGAAACGTCGCCCTCGAAGAGGTCGCCATCGCGCTGTACCACTGCTACGGCGTCGAGACGATGAAACTCGACGAGGTGTACGAACTCGCCGACATGGTCGCCCGCATGACGGGTATCCCGCTCCCGCCGAACAAGGCGGTCGTCGGCGAGAACGCCTTCGCTCACGAGAGCGGCATCCACACGGACGGGACGCTCAAGGACGACGCGATGTACGAACCGTACTCGCCCGAACTGGTGGGTCGAGAGCGCCGACTCGTCCTCGGCAAGCACGCCGGGCGGGCGGGTGTGCGCGCAGCGCTGGACGAACACGGCGTCGAGGTGACCGACGACGAACTCAACGACGTCTTCACGCGAGTGAAAGCACTCGGCGACCGCGGCAAGCGCGTGACTGACTCGGACCTGCTGGCAATCGCCGAAGACGTTCAGGGCCGCGAACGGGACCGGCGGGTAGAACTGCTCGACCTCACGGCCGCCAGTGGCGGCGGTATCCCCACCGCCAGCGTCCGCCTCCGCGTCGACGGCGAGAACCGCGTCGCATCCGGAACGGGCAGCGGGCCGGTCGATTCGGCGGTCGAAGCCGTCCGTGCGGCGCTCGGAACGACCGCCGACGCGCAACTGGACTCCTACCACGTCGACGCCATCACCGGCGGAACCGACGCCGTCGTCACTGTCGAGGTGACGATGTCGAAGGGCGACCACACCGTGACCGTCGCCACCTCCGACGCGGACATCACTCGCGCGAGCGTCGAAGCGATGGTCGAAGCGCTCGACCGCCTGCTCGTCGCCACGGAGTCAGACCCCCAACCGGCCGACGACTGACACCACCCTGGTCAGCCGACGTTCGCGGTCGACCGACGCCCGCGGACGGTCGACTGACGTCGGTACGGTGGATGAAACGTCTGCTCGAAGACCAGACCGATGTTCGACGGGCACGAGCGAGGTCACCGTTCCAGCGACGCCGCCAGGCCAGCCACGGTGAGTGGACGAGACAGCTCGTCGCGAGCACGAGTCTGTGAGCGGGAAAAATAAGCGCCCTGAGTGCCTACGGCGAGTCGTGTCCGACTACGTCGTCGACATCAAACCGTCGGCCCGCCGGACCAACGGAGCCGTCGGCTCGCTCGTCTGTCGCCGCGGGACCCGTCGCCGGTTCGAGACCCGCGAGGACGCCGAGGCGTGGGCGATCGGTCTCTCCCAGGGGTCCGAGGGGCGCGTCTGGATTCGACGGGCGAACCCAGCGGATCGGACGGGCGCGGACGCGTACCTCGTCGGTCGCCAGGGGCGACTCGACCTCGACCGCGCCTACGACAAACTGAGACGACGAATTCGAGGTGAGCGCGCGGGCGAGCAGTCCGAATTGGCGACCTACGCGAGCGCACAGTCGTAGACCGACCGCGCCTACACATCGGGTCCACGGGGCACCACACCGCGACTTCCGAGACGCTGTCGAACGTCGAGTTCGACGACGACCACCGCACCCCCCGGTCGCCGCCTTCGACCCAGATGTCCCCGCCGTGCCGGGTGACGTTCGTCTTCCCGAGGTCGAGGCCGAGCCCGGTTCCGCCGCTTCGCTCGCCCTTCTCACCGTGGTAGAGGACGGTCTCTTCGTGCGCACGAAATTCCCGTCCAGTTGTCGGCTATCTCGACGACTCCGACACGCTCGTGGAGGCGAGAGACAGTCCGTACTGTACCAACGACTCATTCATTCAAAGGGTACTATTCAACCTACGTGTATTTTTTCTCCACTGAACGTTCAAGAGTTACAGAAATTGGAGCGCGTCCCAAAAGTCATTCTTTCTAAGGGAGTCCACAAAGTAGATGAAGACCGTAACACAACCTCGAGTAGAGAGTCGTCGTGGAGCCCGTTCGCCCTCCTACACAGGGTTGAAACTATCATCTCCCAACTACAACGATGACTGAGAGCAACGCGTTCGGACGCCTTGGAGTCATCACCTGCACGCTGTTACTCGTCGCGTCTGCGGCGCTCGCTCCAGCGGCAGTCGCCCAGTCGGCGTCGTCGGGGTACACCGTGCAGCAGGGCGAGCAGTGTATAAACGTCACCCCGTTGGGAGACGGGTCGGAGACGGTTGAGGAGTTCTACGACTACGAGTTCGACGACACCGTCGAGTACAGTTCCAACGGGACGCGGTCGCTCCAGCGCAATCAGGTCAGTCAGCTGTTCCTGTACCGCGGGACCAACGGTACCAGCCTCGTGTTCCTCCACGACGCGGCGGGGGACGAGCCAGGTGGCGGGTTAGTGATGATGGACATCTGGGGACTCCCGGCAGAGGGTTCGTGGGCCGTCGGGGACGACATATACGATGAGCCAACTCGGGACGACATCTGGGAGCTCGACGAGACCAGTGCCCACATCGAGTGGATGTGGGTGCCGAACCGCACTGACGGCGGCGCGTTCCGCGGCGTCGAATACCTCGACAGCGACGAGGCAATCGTGATCGACCCCGCGTTCAACGAAGAGGCGAACATGTACGGGCGGTGGCCGTACTCGAACGACTCGATCGAGCAGTGGGTGGTGCGCTCGCGGGGCGGGGACCTGACGACGCTGGACATGACGGACCTGGTTGGTGTGTCGAAGGGAACCTGCGGCGACGAACCGGAACCCCTCGTGGGCAATTCCATACCCACTGACCCCGATGGCGACGGACTCTACGAGGACGTCAACGGCGACGGGGAAGTGTCGTTCGCCGACGCTATCGACCTCGCGTTCGTGCGCCCCGATAACCTGTCGAGTCGTCAGACGGCCGCCGTCGACTTCGACGGCGACGGCGACGTCGACTTCGACGACGCCTACGAACTCGCCTTCGAGATCTGAGTCGGTACCCCACGACTGAAGTCGTGGGCTGCCGCCTCGAATCTGCGTGAACCACGATTCGGTTGCCGACGGGAGGCGGCGCGACACCCGGCGGCGAGAGAGACCGACGAACGACGAGCAGGCGGACCAGAACGTCGCCGTCGACGGCCCCCATCGAGACGTACCGACACACCGACGAGGTGTCCGCGGTCACCGTTGCGCGTCGTGGCTCAGACGTGCGTTCCGGGGGACCGTCGCTCGTGGGGTGAATCTCCGAAAAGCGCCGAGGGTGAGATTTGAACTCACGTGTCCTTGCGGACAGTAGATTTCGAATCTACCGCCTTGGCCGGGCTAGGCTACCTCGGCACAGGTAAACAGTGCGACGGGTGGCGTTTAATCGGTTTCGGTTTCTCCGGGTCGGCGGAGAACGACGACCACCGTCGGAACTGACTCTCCGTGCGTGGGTCGTCGCTCACACGCGTTCGCTCTGCCCTCACGGGCACGCGTGGATGGATGACTTGGCAGCGAGTACCAACACACAGGCGGCGATAATGTGACGCGAATCAGAACTCTCATACTCACTGACGAGAATCGTTCGATCCAATCTGGTGGTGTAAATGAGGCGGCAAAGTATACTGACCGGAATAGTAGCGATAGTGTGTCTGAGTACGCTCGTCGGGTCGGCGGCGATGCCAGTCGGCGCGACGCACGACGCCGGCGGGATTCACGTCGAGGGAAGCACTGACTCCGTCGACGGTGACGGAAACGTCGACGCCGCCGAATCGAACGACGGCGACGACGTCTTCGGCTCCCTCGGGGCGGCGGTGAAAGCGGCTGAACCGGGTGACACCGTCGAAGTCGCCCCGGGAACGTACACCGAGAAGGTGACGGTAACGAAGTCGATAACGGTGACCGGCGACAGGGGCGACAGCAGTCCGGGGCCGGGTCCGAACGCCCCGGTGTTCGACGGCGAGGATCGGTATTCGAACGCCTTCGACATCGCCGAGGGCGTCTCGGACGTGACGATCGAAGGGCTCGAAATCCGGAACTACACGAGGGCGGCCGTCGCCGCCGGCAACAACGGAACGGACGGCGTCCTGATTCGAGACGTCCACGCCCACGACCTCGGGTGGACGGCAATCGCGGCGTCGAATCGCGGACAGGGCCGACACAGCGACTGGACCGTGACGAACAACGTCGTCGAGGAGTTCGACACCTTCGGCGTCCGGTTGGCGAACACACGAGACTCGCGGGTCACGGAGAACGTCATCCGCGGGTCGGTCGTCGACCCGGAGACCGGCGAGAAGGCAAGCGACGCCGTGTTGGTAGAAGCGAAGTCGAACTCGACACACGCGCCGGCGACGCTCACCGTCGACTCGGTCACAGTGAGAGACAACACCGTCGAAGGGCCGTTCGACTGGCGAGGTATCGAGGTCATCGCGTGGAACGTCACCGGCAGTGACGCGGTCAGCGTCACGAACGCGACCGTCACGAACAACACCGTCGACGGAGAGACCCAACAGGGCATCGCGGTCAGCACGAGAGGGCCGCACGCGACCGTCGACGGCGTCACCATCGCGGGCAACGAAGTCAGCGAGAGCAACTTTGACGGCATCTTCGCCGGGTCGTACGGCGGCAACGGGACGGTCGAAGACGTCACCATCACGGAGAACGAAGTCACCCGAAACGCGGTCGGTGTCGGCGTCGTCGGGCAGGAGGGAATCACCATCGGGGAGACCACCATCTCCCACAACGAGGCACGGAACAACTCCGAAAGCGGTGTCAGACTGGACGCCGATCGCCTGAACGGTCACCTCTCCGTTCTGAACAACACCGCAGTCCAGAATCGAGTCGGTGTCGCGGTCTCCAATAACACGACGCCGACCAACGTATCGGTCCACGTCAACAACCTCTCCGAAAACGAGGCGTACGGGGTGCAGAACAACGCGACGGGCGTCGTGAACGCCACGGAGAACTGGTGGGGGGCTGACTCGGGGCCGTCCAGCCCCGGCAATGGGACCGCCCTCGCCGACCCAGTCACCGGCGAACTCGCCGACGGGTCCGGGTCGAACGTGAGCGCGAGTGTCTCGGCGGAGAACGTTTCGAACGTCCACTTCGCCCCGTGGCAGTCTACGTCCACCCGACTCTTCAGCGACCCACTTCCGGGAACCGGGTCGGAAGCGCCACCCGCTGACCCGGACGGCGATGGCCGCTACGAGGACGTCGACGGGGACGGCGTCGCAGCGTTCGACGACGCCATCAGTCTCGCCTTCGCGGACACCAGCGGCCTCTCCGAGCGGCAACTGGACGGACTCGACTTCGACGGTGACGGCGACGTCGACTTCGACGACGCCATCGACCTCGCGTTCACCGTCTGAAGCGCTCGGGACTCCACGTCGGTCAGTCGTACACCACGACGTCACCGTCGACGACGTCGACGTCGACGAGACTCTTGACAGGGACGGGGAGGTCGGCCGTCGACTCGCGGCCCCTGCGCAGGACGACGACGGCGTCGACGAGTTCGGCCCCGATGTCGACGATAGCCGAGCAGACGGCTTCGAGCGTGCCGCCCGTCGAGAACACGTCGTCGACCACCACCACCCGGTCATCCGCGTGGACGTTGTTGAGGTAGAGCTCGCCCTCGTCGTAGCCCGTCCGCTGGTGGACCGCGACCTCGTCGTCGAAGCCGTACGAGCGCTTGCGAACGACGACGAACGGAATGCCGGTGTCGAGTGAGAGCGCCGTCGCGTGGTGAATCCCCATCGCCTCCGGGGTGACGATCTTGTCGACGCCGCCTAGCGTTGCGACGTCCCTGATGCCCGCGACGACTTCCCGCAGCAGGGCGGGTTCGACGAGTGGGATGCCGTCGGTCACGGGGTGAACGAGGTAGTGGTAATCGCCCCGGCGGACGACCGGGGCACGCCGAAGCGAGGCCGTGAGTCGTTCCATGCGATATCGTACGTCGACCGACGACAAGTACGGTCGCACGAGACCCGACTGCCGAAACGGACAGGCGGCGGGAGGAACCGTGGCGTGGGAGAAACAGTGGGGCGGGAAGAACGATGGAGCGGAAGCCGAGAGTCGGGTGGGAGGAACGATAGGTGGAACCCCAGAGTCGAGGGTGGTCGGGGGTTAATCGTCCGTCGCAGGGGCGGGCGCTCGACCGCGCGTGAGGTCGACGTTGCGCCACGTGCCCCGACGATACCACGCGAGAGCGAGGAGAGCCCCGAACACGTTGGAGATGGTGAACGCGATCCAGATGCCCGACGAACCGACGAGATTGGCACCGGCCCACGCGATCGGGAGACGAACGACGCCGAGTACGCCTATCGAGATTGCCGCCGCCGTGAGGGTCTTTCCAGCGCCACGGAAACTCCCGTTGTAGGAGCGCATGACACCGATGAATCCGAAGGACGGCGCGACGTATCGGAGGAACGTGACGCCAACGTCGACCACCGCGGGGTCGGTGGTGAAGACGGCGACAATCGGACGGGCGAAAACCCACGCGACGACGCCCGCGGCCGTGAGCACGACTAACATGACTTTCGCAGCGAATCCAGCCGCGGTAGAGGCGCGATCCGGTTTTCCCGCACCGATGTTCTGGCCGGTCATTGTCTCGACGCCGCGACCGACGGCGATAGCCGGCAGGAAGATGACCGAGAAGACGCGAACGCCGATGCCGAAACCGGCGACGACGGTCGTCGGGAACAACCCGACGATGACGAGCATGAAGTTGATAGAGAGCGCCCGACCGGTCCCCTCTATCGACGCCGGAAGGCCGATGCGAAGCAGCTTTCGGGCGTAGGTCAGGTCCGGAACCATCTGGGAGAGGTGAATCTGTACGCCGCGCACCCCGCCGAGCATGATTGCGAGACCGACGACGAGTGCCAGCGAGCGAGAGAACACCGTCGCCAGCGCGGCACCCTCGATTCCCATCCGAGGGAAGGGACCCCAGCCGAAGATGATGAACGGGTCGAGAGCGATGTTGATAACGACCGACCCGAACATCACGAGCATCGGCGTGATGGTATCGCCCGACCCGCGCATGAGCGCGACGAAGACGAAGAATCCGAACATGAACGGCATGCCGAGCGAGATGACCTGCATGTAGTCGGTCGCCAGCGGAAGCACGTCGGGGGAGGCACCGAGGATACGGAGGAAGTCCTCTACGAAGACGTAGCCGACGAAGCCGAGGCCGAGCGCACCGAGAAGCGACATCGCGACGGTTTGAGAGGCGGCGTACTCGGCCTTTTCGTGGTCGCCCGCACCGGTGTGCTGGGCGACGAGGACGCTCCCGGCAACCGAGAGACCCATCCCGAGCGAGATGAGCAGAAACACCATCGGAAAGGCGAAACTAATCGCAGCCAGCGCGTTCGTGCTGAACTGGCCGAGCCAGAAGGTGTCGGCCAGGTTGTACGCAGTCTGGAGCAGGTTCGTGACCACGATGGGGAGCGAGAGGAAGAACAGCGGTCGGGCGATGTCGCCGTCGGTGAGGTCGAACTCGTCGCGGCCCTTGAACAGGCCGCGGATACGACCGACGAAACTCATTCGCTCGCCACCTCGGGCGACGCCAGCAGGTTCTCACGGACGTACCGGTGAAACATCGATTCGGTGCGGTCCAGCGGCGTCCCCACAGCGACGTACCGGGTCTGCGCGCCGGTCACGAACGTCACCAGAAACGAAGCGGCTTCCTCAGGGTCGGCGTCCGACCGAAACACGCCCTCTTCGACGCCTGAGGCGACGAGCGCCGCGATGCGGTCGTACAGCAGGTCGTCGAACCGCTCGAGTCGGTCTCGATACGCCTCGTCGTAGGGTGCCTGCGCCTTGATTTCCAGGAGTGCGGTCTTGAGCTCGCGTCGGCTGTCGGTCTCCGGGACGGCGAGAATCGTCTCCGCAATCGAGTGAAGCCGTTCGGCCGGGGTGTTCCCTTCGGCAGAGTCGACGCGCGTCTGGAACCGCTCGAAGAGGTAGTCGAGGAAGGCCAAAAGGAGGTCGCGCTTGCTGTCGAAGTGGTAGTGAAGGGTGGCTTTGCTCTTCGCTGATTCGTCGGCGATGTCCTGCATCGTCAACTCCGCATAGCCGTGCTTGCAGAGGGCGCAGTACGTCGCGCCCATGATGTCTTCTACGGTGGTATCTACCATGGATTGGGGACTGACTGACTGGTCAGTTAGTGGCTGGAAGAGAGTACGGTTCAGCCTGTGAAAAAGATTCGGGAGTCGCGACGAAACGAGAGCGTGAGCACCACCGAGAGCGTAACGACGCACTGCCTGCGTGGCTGACGGGGCCGACGACCGCCTATCCGCCGACGAGCGAGAGGGGCCCGAGGTCGTTGACGACGACGAATGGAGTCGCTTCGACGGTGACGGTGTCCGTCTCCCGCGTGAGGGCCCGCCGATGCGCAGGGATGGTGGCGTCGTCGACGCGTTCGGACGTGTATCGAACAGTCCGCACCCGTACCGAACGAGACGACAGTGCCAGCGTCGTCACTCCCGGAGACGAGAGGCGTCGCTCGACGTCGCCCGCGCGGACGAGTAGGCGACTGCGGCCTCGTCCGTCCGGGTCACGTCGGACGGTGAGAGACGGGACGGTCGTCGGAGCGGCGAGGCGGAGACGGGACAGCACTCGACACCGAGCGGTAAGCTCGACGGGAAGTTCCAACACCTCGGAGGCGGTGCGCGTCACCGGCGGCGTCCGCACGGAATCGGTGACGACGACCACGTCACCGCGTTCGAACAGGCGTCTGGTCGCTGTACTCGCGTGGTCGGCGACCGAGACGGTCCCGGTCGTCGGGTCGAGCGAGTACGGAAGACGGTGGTCGGCGTGGACGGCGTGATAGTCATCGCGGTCAGGCACGTCGAAGCTGAGTCCGACCTCGACGATCCGTGAGCCGTCCCCCGGAGTTGCCCGACCCCGACCGGTGACGCCCACGAATCCACCGCCGACGAGTCCGGTCGTGCCGACGGCCCTGAGCACGTCGCGCCGTCTGGGTGTCGTCCGCGTCATCGAGCACAGTCCTCCGGCAGTGGCTGGGCGGTGCAGTCGGTCGACGTGGACGCGACGGCGTCTTTCGTACACACCGTCAAAGATGTCCGATACCCCGTGGGGTCGGTACCGTCGCCGCGGCAGACTCCCCGATTCGCGACGTCGTCGACGTGGTAGGTCAGCATCGGCGTCACCTCACCGTCTCGGATCTCACCCAGAGCGTGCTCGGCGATGTTACACGATTCGACGCTGTTGTCGCAGTCGATGAGCGACTCGACCGCCGGGTGCTTGTGGCTGATGAAGGGGTGCAGGACCTCGTGAATGGCCGAGTTCTTCTGCAGGTCCACGGCGTCGGTCTCCGTACACCCCACCGGCGTGTAGGCGGCGACGCCGCGGTCGAACGCGGAGGGGTTAGTCCCACCCGAGCAGTCGTCGGCGTACTCGGCGTTTGCGTGCGAGTAGTCACAGGGCTGGTCGTCGTTTCGGTAGACGAGCAGGTGGACGCCGAGCCGATTGTACAGGTTGGTCCCGGTCCCGTTGACCTCGGGGTCTTCGAGCCAGTCGAGGAAGTCGCCGATGAAGCCGCTCTCTGCGTAGGTGAGCCCCGGATACGACCCCTCGTCGCCCTCGAAGCGTTCGAGTTCGAAGTACGTGATCGCGTCGTGTTCCAGAAGGCTTTGCAGGGCGGTGCCCAAGGCGTCGACGATGTCGGCGTCGGAGGCGACGGCGGCCTCTTCGTCCGGGGTGTTCGGATAGAGAGAAACGTGAATCCGCCGACGAGTACAGCGCTCGCCGCTCTCGACGAGAGAGACAAACTGTGCCATTGTCGTAGACGATAAACACCCCCACAGATAATAAATAAATAGTTGTTGCATTTCTAAATAAAGTCGCAGAATGCGACGGGTGTGGGCTCGAAACAACGATGGAAAAAGCCTCCGTGCTGACCAATCATTCCAGAAAGAACTGTCTCTTACGTTAATTTAATATAATTTATTGGAATGAATGCGGTGGACGTAGTGGGTCAATTCAGTGTGACGACTCGAAGCCGATGTCGGTGACGCCGAGATCGGAATCGTTTTTTGGCGCAACGGGAGCCCTCGAACTCCCTTTTGCCTCGGTGAATCACCGACCAGCACCGTCTACGATTCGAGCGCTCGACCATTTCGAGAGGTAAGGAGGAAGAGGAAGATTTCCAGCCTTATCAA
>JBNJGG010000041.1:0-18648 GCA_051747545.1 Halobacteriota archaeon | reverse complement strand
CGCGTTTGCGTGCCAGTCGGCAGGCGTGCGGGTTCAGGTCGCTGGCGACGACTCGGCTCTCGGTCTCTCCAGCGACCCGTTCGGCGACGTAGCCCGAACCAGTACCCACGTCCAGGACGCGCCCGGAGACGTACTCGACGGCGGCGTCTGCCAGCAGGCGGGAGTCCTCGGCTGGCTGGTAGACGTGCGTCTCTTCACCGCGACGCTCGGCGAGAGTGCCGTGGCCTGACTGGTCGTCCTCGTCTTCGTCTACCACTCGTTTTTCGGGTTCTTCGGTCACGACTGCCCCTCGCCATCGGTGGGTTCGTCTCCGCGTGAGGTGCGTTCGCCCCCGTCCGTCGTCGGCGACGCGTTCTCGTCAGCGGGCGTTTCCGCGTCGCCGGCGCGTCCGGCTTCGGCGTCGAAGTAGCCCGATTCGACGCCGTCCTCCGTGGGCCGTCCGGTGAGTTCTCGCTGTGGGTACGGTATCTTGATTCCCTCGTCCTCGAACGCGGCTTTCACCGCTTCGACGACGGCCGTCTGCGTGGTCCACTTCCGCCGGGCGCTGGGCTTGTCTATCCACACTCTGATACCGAGGACGACCGCCGAATCTGCGAACTCTTTTGCGACGACTCTGGGCGTCGGTACGTCGAGTACCTGCTCGATGTCCGAGACCGCGTCGAGTGCGACTTCTCCGGCCCCCTGTGGGTCGTCGCCGTAGTCGACACCGACCTCGACTTCGATGCGGAGCCGGCCCTTTCGCGTCCGATTGACGATGGCACTCGCGCTGACCATGTCGTTCGGAAGCATCACGTACTCGCCGTCGACCGTCTGGAGGCGGGTGTTGACGACCGTGATTTCGGTCACCACACCCTCCTTGTCGTCGATGCGGACCCAGTCGCCGATTTCGAAGGGCCGAGAGAACATGAGGACGAACCCCGAGAGCATCGCCCCGAGCGTCTGTCGGGAGGCCATCCCGACGACGATGCCGAGAAAGCCCGCCCCGACGAGGAGGCTACTGAGGTCCCGCGTGAAAAGCGAGATGATGGTTAATCCCACGAGTCCGTACAGTGTGACCTGGGTGAGCCGGTAGACGATTTCGCGCTGGTGGCTACTGAGGTGGCCACGGCTCTCGGTCAACTCCTGAATGACTCGTCCGACGAAGTTCGTCAGCGCGTAGGCACCGCCCAGCAGGACAATCGAGAGGATGACTTCGCCGCCGTGTTGCTCCACACCGAGGGACTCGAAGCTCTGGATTAGCGGGTCGAGCAGTCCCCAGATACCGATGAGCACCATGACCCCGAGCGCCGTCGAGAGCGCGACGACCCCCGACACGACGAGTCGCTGTGAGGAGCCGAGTTCGCGTTCTCTCCGACTCAGCCACTGGCCGACGAGGTACCTCGTGACCAGGATGGCGACGACGACGAGTATCGAGGCGACGAACTGGAGCGGTCCATTCGGGACCAGTTGCCCGACCGACCTGGCTGCCGTCGCGATGTCAGTCATCGTTGGAACGCCCGCGCGCCGCGGCGAGTGTCGCTAGCTCGGCGAACTGCGTCGGCGTGACGTTCCCGGCACGCTTTCGCAGGAGCGATTCGTCCGCCGCCGCCACGACCGCTTCGGGCGTCTCGAGTCCCGAGATGTGCGCCGTGTTCCTGATGGCGTTCCTGATGGTCTTGCGACGCTGGGTGAACAGTGCCTTCACGAAGTCGAGGAAAAACGCCTCGTCGTCCACGTCGTACTCGGGGTCACGCGGCGTCACCCGAACGACGGCGCTCTCGACGGACGGTGGTGGTGCGAACGCCTTCCGGGGAACGACTTCGACGACCTCGACCTCGCCGTAGTGTTGTGCGCTTACGGATAGTCGACCGTACTCGCTGGTCCCCGGGTCGGCGGCCATCCGTTCGGCGAACTCGCGCTGGAACATCAACACCAGGGGACGTTTCAGCGGGAGCAGTCGGAAGGCAATTTCGCTCGACACGCCGTACGGCAGATTCGACACACACGCCGAGAAGGCCGGCAGGTCGACCGAGAGCGCGTCTCCTTCGACGATTGTGAGGCGGTCGGCTTCGCCGTCTTCGGCGAACTCCTCGTGAAGAAACGCCGCCAGTTCGGCGTCGCGTTCGACGACCGTCACGGCGTCGGCACTACGTAGCAGTCGATCGGTGAGCGCACCGGTCCCACCACCGATTTCGAGGACGTGGCTCGTGTCCGTTCCGGCGGGGAGGTAGCCCGGAAGCCTGTCGAGTACGCGGTCGTCGACGAGGAAGTGTTGGTCGCGGTCGGGGTTCCCCCGAACGCCCGCCCGCTGCATGAGGCGGTCGGGGTCGCGTCGCTCCCGTCCGGTCTCCCGGATGGCCTCCGGTTCGGTCATTGCACGTCGTTGTCGCCCGTGGCGGGTAAAGGTCCCGTTTGCCCACCCGCTCTCACTTCGAGTGTCGTCGCACTCACCACAGATGAGCGACGCGGCGACGTGGTTGCGGGGGGCGTTACCTCTCCCGGCCGACGAACGCCTTGTACTTCAGGTCGTCGTCGCGGAGTTCTTCGATGATGCGCTCGACCAGCACCTCGTCTGGGTGGTGGAGACCCGAGACGCGCTCTGAGAGGTCCTCGAAGCTGTCGAAGGGCTTGCGCTTGCGCTCGTCTAGGATGTTGTTGCGGAGCTTCTTTCCGATACCCGGTAGCAGGTTCAGTTGGTGTAGCCGGAGGGTGATGGGCTGGGCCTCGTTGTAGAACCCGACGAACCGGTCTTCGTCGCCGTCGACGATGTCTTCGACGACGTACTCCAGTTCGGCGTGGGCGGTGTTGGACAGACTGTCGTAGTCCACGTCGTCGACGCGTTCGACCAACTCGCGGTCGGCCTCCGGTTCGATGCAGACTCTGTCGCCGATGGTCACCTCGGAGTCCTCGGTGAGTAGCAACTCTACCAGCCGAAAATCCGTCTCCCCGAGTGCGTACGCGAGCGGTTTACGCTTGTATCGAGGGCGGTCGTCGTCGGCGCGCCCGTGGGGGAGCGAATCGAGCACGATGCCGTACCGTGGCTCGTCGTCCCTGTGTTCACCGCTCTCGCTCTCAGTCATGTCAAAAGAGTACGTTCACCGTCTATTTAAACCGTGGCCCGTTCAGGCGTATTTCGAAACGACGTTCAAAATCTCGTCGAGTTCGTCGCCGTCGAGTGCGTACCGCTGCTGGGCGAACACGGCCCTGAGTTCGTCGCGGTCGAGTGGCAGGAGGTCCGCAATCTTGTACGCCGTCTCCTCGTTGACCTTCTCGAGTTGGCGTAGCTCTTCGACGAGCTCCAGGGACTCCTCGGGATCGAGGAACGCGAACTGATTGACGTGTTCGACGGCTCGGGCGAGTTCGTACCTGAGTTCACGCTCCTCGTCTGCCGCGCGTTCGGCCTCCACTTCCGCGAGGAGCTCTTTCACCTGCGAGACGGTCTGGTACTCTTCGCTGATCTTCTCTTTGAAGATGGTCATCTCACTGTTGGGCGCGCAGGTGTGCTGGTCTCACGATGAGCGTCTTGGCCTTCCCGCCGTCGGTGATTTCGACCTTGAACGCACTGCCCTGCTTTCCGAGCACTTCGCCGGTGTGGCCGTTGAATCGGGGGTGGAACCGACCTTCTGGAACGCTCGGGTCGAGCGTGAGGTGCACCTTCTGACCGATTTCGTACTCCTGAATCGCACGCTGTGGCGGTGACGTTCCTCGATTTCGGGGCTTGTTCGACAACTTCCCACGGGTTCCCTTCATCGGGCCATGTGAACTCGGCATAGTCGTATGACCACCTTGTTTAGGTCTGGTTATAAATGGTGCGTTCCCGTTCGATACCGTAACTGACTCGCACGGTCGGCAGTTCCGCGGCTCTCTCTTCGAGCGATCCGGTACTATGTCGTCGATTCTGCTTTCCGGACTGTCTGGGAGCGACGCAGGAGGGATAACAATGACGTTCCTTCACGTACTATTGTTAGCTATGTCTCAGGAAACCAAACCGGTGAGTGAAACGCTCCCGTCGGAGTCATTCCCGCCAGACAGCGCGCGGTCGGAATCGGCCCCGCCAGATACTGCCGAATCGACGACCCGAGAGGAGCGGGCGCCCGAGGACGCACGCACGGCGCACGATTCGAGCCACGGTGCCGAGTGGTACGGCATCGGCCTCGTCATCGGGTTGGTCCTCGGCGGCCTCGGTGGCGTCCTCCTCGCGGCGTTGGTCCCCGGGGTCGGTGGTGCCGTCATCGGTGTCGGCGTCGGACTCGGCTTCATCCTCGGGCTAGCGTTGGGACTACTGATGGAGGAGACGCGGCTGAAGAACGCGATTCCGATCTAGATGCGGCCGACGTTCTCGACGGCGACGCTCTCGACACCGTCGACGCCTGTGAAGGCTTCTTCGACGGCCTCGGTGCCACCGGCGTCGTCAGCGACGATGACCGTCGGCAAGAGCGCGACCAGTCCGAACGCGACGTCGTCGCGCTCGAAGCCGTTGATTTTCGCACCCTCGGGCAGGGACTCCTCGAGGAGGTCCTGCAGTTCGTCGAGGTCGATTTCGGGGCTCCGCGGCATGACTTTCATTTTGGCGGCGACTTTTCCCATGATTATGGACCCGTGAACCCACAGTCGGGGCACTGGTAGAGGTTGCTTTGCTTGCGACACTTCGAACAGCGGTAGACGCGGAAGCCGCAGTCCGGGCACTTGAACGTGGCGGCGCTCATGCCCGCGATGTTGATGCCACAGGAGACGCACTTGCGCTCCTGTCGCTGTTCTCCCTGACTCATACCTCTGCAAACTCCGTCACGACTTTTAATCGTTGTCTTTCGTCGGGCGACCGTCCGGCTGTGAAACGCTATCACGGCGTCCGCCCGACACGATTCGTGTCGGTCAGACGCCGAGTGCGAGCGGTGCGATGAGGACGCCCATCAGGTGTACTCGCCGAGTGCCGACCCGCGGCGGGACCATCCCCACGAGTGCCGCCACGAGGAACACTCCGACGCCGCTAACACCGGCGAACAACGTGGACAGACCGACGAGTCCGCAGAGAACGACACCCGATACGGTCACCGCGTTCAGCCGGCCCACGGTCTGGAGGTACCGCTCCCCGACGGTGACGACGAGAACGAACCCGACGGCGGCGGCCACCGTCGTCACCGCGAGCAGTGCAGGCAGCGACAGCGGCGTCCCGACCGAGTCGAGGCCGACCATCACGCCTGTCCGCGGCGTTCCGAGCGTGACCAGCGCGAAGAGCGCAAAGACGGTGTTAGCGGTGTTTGCTCCACTCGTCGCCACGAGGAAGCCGCGGGTTCTGTCGCTACTCGGCACCGCGGGCAACGTGAGTACGGCCCCAATCGCGGCCGAGACGCCCGGCAGGTACCCCACGAGTGCGCCGGCACCGGTTCCGGCGAAGGCCGTCCGGACCACGTCGCGGCCGGGCATCGTCACGGCCGGGTCCTCTTGCGGGGGAACGCCCTCTCCGTCGAGTGCATCCACGAGCACCGGCGCGCCGAACAGGCCGGCGAACAGCGGGGTGAGTATCCCGCCAGCGTCGAGCGGGGCCGTGAGTGAGAGGTCCAGCGTCAGCGCGCCGAGAAGGCCGCTCAGTGCGAACGCGAACGCACCGCCAACGGCCGCGCGCACAGACGATTCAGTCGCGAGCAGCACGCAGACGACCCCCGCGAGCACGAGGGGAAGCCCGGCGCGAACGGTCGGGTAGACGGCGAGGACGACCCACGTGACCGGCACCGCCAGCAGCAGCGCGAGTAGCACCGCCAACCCGCTGCCGAGGGCCGACAGCCTGAGCGCCTCGCGTCCGCGTCCGGCCAGAACCAGTCGATGTCCGGGGAGGGCACTCGCGGCCATCGCGGCGTCGGGAACGCCCAGCGCCAGCGCTGGAACCACGTCCAGGAACGTGTGGACGACGCCCGCGGCTAACATCGCCGCACCCGCGAGTCGAGGCGACCCCATCGCGGGTGCCGCCGCCGCGAGGAGTAACGCGAAGTTGTTCGCGTGTAGTCCCGGCGTCAAGCCGCTGAGCGCGCCGAGCGCTGCGCCGGCGAGCGCGGCGAGGACGACGCCCAGCGTGGACTCCGGCGGTGCCAGCGCACGGCTCCCGACCGTCAGGGTCGACGCCGGTGGAACCTGCCCACCGACCCCGACTGTCAGCGACGCCAGCGCGTCGGCGAGCGAAATCGACACTGGCAGCCCAACTGCATCCATCGAATCGGGTTGGTACCGTCATCGCACTTGAATCTCTGCGAGAGATCTGGTTGCGGAAGCCGGACGCTCAGCGTGGCCGTCGCTCTGCGACTGGCGATAAAAGAACGGAGTGTGGGCGCTCGAAGTTAGCCGAAGAGGGACCCGAGACCCTCGGCACCGGCTTCGTCGTCTTCGTCTTCGTCTTCTTCCTCGGCTTCGGCTTCCGCCTCGTCTTCTTCCTCGGCGACTTCGAGTTCCTCGGTGTCAGCAGCGCCACCGGCGGGCGCGGCCGCGGCGGGTGCGGCGGCGGCCGTCTCGATGGCTTCCTCGATGTCGACGTCCTCCAGCGCGGCGACGAGCGCCTTCACGCGGGATTCTTCGACGTCGACGCCGGCGGCGTCGAGGACTGCCGTGATGTTGTCTTCGTTGATCTCTTCACCGGTCTCGTTCAAGATGAGTGCTGCGTAGACGTATTCCATTGTCGTGTACCTTCGTTGTTATCCGAACATTGCGCCGAGACCCGCGGCACCGTCCTCTTCGTCGTCGTCATCGTCGTCGTCCGCCGCGTCGGTCTCGTCGGGTTCTTCGTCAGTCGATTCAGTCGCTTCCTCCGCGGCCTCCGCTGGGGGTGCCGCGGGTGCTTCGACGCCACGCAGCTCCTCTGGGAGTGCGTCCTCGTCGTCGATTTGCGCTGCGAGTGCGCGTATTTGGGCATCTGCCTTGGCGATGAGGTCGGGCATGAGCGCCTCGTCCTCGATGGCGGCGAAGAGGCCGACGGCCTTCGCTTCGCCGGCCGCCTTGCCGAGCAGGATTGGCGCGGTCTGTGCCGTCGGGTAGACGGCGTTGACCGACAGGTTCCGTGCGGCGGCGGCGGCCGCTTCGATGTCGGCACGGTACTCGTCGATGTCGATCGCGAGTTCGTCGGGTTCGAACAGCACGCCCTCCGAGAAGACGGCGCGCAGGTCGAGACCGACTTCCTTCGGCTCGATGCCGAGTTCACTCAGGACGCCAGCCAGTTGCGCGGACACTTCCTCGCCCGCCTCGAGGACTTTGCTGTCCTCGGTCACTTTGATGGAGCCGTCCATGATGCGGGCGGAGGCTCCGACCTGCTGGAGTTCACCGACGAAGGGACCGGGGTCGATTCCCGTGTCTCCCTCCTCGATGACGACGTCGTTGGGCGCGATTTCGCCCGCGTTGATGGGTGCAGGCGTCTTCGAGGCTTCCAACTCCTTGTACAGCCCGAACGGGTTGTCGTTGGTCCCGATGAGTGCGACCTGTCCCCCGACGTACGATGTGAGCTCCTCGACGCCGTCGTCGACCGCTTCGAGTGCCCGCTTCGTGAGCGTGTTTCGGCCCATTCGAACCCGGGCGCTCTCGTGGAGGTCGCGTCGCATCGACTGGAGCTGTCGGCTGGGAATACCAGCGACACCGACGATGCCGACGCTCTCGTAGCTCTCGATGAAGTCGACGAGTGCGCCGACCTCCTCGCGCTTCCACTCTGGGATGGTCTCCGTCTTGCGAACCGCCTCGCTCTGGCTCATGTGGTCACCTCTACGGACGGCCCCATCGTCGTCTTCACGAACATCGAATCGATGTTGAGGGGCCCTTTTTCGAGGTTCGCTTCGAGCCGTCGGATGATGACGTCGATGTTGTCGGCGATGTCGTCGGCGGACATGTCCTGTGCGCCGACGCGCGTGTGGAACGTCCGACGGTCACGACTCCGAAGCTGGACGGTGTTCTTCATTCGGTTCACCACCTCGACGACGTCGTCTTCGGGCTGCAGCGGCGTCGGCATCTTGCCGCGCGGCCCGAGGACGGTCCCGAGGTAGCGACCGATGTTCTGCATCATCGACGCCTCGGCGACGAAGAAGTCGGTTTCGCTCGCCAAGTCCTTGGCGGCGTCCGAGTCGTCTCCGAGGTCTTCGAGCTCGTCCGGTCCGAGCACCTGGTCGGCGACGTCTTCGGCCCGAAGGGCCGTTTCGCCGGTGGCGAACACGACGATTGTCGTGTCTTGACCAGTGCCGGACGGCAGGACGACGCTCTCGTCGACGCGGTTCGACGGATCGTTAAGGTCTAAGTCTCGCAAGTTGATGGCGAAGTCGACCGTCTCGCGGAAATTCCGCGGCGGTGCCTCGTCCAGGGCGCGAGAAACTGCTTGCACTATCGTATCGTCTGCCATTATTCACCTCCGTAGTACGCAGGGTATGCTCCTACGGGTCAGTGAAACAGGCGTCAGCCTGTCTCAATAAGACCTTGCCCAAGTCGAACTTAAAGCCGTCGAAGCAAATGGAGCCCCAGCGGGGGGCGCCGACGGCCGGGTCGCGAGGTCACCGCCGTCGCAGTTGGATTTTTCACCCCCGGGGCCCGTGTTCCGCTGATGACGAACCAACGGTGGACCCGACGGTCGGTCCTTCGCGCGGGCGCACTGGCCGGGACGGCCGGTCTCGCTGGCTGTGTGGACCTGCTCGGGTCGTCGACGCCCGCGGGCCCTCCCGACGAGTTCGCGAGCGCCAGTTTCAGAGGCGGCCTGCGCAACCACGGCTACCGCCCGGACGTGACCGTCCCGGACGCCGTCACGCCAGCCTGGACGGTCGACAACGTCAACGTCGGGGACCACACCGCCGCCAAAGCGGGTGCGGTCCGCGACCCCGACGGCAACTACCTCATCTCAGGCGACAGCGGCGAAGTACGCTCGGTGACTCTCGACGGCGAGCAGCGGTGGGTCTCGAAGGCCGGAAACAGTACCCGCGGCATCCACGGCACGCCCGCAATCGCCAACGGCCTGCTCTACATCGGCGCGTACGACGGGGCGATGTACGCCTTCGACCTCGACTCGGGCGACCAGGTGTGGCGAAACGACCTCGGTGGCTCCATCGGATCGAGTCCCAAGTACCACGATGGCGTCGTCTACATCGCCGTCGAGTACCCGACGCCCTCGGGCTCTGTCTGCGGCGTCGACGCGCTCACGGGCGAACGCGTCTTCTACGACGGGACGCCCACGGACCACCCGCACTCGACTATCGCCATCGACCGCGAGGCGGGTCGACTCGTCGTCGGCTCGAACGACGGCAACCTCTACGGGTGGTCCTACCCGGAACTCGACCAGCTCTGGACGTTCCAGACGGCGCGGGCAATCAAGGGACCAATCGCGACCTACGACGGGTCGGCGTTCTTCGGGTCGTGGGACGGTGGCGTCTATCGGGTCGCACTCGACGACGGCACCGAAGAGTGGGCTATCCAGACGGCTGACATGGTCATGGGTGGTTCCTCTATCGACACCGACGCGGACGTGCTGTACATCGGCGGCCACGACACGAAGCTACACGCCCTCGACGTCGCCACCGGCGACGAACACTGGGCCTACGAAACCGACGACTGGATTATCGGGTCACCGACGGTGACCCACGACAGAATCCTCGTCGGGTCGTACGACGGCAATCTGCACGCCGTCGAGGCTGCGTCCGGCGAGCGCGTGTGGACCTACGACGTACCCGGAGGCCGGGTCAGCGCCGAACCGCTCGTCGACGACGACGGCATCGTCGTCGCCGCCCGCGCGACCGACGAGCGAAGCGGCGCGGCGGTCAGACTCGTCGAGGACTGACGTCAAATCAGTTGGCGGTCACCTCACGTAGGTCAGGCGGCTGATTTCCCGACTTCTTGGCCCAGAGGACGGCGACGACGCTAATCGCAAGTCCGAGGAGGACGAGCCAGTAGCTGTGAGAATCGTCGGGCCACCGACGCCTCAGCTACGAGGGTCGTCGAAAACCGCGAAGGAGAAGTCAAAACGCTGTCGATTGGGTCGACGCTCAGTTCTCGAAGGCGTCGTCGTACTCGCCCGAGTCGATTCGCTCTTTGAACTCTCGGGCGTCGTTGCCCTCGATGGTGACGCCGAGGGTCACGCACGTCCCAGCGACTTCCTTGGCGGCGTTCCGCAGGTCGTAGGACAGCAGGTCCGACTGCTTCTGCTCGGCCACCTTCTTCACCTGTTCGATGGACATGTCGGCGACGAAATCATTCTGGGGTTCACCGCTCCCAGTCTCGAATCCTGCCTCGTCCTTGATGAGCGCCGCCGTCGGCGGGACACCCACCTCGATGGTGAACGATCCGTCGTCCTCGTACTCGACGGTGATCGGCACTTCCATGCCGTCGAACGCGGCGGTCTGCTCGTTGATCTCGTTGACAACGTCCTGTACGTTGACGGGAGTCGGCCCCAATTCGGGACCGAGCGGTGGGCCGGGGTTGGCCTGCCCACCTGGAACGAGTGCTTCGATGGTTCCTGCCATGTCGAAACCGACCCCACGGCGACGTTTAACGGTTTTCTTTCGCTACGGCTACGGGCCACGGGCGCACACAGCCGTCGACTCCACGCCCTTCGACTGCTCGGGCGTGTTCTCGTTTGTGCTCGAGGGTGGAAGCCCACTGGTGAGGTTTGTGCTCGGGGGTGGGTGTCCACTGATTGAGTCAGATATCGACGCCGAAGCCGTCGGCGTCTGCCGCCACCGCTGTGAGCGAACCCAGCAGCACCACGAGGTCGTCGAGGTCGTCGGCGTCGACCACCTCGACCGGCGTGTGCATGTACCGATTCGGGATGGAGAGACTGAGCGACGGAATCCCGCCACGGGCGGTGTAGAAGGCGTCTGCGTCGGTCCCGCTCAGAATGCCGAGCGCCTCCAGCTGTACGTCGACCGCCGCCTCTTCGGCCGCCTCGCGTGCGAGGCGGACCAGCGTCGGGTGGTTGGAGCTGCCCCGTCCGACGACCGGGCCTCCTCCGAGTTCGACCGGTCCCTGCTGTTTGTCGGGGACGTCCGGGGTGTCCGTCGCGTGAGTCACGTCGACCGTGACGACCGCATCCGGAGCCAGGTCGAAGCCGACCATCCGCGCTCCGCGAAGTCCGAGTTCCTCCTGGACCGTGCTGACGGCGTAGACGGTCGCGGCCACGTCGGTTTCGACGGCTCTCCGGAGCCCCTCGGCGGCGGCCCACATCCCCACGCTGTTGTCCATCCCGCGCGCCGCGATTCGCGTCCCATGTAACTGCTGAACGGTCGTGTTGACGGTCACGGGGTCGCCCACGTCGACCAGTTCGCGCGCCTCCTCCTCACTGGTCGCCCCGACGTCGACGAACTGTGCTTCGAGGTCTTCGTACGCTTCCTCGTCGGCCGTTCGGAGGTGGATCGCCAGTTGCCCGACGACGCCTGCCACCGGATCGTCAGCGTGGACGGTGACGTGCTGGCCTTTCGAGACGGTTCGGTCTGCGCCCCCGATTGGGGATATCCTGAGGAAGCCGTCCTCTTCGAACCGGCGGACGATGTAACCGATTTCGTCCGCGTGCCCGGTGAGCGCGATCTTCGGGTCGTCGACGCTCCCCTCGTGGACTGCCACCGCGTTACCGTAGTCGTCGACCCGTACGTCGTCGACGAACTCCCGGACGTAGTCCACCCAGACCCGCTGTCCGCGGGTCTCGAAGCCCGCCGGACTGGGCGTCCGTAGGAGTGACTCCAGGAAGTCTCGCTGTGCCGGGTTCATACCTGTTCCTTTCTGACGCCGAACATGAATGCACCGGTGGCACAACCGATAAGAGTCTCCTCGTCGTCATGTACGGTATGGCTCAGAAGAAGTTCACGTTCCTCGAAGTCCACCTCGACGGTAGCGACCTCCAGTTCGGCCCCTCGAGCGTCGGCGACGTTCCGGGCCTCGAATCCGGCGAGAGCGACGACGAGGGGAGCGTCGAAGTCGACGTCGAAGCAGCGGAAGAATCCGCGGACTGCAACAGGGGGATTGCGCTCCTCGTCGGCCTCGCGCTCCTCGTCGTCATCGCCGTCGTCGCCCGGAAGGTGACGGGTGGCGACGACATCGAAGAGCTCGAGGAACTGGACGACTTCGCGTGAAGCGCGCCGGACACCGTGGCTGTTTTGCCAAGTGAACCGACCCGTCGAATCTGCCGTCGGTGACAACGCTCATTGTCGTCGCCGGTTATTGAAACTGTATGACACGAACGTCAGACGGGGGCAAGCGACCGGCGACCCTCTCGTCGGGACGCGAGATTTCGCTTCCCCTCAGATGCGAGTGCGACCTCGCCGGTGCGGTCGTGACTGCCCGCTGGTCGGCACTCCGGCGTATCGTTCCCCGCGAGGTGCGCCCGATTCGCGTGTCACCGACTCGCGGACTGGTCGTCCTCGCCGGCATCGACTACCACGAGGCGGGCGACCTCGCCCCCTACAGCGAGTTCGCGGTCGTCGTCCCGGTTGGGGGACGGGCCTTCGGCATCCCGCTCCCCGGTGGCGGATTCGGGGGCTACGTCGTCGACCTCCCGGTGACGACCGAGGACTCTCGAATCGTCGGCTCCGAACTGTGGGGCTACCCCAAGTCGGTCGCAGACATCGCCGTCGAGTCCGACGCGACCCACCTCCGAACCCGCCTGCAGGGCGAAGTGGCCCCCGACCTCGCACTCGACGTTCGACGTGGTCGAACCCGGTGGCGCGCACTCTCCCTCGACAGCTACACCGTCCTCCACGGCGAACTCCTGCGGAGCCGGGTGGACCTCGAAGGGGAACTCGGGTTTGGCCCCGGACGGGGCGTCAGACTGGCGCTCGGCGACGGGCCGCTTCCCACCCGGCTTCGCTCGCTCGACCTCGGGCGGGTCGTCGGTCGCTTCTTCGGGACCGACGTCGAAGCGACCATCCACGAGGGTGAACCCGACTAGCGGGTGGTTCGTCGGCGACGTTCGCGAGGCGGGTCGGCTCCCGGGGTCCCACTCTCGGAGTCTCGAATGCGTCCAAGCCGGAACTACTGTTATCCCCCACCGCGAGAGTCTCGTCAATGACTGTCTCGAGCGCCCCTGGGAAGGTGTATCTCTTCGGCGAGCACGCCGTCGTCTACGGCGAACCGGCCGTCCCGTGCGCCATCGAGCGGCGAGCGACTGTCTCCGTCGAGGCGCGTGAGGACGACCACGTCAGAGTCACTGCCTCGGACCTCAGTCTCGACGGCTTCACCGTCGAGTACTCCGGGCCGACCGACGACCGACCCGACGTGAACGTGCCCAGACCGCTCATGGAGGCCGCGATGGGCTACGTCGACGCCGCGGTGGGCCAGGCCCGTCAGGCGGCGGCCGCTCCCGACGCGGGGTTCGACATCACCATCGACAGCGACATCCCCCTCGGGGCGGGTGTCGGGTCGTCGGCGGCCGTCGTCGTCGCGGGAATCGACGCCGCGACGCGTGAACTCGGCGTCGAACTCGAACCCGAGGAGCTCGCAGACCGGGCCTACCGCGCGGAGTACGAGGTGCAGGACGGACAGGCCTCGCGTGCAGACACCTTCTGCTCGACCATGGGCGGGGCCGTCCGCGTCGAGGGCGACGACTGCCGGACGCTCTCGACGCCGAAACTCCCCTTCGTCATCGGCTTCGACGGCGGCGCGGGCGACACCGGACACCTCGTCGCCGGCGTGGGACAACTCCGAGAGGAGTACGATTTCGCCGCCCGAACCGTCGAGACCATCGGTGACATCGTTCGCACCGGCGAGCGCCTGTTCGAGGGTGTCGACCCCGACGCCGACGCTCCCGAAGATCTCCTCGAAGAGCTCGGTCGCCTCATGGACTTCGACCACGGCCTGCTCGAAGCGCTCGGCGTCTCCTCGCGCTCGCTCGACACGATGGTGTGGGCCGCCCGCGAGGCGGGTGCCTACGGGGCGAAACTGACGGGCGCGGGCGGCGGTGGCTGTATCGTCGCGCTCGACCCCACGCTGGAGACGCAGACGGCGCTCAGATTCACTCCCGGATGCGAGGACGCCTTCCGGGCAGAACTGGCGACCGAGGGCGTCCGGGCGGAGGTGTAGATGCTCGTCGTCCTGAAACTCGGCGGGAGCGTCGTCACCGACAAGGAACGCCCCGAAACGCTCGACGAGGACGCGCTCGTGGCGACGACGGACGCCCTCGCCAGCGCCGACGTCGACGACCTGGTCCTCGTCCACGGGGGCGGGAGCTTCGGTCACCACCACGCCGAGGCCCACGGCGTGACCACCGACGCGGGCACGACCGACGCCGGTGCCGCCCTCGCCATCCACGGCGCGATGGGTCGTCTCAACGGGCGCGTCGTCGACGCGCTCCACGCGCGGGGTGTGGCCGCCCTCCCGGTCAACCCGCTGTCGGTCGCATCTCGAAGCGCGGGCGGCGAACTTGCCCTCCCGCTGGGGTCCGTCGAGACCCTGCTCGAAGAAGGATTCGTCCCGGTACTCCACGGCGACGTCGTCGCCCACGCCGGCCACGGCGTCACCGTCGTCAGCGGCGACGAACTCGTCGTCTCGCTCGCCTCGGGACTCGACGCCGACCGGGTCGGACTCTGTTCGACCGTCCCGGGCGTCCTCGACGCGAACGGCGACGTGGTCCCCGAGATTCACACGTTCGACGCCGTCGCCGACGCACTCGGTGAGAGCGACGCGACGGACGTGACCGGTGGGATGGCCGCGAAAGTTCGAGCGCTTCTCGAACTGGGCGCGCCGGCACACGTCTTCGGCCCCGAGGGCCTCGCGGCGTTCCTCGACGGCGAGTCGCCGGGGACGAAAATCGGGTAGTTCGGTCGCACGTTCTCCGCCCTCGACTCGCCGTTATTCTGTGACCTCGACGCGGAGGCCGTCGCGGGCGATGCGAACGTCGCCGTCGTAGTGGGCGGCGACGCTGTCGAGCATCTCCTGGTGCTTGCCGTTCGTGTGAGGGTACAGGTGCGTCAGATAGACGCGGCCGACGTCGCACCCGGCGAGGGCCGCTCCGAGTTGTGACGGCGTCGGGTGGTTGGACACGTCGACCTCGTCGGGAAACGAGCAGTCGTGGGCCAAAACCTCCGAGCCGTCGGCGAAGCGGGCGAGCCCGTCGAACGCCTCGCTGTCGCCGCTGTAGGTGAACCGGTCGTCGAACCTGTAGGCGAGACACGGCATCGAATGTCTGGTCTCGAACCCCTCCACGACGAAGCCGGAGACCTCGAAGGGTTCGGCCGCATCGACCGCTCGGACTGCGAGGTCAACTCTGCCCTGCAGGTAGTCGTGGGCCTCCAGCAGGTCATCGACGAGTCGTTTCGTCCCCGCCGGGCCGACGACTTCGAGATGTTCTTCTCCGGCCAACCACCGGGCCTTGAGTAGGGGCAGCAGGTCAGACACGTGGTCGAGGTGGTGGTGAGTCAGCAGGACTGACGAAACGTCCTCGTACCCCCGTTCACTCTGGCTCAACCGATGCAGGACGCCGCTCCCGCAGTCGACCAGCAGCGTCCGGTCGTCGGCCTCGAGCAGGATGCCGGTCTGGACCCTGTCGGGACTCGGCATCGCGCTTCCCGTCCCGAGGAAGGTGACGTGCATGTCGCTCCCTCGTCGTCGGTGGGGGAAGGGTCTTCGGGTGGACGCGGCGGCTGCCGTCCTCCGGTCGGACAAAACCCACTTACCCACACGGTCCCACAGACCACCAATGAGGGAGCGCACGCGCGAGTTGGTGGTGACTTCGGGCGTCGAGTTCGACCCCGAAACGGTCGACGTCGCCGACGAAGACGTGCTCGACCTCCTCGAACCCGCCGTCCGCGAGTGGTGGGTCCGCGAGTTCGGCGAGTACGTCCCGCTCAACGGCGGCTTCTTCACCCCGCCACAGCGCGAGGCGATTCCCCACATCCACGAGGGCCGACACGCGCTCATCTGCGCGCCGACCGGGTCGGGCAAGACGCTCGCCTCGTTTACGGCCATCATCAACGAACTGTTCCGACGCGAGCGAGAGCGCGAGGACGGTCTGCAGAATTCGGTGTACTGCCTGTACGTCTCGCCGCTGAAGTCGCTGGCCAACGACATCCATCGAAACCTGACCCGGCCGCTGGAGGGAATCGCCGAGATACGGTCGGCGGTCGAGACGGATGTCGATGTCGACGGTGACGATGTCGCTGGCAATGATGTCGGTGTCGACGGCGAGGGTTCCGACGCAGCGTCAGTCCCTATCCGGCACGCCATCCGTCACGGTGACACCGACAGCCGGGCGCGACAGGCCATGCTGGAGACGACGCCGCACGTCCTGAACACGACGCCCGAGACGCTCGCCATCTTGCTCAACTCCCCGAAGTTTCGAGAGAAGCTCCGAACCGTCGAGTACATCGTCGTCGACGAGATTCACAGCCTCGCCGACAACAAGCGCGGGACGCACCTGTCGGTGAGTCTCGAACGCCTCGAAAACCTCGTTGCCGAGTCGCCGACGCGAATCGGCTGTTCGGCCACGGTCGAGCCACTCTCGACCGTCTCGGACTTCCTCGTCGGGAACGTGGACGGGTCGAGACGCCCGTGCGAAATCGTGGACACCCGCTTCGCCCGCGACTTCGACATCGAACTGGAGTGTCCGACCGACGACCTCGTGAACACGCCGCCCGACGTCGTTCAGCGCCGCTTTTACGACCGACTGGACGACTTCGTCCAGTCGCACACCAACACCCTCGTCTTCACGAACACCCGCTCGGGTGCCGAACGCGTCCTCCACACGCTTCGAGAGCGCTACGACGGCTACGACGGGTCGAACTCGGGGTGTCACCACGGCAGTCTCTCGAAGACCCAGCGCCAGACCGTCGAAACGCACCTCAAGAACGGCGACCTCGACGTCGTGACGACCTCGACGAGTCTGGAACTCGGCATCGACATGCCTCACGTCGACCTCGTGGTGCAGGTGGGTTCTCCCAAGTCGGTCGCGGCGTTGCTCCAACGGGTCGGCCGCGCCGGCCACCGCGTCGGCCAGACCGTCGAGGGTCGCGTGCTCGCACTCGATCGCGACGAACTCGTCGAGTGCGCGGTCATGCTCCGAAAGGCCGAACAGGGGTTCGTCGACCGGGTGTTCGTCCCCGAGCGCGCCCGCGACGTGGCCTGTCAGCACGTTTACGGGATGGCTATCAACGGGGTCCAACCCGAAGCGGAGATTCGAGCGACGCTTCGCCGGGCCTATCCCTACCGGGATTTCTCCGACGGCGACTTCGAGGAGATTTTCAGCTACCTGACCGCCGACTACGACGGCCTCGAAGACCGACACGTCTACGCGAAGGTCTGGCGCGACGAGAACGACCCGCCCGACGGAGAGCACCACTACGAGGAGTTCCCGGTGGGTCGAGCGCTCGTGGGCAAGCGCGGTCGACTCGCCCGTGTCATCTACCTGACGAACGTCGGCACCATCCCGGACTCCTTCACGTGCGACGTGTTCGTCCGCGGCGGCGACGAGTGGGTCGGTCAACTCGACGAGGGTTACCTCGACACCCTCGAAACCGGCGACGTGTTTGTCCTCGGCGGCGACCACTTCGAGTTCCGCTACCGGCGCGGGACGAAGGTGTACGTCGACCGGACGAGCGCCCGCCCGACCGTCCCCTCGTGGTTCTCCGAGCGCCTCCCGCTCTCGTACGACCTCGGCCGCGAACTCGCCGCGTTTCAGAGTGGCCTCCTCGTTCGATACGAATCGGGTGGCCAACCGGCCGTCCGCGACTGGCTTCGCGACTTCCCGCTCGACGAGAACAGCGTCCGAGCAATCGCCCGTATGTTCGACGCACAGGTTCGGTATCTCGGACCCGAGAGCGTCAACACGCCCGAACGAATCGCCGTCGAAGTCGAACTCGACCGCGAGCGCTACAGGCGAAAGTACTACGTCCACTCGACCTACGGTCGGCGATTCAACGACGGCCTCTCCCGTCTCGTCGCCCACCACGCCGTGAGTCGAGCTAACGCGAACGTTCAGGTCGCCGTCGCCGACAACGGCTTTTCGATGTCGATGCCGCTGAACCGCAAGGTCGACGTGGCCGGCATCCTCCGGTCGATAGACCCCGACGACGTCGCCGCGGACCTCAGGGCCGCCCTCGACGGCACCGACCTCCTGAAACGCTACTTCCGAATCAACGCCACCCGGTCGCTGATGATTCTCAAGCGGTACAAGGGCTACGAGAAGACCGCCGCCCAGCAACAGGTGTCGAGCGACATGCTCCTCTCGTTCGCCGAGAGTCTGGACGACTTCGCCGTCATCGAGGAGACGTACCGCGAACTGCTGGCGGACAAACTCAACGTGGACGGTATTCGAGACGTTCTCGGAGCGATTCACCGCGGCGAGGTCGAACTCTCCGTCGAGACCGTCGACACGCCCTCCCCGAGGGCGTTCGGACTGGCGACGCTGATGGCGAGCGACGTGGTTCTCGCAGCAGACGAGAGCGCCGCCCTCAGGGAGTTTCACCGCCGGGTCGTGGCCGAACTCGGCGACGACTCAGACGACGTGCTCGTCGAACGTGGCGACTGAGCCCCCGCTTTCGCCTGTCCTGCCTAGACGAGCAACGTGTTCAGCGCGTCGGGAACGACCAGCACCCGACTGCCGGAGTCGAGCGCCTCTTCGACGGTCGATGCCGACCGCATCAGACACTCCTCGACAACGGTCGGCGACTGACTGTTCGTCACGTACACGTCGTGGTCGCAGAGGGCCCGCGCGACGACGAAGGCCCGCTGGGCCCCCGGTTC
>JBNJGG010000040.1:0-18672 GCA_051747545.1 Halobacteriota archaeon | reverse complement strand
TCTACGCCCGCGAGGACGTGGCCGACCTCGACGCCGGCCTGGAACTGGCCCGCGAAGTCATCGCCGACGGCAGCGCCGAAGCCGTCCTCGAAGAACTGCAGTCGTTCTGAGCGCGGTGGTCGCGGCTCGAGCGAGCGGTCGCCGACGCCGGGTCGGTGGCGGTCGGCCGCGTTCCGGACTGTTCCAGCCGCTCACTCGTCGGCAGCGAGCGCAACACCGACGAGGGTCCCGCCCGCCGTGACTGTCGCTTCCCGACGCACCGAGTAAACCACTCCCGCGCGCTCGGTCTCGACGCGCTGGAGCACCTCGTAGGTCGTCGGGTCGTAGACGCGTCCGACGAAGTCGCCGACGTCGACCTCGTCGCCTAGTTCGAGGTCGTCACTCGGGTGGAAGAGCCCCGACGCGGTGGCGGTCACCCGCCCGAGGTGATTGTGGAAGACGCGTGGCTCGGAGGGAACGTCGGGGTCGCCGGCGAGCACGTCGAGCGAGCGAAGGACGCCGAAGACGCCCGCGACGCCGGCTTCGATGGCCGACTCGACGAACTGTCTGTTGTGCGCGAGTTCCGGCGTTATCGACGGAATCCCCTCGCGAGTTGCGGCGACGCGGAGTTTGCCGTCGAAGTTTCGCCGTGCCCACTCGTTGTGTGCGTCTTCGCCCGCCTGTTCGGCGAGCAGGAAGTCGACGCCGAACGCCTCCGCGAGTCGTCGAGACTCCTCGTCGCCCGCGAGGTAGACCGTGTGCGTGAGCATCTCGGGACTCCCGGTGTGCAGGTCGACGATCGCGTCTGCCTCGCCCGCGTACTCCCACAGTCGAGCGGCCATCCGCTCGTGGAGCGTCCCGTCGTCCTTTCCGGGCCACGCGCGGTTCATGTTCGAGTTGACCGAGTCGAGTTCCTCCGGCGTCGTGTAGGAGACCCGGTCGAACGTGAGCGGGTCGGCGACCGGAGCGGCCACCAGGGTTCCGGTCAGCGCCTCGTGGTCCAGTCGATCGTGGACCCGTCGGAGGACCTCCGTGCCGTTTATCTCCCGGCCGTGCTGGGCCGCCTGCACGTACAGCGTCGGACCCTCGGCGTCGTCACCGTAGACGTGGACGGTAGTCTCCACCGAGACGCCCGATGGCAGTCGTGCGAGCGTGAGTCGCTCGACAGTGTGCATGCTCGGTCTTCTCCCGCCGAGGTGATGTACCTGCGGGCCGCCTCTCGTCTCCCCGGGCTACGTTTCGACTATCGCCGGCGAGCGAGGAGCGTACCGACGAAGAGTGCCAGCGCGGCAAGCGCGACAATCGGCGTGAAGCCGGGTGTTTCGAGCGCGGAGGGACGCTTGCTCTCGACGCGAATCGGGTTGTCGGTCATCGCGTCGGAACCGGTTTCGTGCCACTCGGCGGTTCGGCCGTCCACGTCGTCGGCGTTCGAGTCCGTGATTTCGCCTGGCATCGTCACGTAGTAGTGGACGCTCAGTCCGGAGAGCAAGCCGGTTTCGGCCCCCTGTCCGGACTCGTTGACGAACGTCGTGTCCTCGTATACGACCGACGAGTCGGTCGTTTCGACCGAGATGTTCGAGTCGGGACCGGGTTCGTAGCCCTCGACGGTGAGCGTGATGGTCACGTCGTCGCCCTGAAAGTCCTCGTCGTACTCGACCGACTCAGCGCGCGACTCGTTGAACTCGCCCTCGAACTGCTCGCGGAGGCCGTCGTACCCGTTCTCTTTGGCACCCTCGTTGAGGAAGCCGTACACCGTCTGGGAGGTGTTTATCTGGAGTTGATACCGCTCGATACCGCCGTCCGCGTCGACCTCTGACTCGACCGTCAGGGAGGCACACCCCGCCAGGAGGACGAGCGCGACGACGGCGACCGAGAGGAGCAGCGTTTTTCGGTTCATACTCGTCGAACTAACACCATCCGAATAGGTCTTCGGAAACCCACAGCAGTAGGGTTTTCAGTGCCGACGCCGACTGGTGGGATATGAACAACCCGACTGCGACGATTCACACGAACCACGGCGACATCACGGCCGAACTCTACGCCGAGCGGGCACCGCGGACGGTCGACAACTTCGTCGGATTGGCGACTGGGGGCAAAGAGTGGACGGACCCCGAGACGGGTGAGACTATCCAGGGCGAGCCACTGTACGAGGGCGTCATCTTTCACCGCGTCATCGACGGCTTCATGATTCAGGGTGGAGACCCGACCGGAACCGGTCGCGGCGGTCCGGGCTACCAGTTCGACGACGAGTTCCACGACGAACTCACCCACGACGGGCCGGGCGTCCTGTCGATGGCCAACGCCGGACCGAACACCAACGGCTCCCAGTTCTTCATCACGCTGGACTCGACGCCCCACCTCGACGGCAAGCACTCGGTGTTCGGAAAAGTCACCGACGGCATGGACGTCGTTCGAGATATCGGGGCGGTTCCGACCGGTCGAAACGACAAGCCCCGTGAGGACGTCGTCATCGAATCGATCGACATCGAGTACTGAGTCCCCTTCGCGCGTTCGCACCACGGGCTGCCAGTAACGGTTCGACTCTAGGTCGATTCGCGTTCGGACGCAAGGACCGCCGAGCCGACCGAACGCCGCCTGTTTGGCCTTCTGTCGACGCTATCCCGTCGTGGTTTCGTTCCCGGTCGACTGTTGCTGCGTCGTGTTGTCGTACCACAGTGGCTCGTAGGCGTCGGTGGTGCCGACTCCCGAGTAGTGCATGGAAATCATCACCGTGGCGTTCTGGGTCGGAACGTCGTACTCGGCCCGGAGAGACGAGACGAAGCCCCGGGAGTCGGCGATGGCGACGACGCGGTAGTCTCGAACGCCGTCGTGCCGGGTCTCCCATCCGGACACTCGGTACAACTGTCGGGTACCTTCCTCGCTCCCGTTCGTCGTCGAGGACTGTGAAGTCGGGTACGGAACGGCCTCCGAATACCACGTCGTGAGCAGGGCTTCGAGAGCGATGGCCTCGCGCTCGGTCATCAGGTTGGACTCCTCGGCGCGAAGCGGGCTACTCTCGTATCCCGTCTCGTCCCCGAGTCGCCTGACGTGTCGGTGACTCCCGTCCGCGTACATTTCTCTGGACGTTACCAGGAACGGCCTGGTCCCGAGTTGGCCGATTCGGTCGATGCTCGAGACGTACCGCGTCGGACTCTCCACGAACACTTGTTCGCGCACGCCTCCCCGGTATCGACCGTCGACGTACTCCTCGTGCAGAATCTCCCACTCGTAGGAGCGACCGCCGAGCGTGGCCGTGTGCGCGTCCGTCAATCGCTCCGCGTCTTCGACCCCCGATGTCGTGACTCCAGGCGGATACCGCCCGTCGATCGTAGTCTCGCTCTCGCTGTCGGTTCTCCGGGCGTCACCCTCCGGTGTCGGCGTCGGCGGGACGTCCGCCGTGGGGGTCCCAACCGGCTCCGAGTCGGTTTCGAGCCCCGACCCGGCCAGCGTCGGTCCCAGGGCGACCGCCCCCGAAACGACCACGAGACAGGCCACCACGAGCGTTACCACGAGCGGGCCGCGTGCAAAGCGGCCACTCGTCTCGGCCGGCAGCGGTTCGACGAGGTGCGAGGTGCCGAGGTGGGTCTGAAACAGTCGCTCGCAGTCGTCGCGGTCGACGCCGTACAGGACCATCCCGTGGAGGTCGTCGGGGCCGACGAGGCGTGCATCCAGGTCGTCTGCGAGCGTGGCCGTGGCGTCGGCGTCGGCGGCGACCACCGTGTCGACCGAACGGCCCGTCGGCACTGGTGGCCGGTGACCGGACAGCACACTCCGGCGGCCGAATCGTCTCCGTGCGTCGACCACGAGGAGGCGTCGCTCGATTCCGTCGGCGTCGGTGGCGACGACGACCGAGGCGTCGGATTCGATTTCGGTACGCCACCCACGGGCGGTCCACACGTCGGCGACGAAGCGGGCCAGCGCGTCTCGGTCCAGTCGGCGGAGGTGGGCCGAGAAAGCCCCGTGGGAAATGATAGCCATGGCCCTGGCAAGTTGTCTTTCCAGGGTGAAGTAATCATCTCCGACCGTCTCGCAGTCGCGACGAATCAGTGCTGGTCGCTCACTCGACACTCGATGACTCGACCACGCGCCGCGCGGGTGGCAGACCCCCCGGCGAATCGTCCCCGTCGATGAGACTCGCAGACCGACAGACGAAAGGCAGCGGGTCGCCAACCCAGAACCGATGACCGACGACGGCGTCACGAAGCCGAGCGACATCGGGAGCGACGCGGACGCCCCCCCAGTCGAGGAGAAGCCGTACAAGATAATCTTCGAGGCCAACAAGTGCTTCGGCGCGGGACGCTGTGCGGAAGTCGCCGCCAACTGGGAGATGGACATCGTCTCGGGGCTCGCTCGTCCGCGGTCGTACTTCGTCGGCGAGGACGAACTCGACGAGAACATACGCGCCGCGGAAATCTGCCCGGCGAAGAAAGGGCGGGGTGTCATCCACGTCATCGACAGACGAACCGACGAGGAGATCGCGCCGAACCCGGAGGGCGACGGGACGTTGAGCGTCGACTGGTAACCGCGAGACCGAAAATCACTTGCGGAGACGCCCGAAACCGAGAGACGCGCGAGGGTGGCTGAGCCAGGCCAAAAGCGGCGGGCTTAAGACCCGCTCCCGTAGGGGTCCATGGGTTCGAATCCCATCCCTCGCACTTTGACGGCCGCAGTCTCGTGATTTTCTTCGACTGACCACAGATGACGGCCGACAAACTATCGCCCGATAGGGCACTCTCTAGTGAGGCTTCAACCGGCGCAATGCGAAACGAACGTCCTCGATGGAAGCGACCCTGAGAGTATTCTTACTGCTGTTCGAACTGGTGAGTCTGAGGGGACGAGAATAATCCCGGATCAAAAAACGAGTCCCACCGTGAGACATGTAGGGAGTTATTTCGGTGGAGAACCCACCACGAGTATGTCCCACTACGAGGCTTCCTTCGAAATAGACTCGAAGACCGATTCGTACGCCGCACAACGCCTTCTCGAACAGGTATACGACACGATTCGAGAAGAATCACGGAGGGTTCGGGAGGGGACGGATGACGCCAACGAACTCCTGGAAGAGTTCCAGTCGCTTCGAGATGCAGCGAAGCGCCGGACGCCGGGACGACTGACCATCACCTACGAACGATACGACGGCGACTTCGAGGGTTGAGGTCTCGCGCTTCCGTCGCGATCGGCCCGACTCATTGCTGGGTGCCTGCGTCTAGACGAGTCGTGTTGACAGGACGAACACGGTAGATGCTCGTCAACTGCCTCCGCTGGACGTCCACCTCCGGTAAGTGCCCACCCGTCCGTAATTGACTGTCACTTGGTGTTCGGCCAACTCGCGCCGAAGGGCGTTCGCCATCTTGGAGGCCTCACGTATCGCGCTCCCCGTCGTCCGCTCATGAAGCCCCTCTACTCCGTGTTCGTACCCGGCAGTTCCGCCTTCAACGGGGCGGCTAACTACCTCACCCGCCTTGTCGGGTTTCGCCGGCGTCCGAGAGCTCCCGCCAATTGGCCCCGAATGGTTACTCCAATAGGGCATCACTACGTCACAATACGAGGCTTCCACCGATATGAACTTGAAATCTGAAACCCCTGTCTCCGTGTTTCGGGAACTGGGCGTAACGTCTCGAACCAGTGCGGTCATCCCAGCAGTCTCGTCGTCTCTTTGCTGTCGCTCTGGGTGGATACTGGTTCAGAAATGGAACAAAGTTACAGCGTCGCCTCTCTGGCGACTACGTAAACCTTGAATTAGGCGCGAACGACGTTCGTCGCGCGCGGGCCCTTGGGGGCCTGTTCGATGTCGAAGTCGATCTCGGTCCCTTCCGTCAGATCTTCACCGCCAACGTCCTCCATGTGGAAGAACACGTCGTCGTCAGAGTCGTCCGTCGAGATGAAACCGTAGCCGCCAGTGTCGTTGAAGAAATCAACCTTACCGTTTGCCATTGCAACTAAACACAGACTCACTCCACGGTTAAGACTTTCGAATTGTTATAATTTTGGGAGGGATATTTAGACGAATGTCCATAAAAAGAATAATCTGGTGTATGGACGACCGCATGGGTGATTCTATGAGAAAAACCGCCTGATTCGACAGAACTCTCCGAGTCTTCTGTCGAAGTCATACTTTCTCTTCTTCACTAATCTCGTGCTCGTTCGCTCGCTGGGTATCGACCGCCGTTCGAACCGCGTCTCCCTCGGAGTGCCTCCTGTGCGTGGCCACAGAGTCGTAGGGGAGCCCGTCAGTGGGTGTCGGTGTCAAACTACGTCTCTCTCGAGTTGAGCTGGTGACTGCGTTTCCCGTTGATCACGTGTTCGAGCAGGTCTCATCCGCAAATTCACTCTTCTGCCACCGTCGAAACGATGCATTCTGCCCCGCATTCCGGGCACCCATCGTGTTGTCGGATTCCTCCTCGTGATCGTGTGAACAATCAATTTCTCCAGAGGAACAAGGCGAGCGTCTCGGGACGTCGTCCCAAGGCAGTTCGTGGAGTGTCACTCCCGTCACCTCGCTGGTGTACATACCAGTCCTTTTCCCGCGTCAGCGTCTCTATTTGATGTGGGCTTCTCTATCGTTTCGTCGTCAGTCCAGGGTCTCGGCTTACAGTCTGTAACGGCAGAGATGCTCGTCGTTTTTGCAATTATCCTCCTCGCACTCGTGTTGTTCGCCACTGAGTGGTTCCCCATCGACGTCACCGCGATTCTGGTGATGGTTCTGTTGATCACATTCGAACCCTGGACACAGATCTCTCCGCGAGAGGGAATCTCTGGTTTCGCCAATCCAGCCACAATCACGGTTTTAGCAATGCTCATCCTGAGTACCGGAATCAACCGAACCGGCATCGTCCAGTTGCTCGGCCGGAAGATGGCGGCATTCGCCGGGGACGACCGGCGCAAGCAACTCGCGGCGACGGTCGGCATTACCGCCCCCGTCTCGGGGGTCGTCAACAACACGCCGGTCGTCGCGATTCTGGTCCCGGTAATCAACGACCTGGCACACAACGGGAGGACCTCTCCGTCGAAATTGTTGATGCCGCTGTCGTTCGCCTCGATGCTCGGCGGTACGTTGACGCTCATCGGGACGTCGACGAACATCCTCGCAAGCGATATCGCGGCCCAACTCGGGGCGGAGTCTCCCGAGCTGGGTCTGCACGCGTTCGGGATGTTCGAGTTCACCAAACTCGGTGTCATCGTTTTCGCGGTCGGGTCCCTCTATCTGATGACGGTCGGCGTTCGACTGCTCCCCGAACGGATCCCCGCTGACGAGGACCTCGTCGAAGAATACGCCCTCCAGGAGTACCTCGCAGACGTGGTGGTCCCTGCGAACTCGCCGTTGATTGGGCAGACGGTCGAAGAGGCACTGGGAGACGACGAACTCGACATCGACGTGTTACAGCTGATCCGATACGGCGAGCGCTTTTCAGAACCGCTCGCCCGCAAGGAGATCCGTGAGAACGACACGCTTCGGCTCAGGACGAACAGGGAGACGCTCGAACGGATCATGGATGCGGAAGGTCTCGCATTGTCGGGCGGCCCTCGAACCGAAGACGACCTGCATTCAGGTGAGGAAGAACCGGTCCTCGTCGAGGTCGTCATCCCGTCGGGGTCGTTCCTCGTCGGCGAGACCCTCGCGAGTTCGACTTTCCGGCAGCGCTACGACGCGAACGTCCTCGCCTTTCGAACCCGTGGTGACGTCGTCCGGGACCGGTTTGAGGACATCCGTATCCGGGTCGGTGACACGCTCCTCGTCCAGGCACCGCCTGATAGCCTCACTCGACTCGTCGAGAATGAGGACTTCATCGTCGCCCACGAGTTCGACGAGGTAACCTATCGGAGCGAGAAAATCCCGTTCGCGGTCGGCATCATTGCCGGTGTGATCGCATTACCAGCACTAAACATTCTCCCAATCGTCGTCTCGGCACTTGCCGGCGTCGTGGCGATGGTCTTCACTGGCGTCCTGAAACCGACCGAACTCTACTCGTCGGTCGAGTGGAACGTGATCTTTCTCCTCGCCGGCGTCATCCCCCTCGGTATCGCTTTACAGCAGACCGGGGCTGCGGCGCTGCTCGGCGATGCCGTTGCTTTCACGGCGACGTTCTTGCCTGCGATCGGTGTCCTCTGGGTGTTCTACCTCGCGACCGGCCTCCTGACGAGCGTCATCAGTAACAACGCGAGCGTCGTGTTGATGATTCCCGTCGCGGCCAGTGCGGCACAGTCGATCGGCGCGAACGCGTTCGCGTTCGTACTCGCTGTGACGTTCGCGGCTTCAACGGCGTTCATGACGCCCGTCGGCTACCAGACGAATCTCTTCGTCTACGGGCCTGGTGGCTACAAGTTCTCGGACTTCATTCGCGTCGGTGCACCGTTACAGTTGCTGCTATCGGTTGTCACCGTCCTCGGAATCGCGTTCTTTTGGGGTGTTCGTGTTTGATGTTTGTTCTACCTCGCATCCGGGATACGGGCAAAGGACTCTAAGAACAGTTGTTTTTCCCGGGGTCGTCGTCGACATCACGGCGTAGACCAGTGCATAACTTCACTCTTCTCCGAAGTGCGGATCCGTCATGTCCACTGTATAAACGCGCCCTCTAGGGATGTGCGTGTCCTCGTCGTCGCCGTGGCGAATCTGTCCGTGGTCCTCTCGATAGTTCAGTTGTTCGCCGTCGATATCTTCCGATACAGTGTCGTCTACGTCTTGCTAGACAACCGTCGCCACGAAACACCAACCGTCGAGACCGAGCAGAAACTCTCTTTCTGATTCAGAACCATCGCCACTATACGAATCGACCAGCGCCACCGTACGAACGTTGATTGCCCCAGCCGTTCACATAGGACCATGGTCGAGTTTCCAGACGAACGACAACTCGTACTACGGGCGCGTTCCCACCTGGACCAGTGGACGAAAAGTGCCCGGATGGAGGTGTACACTGAACTGTTCGAAGGTGACGACCCCATCCTCTCCCCCGAAGAGGTGCAACTGCTCGATGCGCTCGACTCCGAACTGGAGCGAGAGGGGGGCGATGGTGTCTGGGGAACCGACCGGTACGGAATCCACACGGCGGGGGCCTCGAGTTCGGATACCTCACTCGGAGTGGTCTGTGTGTACCACCCACAGATCACGAAGGACTCCGTTCTTCGCGGGGCCGACGATCTCGACGACGAGACCGAAGAGCGACTCAACGCAGCACTCTGGAGATACAGCGAGCGCGTTGCGACACTCATCGAAGCGAAGCTCCACGAGTTCAGCCGTCAAACGCAGAGTTAGGCCCCGATTCAGGTTCAGCCCCGCATTGACCGGTAGTGGGGTTCACACGATAGCCCTCTCTTTCCACGAGTCGACAGCGGGAAGACGACTGATCGAATGGCACTCGTGGCGAATACAATCAGACGGTAAACGACTCTCCTCGACAAAGCCGGCGCTCCCTACAGGATGTACTCGAGATGTTCACACCGACGAGCGTCCACACAGTTATCCGAATCGAGCCCCTACTGGTAAGGATGCCGGACGACAAACGAAGCCAAGACGAGAACGAAAACAACGAGCAGCCACAACAGCCAGCGCGGAAGCGAGAGGAGGTCCGGAACCGGGCTACCGAGGCCGGTGCGATGAGCGGCGACCTTGGTGGGCGGCTTGGCGACCTCGATGAAGTACTCGAAACCCAGAACTATCCAATCACGACAGATGAACTGGTTGATGCCTTCGGAGACTACGAAATCGAAACACAAGGCGGGACGAGATCCCTCGAAGAAGTGCTTGCCCCAACTGATAACCAGACGTACGATTCCGCCGACGACCTCCGAAGTCGAATACTGGGACTGATACATCGATGACGAATCGGCTCACGACGTACCGAATTCTATTCCGCTAGCTATCCGGTGGGTCTGCTCGTGTTGACACTTGTGCCCACCCTGTTTGTGCCCTTGGGAGCCTTTTCGTCGTCCGTTGTCTCCACTGAGTACCAGCGTGTCTTCACCCGGGGTGAACTCCATGGTCGATTCTCATTGCATAAGTACCTGGGATGTGCGCCGCCATTTCGCGGCGCTCGACGAATCGAACCGCGGGATTCGAATCACAGAGTGGAAGGTGAACGTTCACTGCTAACCCATCAGTGACGTAACTTATTAGTTCACAGACACACCACGAGGTGAACATGACCGCGATACCCGAGTGGCTCTCGCTCGAACCAGACGAGGAAATCGTCTGGACGGGTCACCCGCGAGTCCGTCGAATCATCTCGAGCGTCGCGACGTTCGGCCTCTGGTCGATTGCGGCGTTCGTCGCGGCGTTCGCCCTCACGACGACCCTGAACCTCCCACTGCCCGTCCCAGACCCCATCGTGTGGGGCCTCGCCGTCCTGTGGGCGCTCCTTCAGGCCGTCGCCCCCACCAAGGCGTATCTCCGGACGAAAAACACCGACTACGTCCTCACCAATCAGAACATATACAAGAAGACCGGGGTCTGGTCGGAGAACGTCACTCGCGTCGGCGTCGACAAGATTCAGAACACGCAGTTGAAAAAGGACTTCTTCGGCAACACCTTCGACTACGGGACGGTTCTCATCAGTACGGCCGGTGGGGGAGGCGTCGAGTTGTCGGTCGAGGACCTGGACGAACCGGACGAATTCCGCAGCCAGCTCCGTACGATGATGGCACGGGCAAGTGACCGAAAGCGGTCTGAACCCCGATCGAGTCTGGGTGGCGTTGCCCCCGAATCGCTCCAGTCGCTCGTCGACGAAGCTCGGAGGATGCGCGAAACCGCAGAGAGCATCGAGCGACACCTGCACTGAATCCATGACTGACGCACTCACCACAACCGACGACGCGGCATCGCTTTCTACCGACTACGAGGTCCCTGAGTGGCTCTCGCTCGACGACGACGAAGAAATTCAGTGGCTGGGCGAGCCCGTTCCAGTCAGTATCGTCGGGACGGCCGTCTGGGGTGTGATTCTCACGGTCGTTCTCATCGGCTTTCTCATTCTGCTCTTTCTTCCGTTAACCTGGCTCGGAATCAAGAACACCGACTACGTGGTTACGAACAAGGCGCTGTACGTCAAGAAAGGCGTCATGAGCACGAACATCGAGAGCGTCGGACTCGACAAGATTCAGAACACCGAGTACAGTCAGTCGTTCTGGGGTACGCAGTTCGACTTCGGGAGCATCGACATCAGTACGGCCGGCAGTTCGGGCGCAGAAATCAGCTTCCAAAACATCAAAAACGCCGGTCGTGTCCGAGAGACGATAACTCGCCTCAGCAACGAGTACTCCTCCGGGTCCCGGTCCCGGAGAACCCCGGGCGACGAAACGGCCGCCACGGCCGCGACTCCGGCGACCGAGAAACTGGACGAACTCGTCGAGGAACTCCGAGCGACCCGAGAGGCCATGGAGCGTGTGGAGCAGCAACTGCGCGAGGGACCCGGGACGGTGACGGAGGAGTCGCCGGTCGACGCGGACCCGTCGGAGTGAGCAGCACCGCCCGCGCCGAAATGTCAATTACAAATTTTATTATCTTGCCATTTTTAGAGGCGATATGGCTTCCCGACGCAGCATCGAGAACCGAGCGCGAGAAGCGTCGCTCCCGACGGAGGAACTCCCATGAGTCCCGGGACGGGCGGCGACGGCGAGTTCGCACATCCAATCGTCCCGATCATCTTGGGCGTACTGATTATCGCGGGCGGCGGCTATCTGTACTACAGCGGGATGCAAGCCACCGCGAACGCGGAGGCAGTCGACGCCACCGTCGTCTCGTCGGGCGTCGTCGACACCGACGACACCGGGAGTAGCAACGACGCCGACGACTACTCGGTCATGGTCGAGTACCGCTACACGGTCGACGGCGAAAGTTACACGAGCAGGAACCTCTGTCCGGGTCTCGGCTCCGGATGTGAGCCGTCGAGCGACTTCCGAACCGACATGGAGGACTTCGTCGACAGGTATCCCGAAGGCGAGATAGTCACGGCATACGTCCCGCCGTCGGAGCCCTCGAACGCGTATCTCATACAGACGAGCCCGTCACTGATGTACCTGGTCGTCTCCGGATTCGGCGTGTTGCTCGTTCTGCTCGGGGGCCGCCGCCTCGCCGGGGGGTAACGTACACGGATATCGTTCGTTGGCGAATGGAATACCCGTCGGGATCATCTCGTTAGTCCGCAACACGAGCGCGTTGAGGCCGTCGACTCGCCGTTGACTGGCAAGCACCTAAGTAGGCCACGAGTGAGGGTGGTGTATGAAGATTGGGCTCTATTTGAATCCGCAGGGGCCTGCCGAAGAGACCGCTGAGCAACTTCGAGACGGGTTGCTGGAGCTGGCTCGAACCGCCGACGACGTCGGATTCGACCACATCAGCGCGGGCCAGCATTACCTATCAGAATTCACGCAACTTCAACTGCTCCCCTTCCTCTCGCGGCTCACCGCAGAGGTCGACCGGATGGAACTCGGGACGGGAATCGTCCTCCTTCCGTTTCACCACCCGGTCGACATCGCAGAGCGAATCGCCACGCTGGATGCGCTCCACGACGGGCCGACGGTCCTCGGCGTCGGCGCGGGATACCGCGACGTCGAGTTCGCCGCCTTCGGCGTTCCGAAAGCCGACCGCGTCGGGCGTCTGGTCGACTGTCTGAGGCTCACGAAGCGGTTGCTGACCGAGCGCGACGTCACCTACGACGGCGAGTACTACGCCGTCGAGAACGCGACGATTCCGGTGCGTCCCGACGATGTTTCGGTGTGGTTGGCCGCGAACGCGACTCCGGCCGTCGAGCGGGCTGCCCGCCTGGCCGACGCGTGGTTCGTCAACCCACACGCGACTATCGGCGAGATATCCGAGCAGAAAACCGGTCTCTACGACCCGATTCGAACCGAACGCGGAGAGTCGACGGCCGTGCCGGTCCTGCGGGAGGTTTTCGTCGCCGAAACCCACGCAGAAGCGGTCGCGGTCGCCCGCGACCACCTCTGGGAGAAGTACCAGTCGTACATCGCGTGGGGTCAGGACGACGCGATGGACGACGAGCAGGACCTTCACCGTCCGTTCGACGAACTCGCCGAGGACCGGTTTCTGCTCGGCACGCCCGCGGAAATCTGCGCCGAAATCGAGCGCTACGAGCGCGATCTGGACGCCAGCCACGTCATCTTCCGGTCGCACTGGCCCGGCGTCCCGTACGAGACGGTGCGTCAGAGCCTCGAACTCATCGGCGACGAAGTCATTCCCAACGTCTGAGCGCGAGTGGGTGTCGGTCGATGAGGTACCCTAACCAAAACTATTTGGTTTGTGATAGCAACCCCCAACCACTGGCCCATGACAGACCTACGCTTAGCGAACCCCAACGACCGTTCGAAGTATTATCCACGATTCTCTGACGACGAGTACGCCGACAGGTGGGAGCGAACGCGTGCTATCATGCGCGAGGAAGGATACGACGCGGTGGTCATCTACGGTAACTCGTTCCACCAGTCGCGGTACATCAGTTACCTCACGAACTACGACACCACGTACGCGTCTTACCTCGTCGCCTTCGCCGATCCCGACGAAGAGCCGACGCTGTACGTCGGCATCAGCAACCACCTCCAGTACGTCCGAGAGGTCTCGATAATCGACGACCTCGAACTGATGCTCCACGACCCCGCGAAGAAAGTCGCCGACCGCCTCAAAGCCGGCGGCGCCGGCGACGGGACTATCGGCCTCGTCGGCACCGACTCGCGCTACGGGCACGGCATGCCGTACGAGCACTACAACTACCTCAGCGCCAACCTGAGCGCCGACCTGGTAAACGCCACGATTCCGTTCACGCATCTGACCGCGGCCAAGAGCGAGGAGGAATTCGCCCGACTCGACCGCTCGGCGAGCGCACTCGATGCTGTGATGCAGGCGCTCGAAGACGAGATGGAACCCGGGATGACCGAACACGACGTCCGCGACATCATCGCCTCGACCGTCGCCGAGGAGGGCTGTACCGTCAGGGTTCCGTTCGTCTCGACGGCACCCATGGAGGACGCACAACCCGGGGAGTGTCTCCCGTGGAAGGACACGCCGTCGGATCGGACCATCGAGTCCGGCGACATCGTCACGACCGAAATCAGCGCGTCGTACCTCGGCTACTCGAGTCAAATCCACCGGGCGTACACGGTCGATGCGCCCCCCACCGAACGCTATCAGGACATCTTCGGGGTGCTCGAAGAGACCTACGACCGGATGGTCGACGCGCTCCAACCGGGGAACACCGCCGCCGATTTACACGAGGCGATGGAACCGCTCGAGGAGTCCGAATACAAGATTTACGACGTCATCGCCCACGGCTACGGTAGCTCCTACATGCACCCGTTCCTCGGGACCTCGGACTCGAACTACTGGCCCGGGGCCGACGACGTGGTGTCCGAGGAGTGGACGTTCGAACCGAATCAGGTCATCGTCGTCCAGCCCAACCTCTTCACCGAGGACGAGCGGTACGGCTTCCAACTCGGCACCACCGTCGTCGTCACCGAGGACGGCCCCGAGGTAATTCAGGAGTATCCGGTCGCCCTGCCGCAGGTATAGAGCTGGGTAATCGCGTTCGCGTCATCGGTCGCCGTTGACGCACGAACTGACGCATACGTCGCCACCACTCAGACGTTGAGCCGAACGACGTCCTCGGTGATGTCGGCGATGAACGTATCCTGTAGCTTGTTCATCGACTGATTTACAGCCCCGCCCCAACGTAACTCCGAAGTAACGTCACGGTCCACGTCCGGGCCGATGGAGACGTACAGCGACCCGTTTCTCACGTCGGCGACCTCGCCAATCTCGACACCGTTCTGGGCAACGACTCGCTTCCCGATTTGACGGTCGGTGAACGCTGCAACCATGGCAGCTATTCCTTCGTCGTCAAGCGGGGAATGCGTTACTTGTGCTTTCGGTTCTGTTGGAAATCTCTGGCGGAGATCAGTTCAGTACCGATATTGAATACAGGCGCTTAGGCCGGACCACGTGCGTAATCTGTGTCATTCACGAGCCGGGAGCCCAACCTTGGCCAATCTCCTGTCCTGTTCGTTGAGTAATCTCTGGGTACGTTGGTGCTATATTCTAATTCCGAAGTATTCGATGACCGAAATTCCCCAACCAATCAAAATCAGCAGCGCCCAAGCGGTAGTTAGGGCCCAAGGAATCATCTGATCGAGGATATGCCTTGTGTGACTCAACCCGTGATGTACTACTTCGTGAACTTCTGTCTTTGATAGAGGTTCCCCGTTCTCGTATTTGTTAAACCAGTCGTCCACGACTTTGTCATGCCCCCTTCTATGTTCCTTCTGGTGAAGTTTGAATTCAGTGAATACTCGATTTGGGGGTGTCAGCTCTTGCTCATTCTCAAGCACGCGCTCATGCCAGTAACTCACGTCTCTTCCCCTTGCTGTGACGATTCTTTGTCCTCGGCGAATTACCCATATCGAGAAAATAGAGAGCAGGACCAAGGCACCAAGTGTAACCGCTCTTCGAAACCCCTCTACTGAGATTAACAATGTTAGAATAACAACACCAACTGCCAGTAATACGGATTCGAGCGTTATGAGAAAATTCCGATAATTCTGTAAGAGATTATCCTGGATATCTGCATGCTGTAAACATATCTCGACCCTATCTGCAGGCTTCATGTCCTCACGTGGGATGTGTAGTACTATTCTTTTGGGGTGAACGAGCTAACTCTATCCAATTTAGTCGACTATTCGACCACTCTCTCCCCCATAAGGACCTTTGCCTGCGGAGACCGCATACAGGTATGGTCCCCGTTCCAGCGGCCGTCGAGGAACTCCTGACGAGTGAACCGGTCATGGCGCATCTGGCGACGTGCGTCGACGGCAGACCGCACGTCGCGCCCGTGTGGTACGACTACGCCGACGGGACCATCGAACTGCTCACGACCGGGCGAAAACTCGCGAACGTTCGGGCCAATCCGCGGGTCGCGCTCTCGATACAGAAGGACGACGGCGGCGACCCACAGTGGATGGTGTCGCTTCTCGGCACGGCCACCGTCGTCGACGACGAGACGGCCACCCGAGAGGCGACTCGCCGTATCAACCGCAAGTACGGCGCGCCGGAGTCGGCGTGGAGGGAGAATCGACTCGTTCGCGTCGACGTCGGCTCTGCCACGCACCGCGTGTACTGACCCGCCTCCAACGTGTGTGCCGACTCGTCTAGAATCTCACACGAGACGGTTCGCACGAATGCACCAGACCTTCGTGCGTGGAGCCAAAACGTTGACTATGGCGTACACCTGGCAGTACTACGACCTCGTGCTCGGCGGGATGTTCCTGAGTATGTTCCTCGGTGTCCTCCTGGGAGTGTTGACCTCCCTGTCGATGCCGCTGGCAATCGTCGGATCTGGCCTCGTCGCCGTCGTCTTCATGGGTCACGGGCTGTTCGTCAACGGCCCGGTCGACGCCCCGAGTGATCTGACGGAGCCGGTCGAGGCGCTGAACTAGTCGACCGGTGACGCCCGGCGGTCGGCAGCTTTCTTCGCTGGCCGCGTACGTCTAGGCAACCGAACATGGTTCCACCAGACGCACCCACGTGGCCGAACGGCGCGCCGCGAGTCGGAGAGCGTGCCGAACTGTCGCGCGAAATCAAACCCGAGTACATCGAGTTGTTCGCCGAACTCAGCGGTGACCGCAATCCATTGCACTACGACGAAGCGGTTGCCGAGTCCTCCCGATTCGGCGAAATCGTCGTCCAGGGTGGTGTGACGAGCGCGATTCTCAACGGCGTCGTCGCCGAGGAGTTGCCGGGTCCCGGGACGGTCTTCCTGCACGTCGACTGGGATTTCACCGCCCCAGTCCGCCCCGGCGATACCATCGTCGGGGCGGTCGAAGTCGTCTCGGTGCGGGAGGACAAGCCCATCACAGAACTGGAGACGACGGTGACGCGTGACGACGGCGTCGAGGTGCTGACTGGCACCGCGGTCTGTTATACGATGCCGCTGGAAACCGCATAGTAGGCCACGGTTTCGCCGTCGGCTCTCTCGACTCTCGAGGCGTTCGCTCAACAGGTCGACAGCGGAACCCGAAGGCCGTCGCCGTCACGCAACAGGGTCGTCCCGAACGATGTCGAGAGCGTTCGCATCTGGTCTCGAAGCCACCGCGCGGCCTCGTCGCCGGCGCGGTTGACGGCCCGGTTCTCGATTTCGACCGGGACGAGTCGAATCGCGTCGAAGACACCGTCGGTCACCTGCAGTTCGAACAGCAAACTCCAGTCGTTGTGGAGGCCGGGTTTGACGGCGTAGTCGTCGACGAAGTCGCCGGTATCGTACAGTATCGGAGCACCGTCGTATATCTCGACGCCTTGAACGACGTGGGCGCTGTGGCCGTGAACCAGGTCGACACCTTCGTCGACGAGCCATCTGGCGAACGCCTGCTGGCGAGTGGAGGGTCGCACTACCCAGTTGGGGCCCCAGTGAAGCGACGCGAAGACGAAATCGGGGTCCGACTCGTCGACGACGCGAAGCGCCTCGCGGACCACCCGGCGCGTCCGTGGGTCTCGGTGGTCGAGTGCAGCGTACGCGGTTCCCGGTCTGGATTGGAGTGCGACGTAACTGGGCGACTGGTCGGTGAGCGCAATCACTCCGACGTCGAAGTCCCCCACTTCGACGAGCGACGGTTCGAGCGCGGCCCGACTCTCGGAACCGGCCCCCGCGTGGGCGATCTCCGCCGCCGAGAGGTGTCGCGTCGTGTCTTCGAGCGCGGCTGGACCAAAATCCAGGATGTGGTTGTTCGCCAGGCTGGCCCAGGTCACGTCCGTCGCCTGCAACGCCGGAATCGCCCACGCGGGGTTCGCGCGGAAGTGAAACGTTCGTCCGGGTCGTGGCTCTCCCCGGGTCGAGAGACAGCACTCGAGGTTGAGAAATACCCCATCGAGCGACTGTAGTCGGCGACCATCGACCCCCAAACGGATTCCGGTGGACGATTCCGTCGAACCTCGTCGACGAGTCTGCCGAGCATCACGTCGCCGACGAATCCGAGACGGGCGTCGGACTCGACGGTGACCGGGGAGTCACACGCCGTCGGAGGCGATAGACGACCCGCTCGAAGGCATCCCGAGATGGCGGGAATCGAGGCGGCGACGACCTGGCGGCGCGTAAGTGGCATAGTCAGTCGGCTTCCTCGGGTGACAGAATCGTCGACGACCAGGGTACTAACGTCTTCGACGGTGTTCCGGACGGGCGTCACGCATCGACCGCACGAGCGGGGCCGAGACCGTCGGAGACAGGTGATAGGGTCCGATTAACAATATCCGTGTCTCGCACTACGTGATGATATTGTGTCAGTCATCGGTAGCGTGGTGGAACGGTGGAACGCGGTTCGGAATCGTAACGCTCCCATACGGGACCGTTCGGGTACGGCCACAGCTCGTTCGTCCTCTCTAATGAGCTGTCAGGTTCCCTTAACAGACCGTTCGCCCCCCATAACAGACCACTCCGTGCTTATTCTGGACGCCCACAGTCCCGGTGCGCTCGCACTCGTTCGCTCGCTCGGTCGACGAGGTTTGCGCGTAACTGCCGGCGGGACGAACCGCATCCTCCCGGGAACGCTGTCGAGATATGCCGACGATACGTACGTCTATCCCGACCCGCGGGACGACTGCCGCCCCTTCCTCGACGACCTAATTTCGTTTCTCGAACAGACGGACCACGCCGTCGTATTTCCCCTGACTGACCAGCTCTCCGTTCTCCTCTCGAAGCACAAGTCGGACCT
>JBNJGG010000039.1:0-18839 GCA_051747545.1 Halobacteriota archaeon | reverse complement strand
GCTCATCGCTAACTCCAACCTCGTCGGCAAGTGGGACGACTGGGAGCACTTCCACGAACTGGAGGCACAGGGAAAAATCATGTACGGTCAGATGACTGCCGGGTCGTGGGCCTACATCGGTTCGCAGGGTATCGTCCAGGGGACTTTCGAGACGTTCGCCGAACTCGCTCGCCAGCACTTCGGCGACCAGCAGGGTCAGTCCGAAATCGCCGACGACTCCGTCGACGCCGACCTCACCGGAAAAATCGTCGTCACGGGCGGCCTCGGCGGCATGGGTGGGGCCCAACCGCTCGCGGTCACGATGAACCGCGGCGTCTGCGTCGCCGCCGAGGTGAACGAGGCGCACATCGACCGACGCATCGAGACGGGCTACTGCATGGAGAAAACCGCCGACCTGGACGAGGCGCTCGACCGGGCGCGCTCGGCCGCAGAGCGCGGCGACCCGTACAGCGTCGGCGTCCACGCGAACGCCGCGGACATGCTGGAAGGCCTGCTGGACCGGGACGTGATACCGGACGTGGTGACCGACCAGACCGCCGCCCACGACGAACTGGCGGGGTACTACCCGAGTGGCTACACCGTCGCGGAGGCGGATCGACTCCGCGAGACCGACCCCGACCGCTACGTCGAGGAGAGTCTCGACACGATGGCCAGACACGTCAGCGCCGTCCTCGCCCTCCGGGAGCGAGGCGCGGTCGCCTTCGAGTACGGCAACAACATCCGCGGGCAGGTGAAAGAACACCGCGGCCTGCACCGCGCCTTCGACTTCCCCGGCTTCGTCCCGGCGTACATCCGACCGCTGTTCTGCCGCGGGCAGGGACCGTTCCGGTGGGTCGCACTCTCTGGGGACCCCGCAGACATCCACCGCACCGACGAGGCGATCCTCGAACTCTTCCCCGACAGCCCGCACCTGCGTCGCTGGATTGCCCTCGCCCGCGAGCGGGTGTCGTTTCAGGGGCTCCCCGCCCGCGTGTGCTGGCTGGGGTACTCGACGGACGACGACGGCCTCACCGAACGCGCCGCTTTCGCGCTCAGAATCAACGACCTCGTGTGCGAGGGCGACATCTCCGCGCCGATCGTCGTCACCCGGGACCACCTCGACGCCGGGAGCGTCGCCAGCCCCAACCGCGAGACCGAGGACATGAGAGACGGTACCGACGCCGTCGCCGACTGGCCCATCCTCAACGCCCTCTTGAACTGCGCGGCGGGGGCCGACATCGTCTCCGTCCACGACGGCGGAGGCGTCGGTATCGGCAACTCCGTCCACGCCAACAACCACGTCGTCCTCGACGGGAGCGACCTCGCCGCCGAGAAGGCACGCCGGGTGTTCACGACCGACCCCGGAATGGGCGTGATTCGGCACGCCGACGCCGGATACCCCGAGGCACTCGCGGAGGCGGCGGCGTCGAACGTTCACGTCCCGATGGGTGGTGACGGATGACCGGACTCACCGCCGCCCCGACGTGGCGTGGGCCGTCGCGGGACCCCAACGACGTGCAGTTTGGCGACCTCGTCCACAGCAGAGGCGACGATCTCTTCGAGGTGCTGGAGACCTACGAAGTCGTGCTAGTCGGCGAACCCTTCGACCAGGCCGTCATCGGGCGCAAGGGCGCGAGATACGCCCCTGCGGCACTTCGTCGAGCGCTGGCCTCGTTGAAGACCAATTACTACGGTGCAGACCGTCCAGCGGACGCAGGCGACGGCGACGCTGGATGGACCATCATCGACAGGCCGCCCGGCGGCGGCCTCAGTCGACTCGTCGCCGACCTCGGCGACATCGCGGTCGGGTTCGACGACAGTGAGTCGGTCCCAAAGAGCGCGCTGGGTATTCAGGAGCAGGTGCGGATGCTCACCAAGCACCTCTACGACGGCGCGGCGCTCCCGGTGTTTCTCGGCGGTGACAACTCTCTCACCTACCCGAACGTCGCCCCGCTTCTCGACCGGGGGTCCGTCGGCGTCGTCAACTTCGACGCCCACCTGGACGTGCGAACCGTCCGTGAGGACGCGACCAGTGGCACGCCCTACCGCCAACTGTTCGAGGAGGGCCTCGACGCCTACGCCTGCGTCGGCGCGCGCCACTTCGAAACCGCGGGCGTCTACGCCAACTACGTCTACAACCGCGGCGGGACCATCGTCACCGCCGAGGAAGTCGGCGACGACCCCCACGGTGCGGTCGAACGGGCCGTCGACGCTCTCGGCGACGTCGACTTCGTCTACGTCAGCGTCGACCTCGACGTACTCGACGCGGCGGCCGCACCCGGCGTCTCTGCCCCCACGCCCGGCGGCGTGACGACCCGTGAACTGTTTCGGATGGTCCGTGACGTCGCCGGAGTCGACCGCCTCACCGGCTTCGAAGTCGTCGAGTGCTCCCCACCGGTCGACGAGCAGAAGTTGACCGTGAACGCCGGTGCCCGCGTCATCGCGCACTTCTTGAGTGGTTATCCCACCGCCACGAGGGCCGATGACTGACCTCGACGCCGTCGTCTTCGACGCCGCCGAACTCGTCGTCGGACCCGTCGACAGCGAGGAGGCGGGCGCTGAAGACCGAGTCGCGCTCGACCGCGTCGAGAGTGGGGCTATCGCTGTCGTCGACGGGCGCGTGGCGGCGGTGGGTCCGTCGGCCGCAATCGTCCGCGAGTTCCCCCCCGAGAACGCCGCCGTCGCCGTCGACGCGACCGGACAGAGCGTCGTCCCGGGTTTCGTCGACGCTCACACCCACGCCTGCTTCGCCGGCGACCGAGCCGACGAGTTCGAAGCGCGACTCCGGGGGAAGACGTATCGGGAGATTCTCGCCGGGGGTGGCGGCATCCTCCGAACCGTTCGGGCAACTCGTGCGGCCAGCGACGACGACCTGCTCTCGAATCTGCTGGCCCAACTCGACGTGATGCTCGCCCACGGGACGACGACCGTGGAGGTGAAGTCGGGCTACGGCCTCGACACCGAGACCGAACTTCGAATGCTCGACGCGATGGCGCGCGCGGACGCCCGCCACCCGATCGACGTGGTGCCGACGTTCATGGGTGCCCACGCCGTCCCTGAAGGAACTGCGGTCGACGACTACGTCGACGCCGTCGTGGACGACCAGCTCCCGGCGGTCGCCGACCAGGGCATCGCCGAGTTCTGCGACGTGTTCTGTGAGGCGGGGGTCTTCAGCGTCGAGCAGTCTCGTCGCGTCCTCGAAGCGGGCCTCGACGCGGGGTTGCAGCCGAAGGTACACGCCGAGGAACTCGCTCACGTCGGCGGCGCGAAACTGGCGGCAGACCTCGGGGCCACGAGCGCCGACCACCTGCTGATGGCGACTCACGGGGACATCGAGGCGCTGGTCGAGGCGGGTGTCGTTCCGGTCTTCTTGCCGGGGACGGCGTTCTCGCTCGGGGTGGGCTACGCCGACGCGCGAACCGCGCTCGACCGTGGCGCAGCCGTCGCCGTCGCCACCGACTTCAACCCCAACTGCTACTCTCAGAGCATGGGCTTTGCCGTCGCACTCGCCTGTATCGAGATGGGGTTGACCCCCGCCGAGGCGCTCGTCGCCGCGACACGAAACGGCGCACTCGCGCTCGAAAGAGACGGCGGAACGCTCCGTGAGGGCGACCCCGCCGACTTCGCGGTGTTGAACGCGCCATCGCATGTGGGCGTTCCGTACAACTTCGGCGTCAACGTCGTCGACGCCGTCCTCAAGGGTGGCGACCTGGTCGTCGAAGGCGGTCGCGTGGTCACCCCCGGCACCGAGGTGGCCGCAGATGCGAGCGCCGTCGGCGACGAGCAGGCAACCGCTGCCGCCGACGAGACGACCGTCGCAGACGAGTCGAGAACCGACGCGGGGAGAGGCGGCGATGAGTGACGACCCGACCACCGTCGTCCTCGACGGGGAGACGCTCTCGGTCGACGACGTCGTCGCCGTCGCCCGCGAGGGCGCGACGGTCAAGCTCACCGAGACGACGCGGGAGGCGGTTCGCGAGTCGCGGCGACGTATCGAACACATCCTCGACAGCGACCGCACGGTGTACGGTGTCAACACCGGATTCGGCGAACTCGTGGACACGCCAATCCCGCGCGAGCAGGTCGACGACCTGCAGACGAACCTCCTCCGGAGCCACGCCGCGGGGGCGGGTCGAGAACTCTCCACCGAGGAAGTGCGCGCAGTGCTGGTCACTCGCGTCAACGCGCTCGTGAGGGGCTACTCGGGCGTTCGGGAGGTCGTCGTCGACACGCTGGTGACGCTTCTCAACGACCGAATCCACCCGGTCGTCCGCTCTCGCGGGAGTCTCGGGGCCAGTGGTGACCTCGCTCCGCTCGCCCACCTCTCGCTCGTCCTCGTCGGCGAAGGGGAGGCCCTCGTCGAGGTCGACGGAACACAGCGGCGACTCCCGGGTGACGAGGCGCTGGCGGTCGCCAGCGTCGAACCGCTCGCGCTCGAGGCAAAGGAGGGGCTGGCACTCATCAACGGGACGCAACTGTCGGTCGGCCTCGCCGCCCTCGCGGTCTTCGACGCCGAGCGCACGCTACGAGCAGGAGACACCGCGGGCGCACTGACGACCGAGGTGACGCTGGGAACGACCGCCGCCTGCGACCCGGCCGTCCACGCGCTCCGGCCACACCGGGGGCAGGCGGCAAGCGCCCGAAACGTCAAACGTCTCACTGCGGGGTCGGACATCGTCGAGTCACACCGCAACTGCGACCGGGTGCAGGACGCCTACTCGATTCGGTGCCTGCCGCAGGTCCACGGAGCCGTCCGCGACGCGCTCGCCCACCTCCGGGAGGCGGTCGAAGTCGAACTCAACAGCGTCACCGACAATCCGCTGGTGTTTCCCCGCGACGAAGTCGACCCCCGCGCCAGCGGCACCGACCGCGCAGCGGTCATCTCGGGAGGCAACTTCCACGGCGAACCGCTCGCGCTCCGTCTCGACTACGCGACCAGTGCGTTGACCGAACTCGCGGCCATCTCCGAGCGGCGCGTCGACCGCATGGTGAACCCGAACCTCCAAGAGCCGTATCTGCCGCCGTTTCTCACGTCCAACAGCGGCGTCCAGTCCGGCTACATGATCAGCCAGTACACCGCCGCGGCGCTACTCAACGAATGTCGCGCGGAGGGCCGCTTCTCGACCGACAACACGCCCGTGAGTGGCGGACAGGAAGATCACGTCAGTATGAGCGCCTCGGCGGCATTCGCCTTTCGCCGCGTCGTCGAGCGGGTTCGAACCATCGTCGCCATCGAACTCCTCTGTGCGGCACAGGCCGCCGAGTTCGTCCGCCACGCTCCCGAGGTGGTCGGTGCTTCCGGCGTCGACGACGCCGACGAAGAACTGCCTGCCTACGGGGCCGGCACCGGCGCGGCGTACGACGCCGTCAGAGAGGTGGTGGCACCGCTCGAAATCGACCGTCCGAGCGACGGCGATGTCGAGGCGGTCGCGATGCTCGTCGAGTCGGGGACGCTAGAATCGAGCGTGGAGTCGGCGCTGTCGTCGCCGTTAGAGTAGGGGAGGGGTAGTCTGGGTTGGGTCGACCGCCCCAGTCTCACTCGCCGAATGTCCCCGAAGTCAGACGACCGATTAGGGTTCTGCGGCGAGTTCGTCCGTCTCGTCGAGGCTTTCGAGTGCCGCGATGGCGGCGTCTTTGTAGCGTGTGACGGGGAGGTCGTACTGCTCGCTCGCCATGCGGGCGTACTCGTTGGCCTCGTCCTCGAAGGCGTCGATGCGCTCGACCGTTCGGGTGGCCGTCTCGACGACCCACCGGTTTCGCGTCGCCGCGTCGACTTCGGTGATGGACTCCGGACGGACGGAGACGTTGACGCTCCCGTCGTCGGTCTCGTAGGTCCGGGGCTTGCCCACGACGGCGACGTACGCGGGGGGTTCGAGATCGCGCAGTGTCGACGCCGCCTCTGGCTGGTACTGACCGGCGTAGACGAAGAACGTCCCCGTGGGGTCGACGATGCGTCCGCGCCAGTACTCGTTGTCTTCGCCCACGTCCTCCTTCTCGGTGAGCGTGCCGACGACGAACACCCGGTTGGCCTTCGTGCCGGTCGGCAGCAGCAGGTAGACCGGTGCGCGCTCGTCCTCGGACTCCTTGAACGTGTAACTCGCGTCGTTGAACTCCTGTGCGAAGGCGCGGCGGGCGACTTCGCGCATGGGGGCAGATTGGCTCATCTAGATCGACCTCGCTTTGATGAGGACTGCCTCGGCATCGGCGGGCCCGGTCAGTCGTTCGAACTCGTTGGCCAGTACGTATCGGCCGAGCGTGGGGCCACTCACGCGGTAGTACGCACCGAGGGTCTTCCCACGCATCTCGTCTGCGACGATGGTTGTGTCGAGTGCGTCCATCGCCATCTCCTTGGCTTCGTCGAGGCTGATGTCCGTGAGTTCCTCGGTCATCTCGCGGTTGAAGATGACCTCGTGGACCTCGTTGCCGTCGTCGACGACGCCCTTGATGCGCAGGTCGAACTCGCCTTCGACGTTGCCGTGCTCGGAACACCGACCGTTCTGGAGAACGCGCGTACAGCCCTCCTCGGGACAGCGCTTGATGAGGCCCGACCCGCTCTGGATGTCCACGAGTGCGCCCTCGATGGTGACGGTGTCGTCGCCGACCTCGATGTCTTCGTCGAGTTCGGTGATGGTCGTCGTCCGGTTGAGTTTCACCGAGTAGTTACCCTGGTACTCGTCGGTGACGACGTTCTCCAGTCGGTAGACTGAATCCTCCTGAAGCGGGTCCAAGTCGGAGGTTTCGAAGGCGACGAATCGGACGGTCCCGCTCTCGTCGCCGAGCAGGCCGACCTGTGCGATAGATTCGTGGCCGGGGTCCCAGAGGTCGACGACTTTCACTGTCAGGTCGACCCACTCGTCGGCGCTGTCGATGTCGGCCGCCTGCACCGACTGACTACCGGTGGCGCGACTGATTTCGTCGCGTTCCAGTCCGGCGTCGTCGAGGTAGCTGTTGATGACGCTCCGCCGCGCCTCCTCGACCGGTACTTTGTACTCGTTGACGAGGTTGTCCAGTCGCTCTTCGACGTCGTCGACTGTGATATCTAGGTGGTCCGAGAACTGTTCGGCAATCTCCGCTGCGTGGGTTCGCAGGTCTGTCATGGGTGCTTCCTGCCTCTGCGTTGTATTCGGTGAGAGGCGTACGCCGGTTGGTTCCCGATGGTATAATAATTTGCGTAGCCGGAGTGAAAGTGAAATTTCGACGCGCCGCTCGGTGTTGCGACGGACTGCTGTTCTTTGCGGTGGCCCGCCCGACTTTGCGACGGACCTATGACACGCCGCCGTCAACGACGGGGTATGGACGAGCGGTTCGAACGCTTCATCCACTCGAAGCTCCGGAGCGCTGGACGGCGCTACGAGCAAGCCCGCCGCGCCTACCGGGACGGTCGCACCGAAGCGTCGCGGTTCGACCTCCCGACCGACGACGCTGGTCGAGCCAAACTCGTCTGTCGTCGGTACGTCGAGCGTCGGGCTGTGGCCGTCGACGCCGAGGGCTTGCCAGCGTGTTTCGACGCCGACCATCCCGACTGTCAGGGCTGTACCGAAGACATCTGCGAGGGTGTCGTCGAGACCTGGTAGTCACCATAGACCATAACGATTTATCGCCATAGAAACCGAACCTCGGGTAGCATGCCTCTCTGCCGGTGCAACGGAGCAAATCTCTACTATGAGGACGACGGCGGCGGTCAGCCACTCGTCTTCCTCCACGGCGTGATGGCCGGACTCCGGTATTTCGAACCGCAGTTAGCTGACCTTTCGAACCGGTATCGAACACTCGCACTGGATTTCCGAGGGCACGGTCGGTCCGAGAAGACCGAACACGGGCACACAGTCCCGCAGTATGCTCGTGACCTCCACGCGTTTTTCGAACAGCGGAACCTGGACGACGTCGTTCTCGTCGGGTGGTCTATGGGGGCGCTCGTGGCGTGGGAGTACGTCGAGCAGTTCGGAACGAGTCGGTTGCGAGCACTCGTCGACGTCGATATGGAGCCGACGCGATTTCGGTGGGACGACTACGCGCACGGGACGACGACGCTCGAATCGCTCAGGGCCGCTCTCGTTGACATCCAGACTGACCATCTCCAGTTCGTCGACCGAATCACCGAGCCACTGCTCGCTGACCACCCGTCTCCAGCACTCCGGACGATGATGCTCGACGAAACGTCGCGATGCCCGCCACCGATCAAATGCGCGATCCTCTTCGATTGTACGTTTCGGGACTACCGCGAGTTGCTCCCCACGCTCGACGTTCCGATGTTGGTGTGTGCCGGGGCAGACGAGACGTGGCGAAGCGTCGCCTCTGTCGAGTACGCGGCGGCACTCGTCCCGGACGCGAGATTCGAACTGTTCGGCGGAAGCGGGCACTGTCTCACCGTCGAAGAACCCCAGCGGTTCAACGAGGTACTCCGTGAGTTCGTCGAGTCGTTGGAAGCGACGAGCGCGTGAGCACCGTGTCCGAGGTGGTTGTGTCCGCCGAGTAGACGGTGACTGTTTTGTACCGTTCGCCGTGACACGGTAGTATGGACCGCCCCCTCGTCGCACTCGTCCTCGCAGGCGGCACCGGGACGAGACTCTACCCCGCCAGCCGAAGTCACCGCCCGAAGCAGTTTCTCTCCCTCGGTGGCTCGGAGTCGTTGCTCTCTCGGACGACTGCACGAGTCGACTTCGCCGACCACGTCGTGGTGTCGACGCGTCCGGCGTTCGCCGACGAGATTCCAGCCCACGCGCCCGACGCCCGGGTCCTCGTCGAACCCGCCGCCAAGGACACCGGCCCGGCACTCGTGTACGCGACTCACTGCATTCGCGAGACGGTCGGCGACTGCGTCGTCCTCGCGCTTCCGGCAGACCACTTCGTCGGCGACGACGCGGCCTTCGAGTCGACCATGCGACGGGGAGCGCACGTCGCCGCCGACACCGGCTCACTCGTCACCTTCGGCGTCACTCCGACCCGGCCGGAGACGGGATACGGTTACATCGAACCCGGTGAAGACAGGGGGACGCACGTCGACCTCGCGGCATTCCACGAGAAACCGGACGCAGAGACGGCCGCCCGCTACGTTGAGGCGGGCTACTACTGGAATGCAGGTATCTTCGCGTGGACGCCTGACGCGTTGCTATCGGCCGCCCGCGAGACACCGCTCGAACCACTCGTCGAGACACTCGAAACCGACACCGTCGCCGAGGGATTCGACGCCGTCGACCCAGTCAGCATCGACTACGCGGTCATGGAGCGCGCCGACCACGCGGCGGTCGTTCCGGCGGCGTTCCCCTGGGACGACGTGGGGTCGTGGGACGCTCTCGACCGACTACCTGACGGTGACAGGAGTAGTTTCGGAACCGACGAGGCGGGAAACGTCGTCGTCGCCGACGGAGCGCGCGTCTCCGGGGGTGACGTGCTCACAGTCGACGCCGCCGACAACGTTGTCGTCACCGATGGGCCGCACGTCTCCATCGTCGGCGTCGACGACCTCGTGGTGGTCGCCTACGACGACCGGGTGCTGGTGGTCCCGAAAGACGACGCCCAGCGCGTCCGCGACGTGGTCGCCGAACTGGAAACGCGCGAGGACTTCTAGACGAGTTCCGCCACGTCTGAGTGCTCTGACTCACGGGGCCACCTTCTGGGTGGGACACGTACCGCGGACCAGAGCGACGCACGTCAGCTCCGGAGTCGCCCACCGTCGACCGGCAGCGCGACGCCCGTGACGAACTCGGCGCGCTCGGATGCGAGGAAGGCGACGGCGTCCCCGAACCGTTCGGGGTCCCCGATGCGCCCGAGCGGAATCTCTCGCGCCCAGTCTTCGAGGCCGTCGTCGTACGAGTCGTACTCGCCGTGCTCGATTCCGGCCTCGATGAGTTCGGTGATGCGCGAGGTTTCGTGTGCACCGGGGAGAACGGCGTTCACCCGCACGTCGGGGGCGAACTCGCGGGCTAGCGTCTTCACCAGCCCGATGACCGCCCGACGCACCGAATTCGAGAGGATGAGGCCGTCGATGACCTCCCGAACGCTCGTCGACGTGATACAGGTGATGGTCCCCGCGTCGCTGGTCCGGAGGTGGGGATACACCTCGTCGACGGTCCAGACGACGCTCATCACGAGCTGGTCGTAGGCGGCGTACCAGTCGCGCTGGGTGAGCGATTCGAATCGACCTCTGGGCGGGCCGCCCGCGCTCGTGACGAGGTGGTCGACGCCGCCGAACGTTTCGACCGCCGCTTCGACGAGGTCCTCGATGTCGTCGGGGTCGGTGATGTCTGCCTCCACCGCGAGCACGCCTCCGTCGCCGAGTTCTGCCAGTGTTGCTTCTGTCGCCGCAAGTCGTTCCGGCGTCCGACCGCAGACGACCACGTTCGCTCCTTCTCGTGCTAGCGATTCGGCACTTGCTCGTCCCAGGCCGCCGGAACTCGCCGTCACCAGTGCCGTCTCGCCGTCGAAACCCAGGTCCATGGTCGTTCTGCGTTCGGCGGCGACAAAATTACGTCGGCGACCCCGCGCAACTGCTCCCGGTCGAGGTTGCCACACTCGAACTGAGGGGGGAGCGAACTCACTCCGTCTGGCGGACGCGAACCGCTCCGTCGCTCGTGACGCCGACGAACAGACGCTCTCGGACCTGTCGGCCGTGGACGGCCTCTCCCGCGTTGTCGCTGATGATTTTCATGAGGTTCGGTGCCGTGTGGTTCACTCGCACACCGACCTCGTCGCAGGCGTCGTAGACGAGTTTGGGCACGTCGTAGAGGTCGGTCCCCACCTCGATTTCGAGTCGAACCGGCGCGGTGAGCGCCTCCGCGAAGGCGACGGTTTCGCGTGCCTTCTCGACGTTCGTGCGGGCGCTCGACTCGATGCTGGAGACGTTGGCACGAGACGTTCCGAGGAGGTCGGCGATGGTCGACTGCCTGACGCCCCGTTCCCGCAACGCCAGCACCTCGGCCTGTCGGCGCGTCAGCACGTTCGTCTCTGCGTCGAAGCCCGCCTGTTCGAGCAACGCATCGACAGAGGCGTCCGCGTCTTCGGCCATGGCCGCCCTACGATACCGGGTCGCAAAAAAGTACAGCTACAGCGATTCGACTGTCCACGTCGTCGGGTCGCGTTCGTCGCGTCCGCTCAGGAACCGCCCCAGAAGTTCTCTCGGCTCCCCAGGCGCTCGGGTCGCTTCGGGCCCTTCCGTTCGCGCTCTTCGACGGTCGGCTCCGCCTCTTCTTCCTCCTCGGGTTCCTCCATCGGCAAGCGCTCAAGAATCTCCTTGGCTCGGGCGTGATTCGACTTCACCTGGTGGATTTTCACCCGCGCTCGTGCGTCCGGGAGGATGCCGTCGACGAAGACGATGAAGCCGTCCTCGGTTCGACCGACGCCCGCACCGCTCTCGTGGATGTCGGTCACCTCGACGATGACTTCTTCGCCGGGCTTGACGGGTTGCTGTTTCAGGTCTCGAATCGGCTGGCTGTAGTGATTACACCATTCGGCACCGCCGCGGTCACCGTAGTACTGACATCCCATCCCGGAGATGCGCTCTGAGTAAATCGGGCAGTCGGCCGCCAGTGGACAGTCTGGCATGTCCCTGGGTAGTTTAGGCTTCGTCTAAACGCTTGCGCCTTGGGTGTCGCCGTGGTAGCGGTCGGCTACCGTTCGCGGACGACGACGAATTCGGCCAGGTCACGGAGGTATCCCTTTGCCTCCGTTTCCTCGACGTTTGCGGCTTCGAGCGCCGCTAACGCACGGTCGGCCTGCTCTCTCGCCCGGCGATTGGCTTCTTCGGGTTGGAGGTCGGTCACCTGCACGAGCGAGGGGCGGTCCATCTCGGCGTCCTGTCCGGTCGGCTTGCCGAGGTCCGCGGCGTCGGCCGTCGCATCGAGCACGTCGTCACGAATCTGGAAGGCGATGCCGACCCGCTCGGCGAACTCGCCGAACGATTCGACGGTGAACGGGTCGCCGCCGTCGGCGACGACGCCCAGTTCTGCCGCCGCCCGGAACAGCGCGCCCGTCTTCCGGCGGGCCAACTCCATGTACTCGGCCTCGTTGGTCGGTTGGGCTGCCAGTTCCGTCGCCTCCCCCTCGCCGAGTTCGACCATCGCCTCGGCGACGATTTGCGTCGCTTCCTCGTCCGCCGAAAAGAGCGCGAACGCCTCGCCGAGCAGGCCGTCACTGGCTATGATCGCAGGGCCGTATCCGAACGACGCCCACGCGCTCGGTTCGTTCCGTCGCACGTCCGAGCGGTCGATGATGTCGTCGATGACCAGCGACGCGTTGTGGACGAGTTCGATTCCGACCGCGAAGTCGACTGCGTCGGCCGGTTCGCCGCCGGCCGCCTCACACGAGAGGATGGTCACCGCCGGCCGAACCCGTTTTCCCCCTGTGAGCGTGACGTGGGCCAACTCCTCCGACAGTGTCGGCGGTTCGACGGACTCGACGAGGGCTTCGAGGCGCTCGTCGACCATCGCCACCCGACGCTCCAGGTACTCCATTGTCGAATCGTTGGCCCGGGGGTGCAAGTACGTGACGGATTCAAACCCACCTTTTCCTCGTCCCCTCGCTTCGCTCAGTCACTCGAAAAGCTGGACCAAAACGTGGTTTGTCGAGTAGCCGATTCGCGGAGTATAAAGTGTCGAGCCCACTATTTTCCCCGCTTCGATCAGTCACTCGAAAAGCTGGACCCAAACGTGGGTGATACTCCCTGTCGAACCGTCTCCGAATCGCTATCCGAAGAACTCGTCGGTGAGCGCGGGGACGACGTCGAACAGGTCGCCGACGATGCCGTAGTCCGCGATGTCGAAGATTGGGGCGTTGGGGTCGGTGTTGATGGCGACGATGGTGTCCGACCCTTTCATGCCCGCGACGTGCTGGACCGCCCCGGAGATGCCGATGGCGAGGTACACGTCCGGCGTGACGGTCTTTCCGGACTGGCCGACCTGTCGATTCTTGGGGAGCCAGCCGTTGTCGACGATTGGCCGCGAGGCCGACAGCGTCGCGCCCAGCGCCTCGACCAACTCCTCGACCAGCGGGAGGTTCTCCTCCTCGTCGATACCGCGACCGACGCTGACGAGCACGTCGGCGTCGCTGATGTCGACGTCACCGCCGGCGATCTCCTCGAAGCCGGTCACTCGCGAGCCGACGCGCGACTCGTCGAGCGCCAGGTCGAACGCCTCGACGGTCGCGTCGCCGGCCGATTCGGTTGGCGGCCACTCGCCGGCCCGAATCGTCACCACGACCTGCTCGGCGGCGACCGAGACCGTCGTCTCGACCTTCGACCCGTACATCTCCCGGGTCACCGTCAGCCCGTCGCTCGGGTCGATTGCGACGGCGTCGGATACCAGCGGACGGTCGAGCGAACTCGCCACGGCCGGGGCGTAGTCGAGTCCGTTCACGCTGTTCGGCAGCAGGACGAACCGCGGGTCGAGCGCATCGGCCAGCGCTTCGACTGCCTGCAGGTACACGTCGTGGTTGAACTCCTCGCCCTCGTCGACGGTGTGAATCGTGTCGACGCCGGAGATGTTCAGGTCCTCGGCGAAGCCGTCGACGTCGCCCCCGACGACCGCCACGTGCAGGTCATCGCCAGTCGATTCGGCCAGTTCGCGGCCGGCGGTGACGAGTTCGAAACTCACGTCTCGGAGCACGCCACGCCGGTGTTCGGCGACCACGAGGACGCCGCTCATTCCGCCCCCACCCCCTTCTCCCGCATGACCGACGCAAGGGCAGCGGCCGTCTCCTCGGCGCTCCCCTCGAACAGTTCGACGTTCGACTCGCTCTCGGGTTCGTACATCGCCGTGAGCTCGAGGTCGCTCTCGACGTCTGCGGCGGCCATTCCGAGGTCTTCGAGGGTGCGGGGAGCGATTTCCTTTCGCTGGGCCTGTCGGATACCTCGGAGGCTCGCGTACCGCGGTTCGTTCAGGCCGGTCTGGATGGTCAACACTGCGGGCAGGTCGACGTCGGTCACCTCTTCGACCCCACCTTCGAGCTCGCGGTGGACGTGCGCCGTCTCGCCGTCGAGGTCGAGCCCGCTGACGACGGCGGCCCACTGGAAGCCGATTCGCTCGGCCAGTGCGACGCCCGTGGCACCGAATGCGTCGTCGCTCGCCTGCACGCCCGTGAGAACCAGGTCTGGTTCCTCGTCCTCGACGACGGCTTCGACAAGGCGCGCCTTCGTCGCCACGTCAAGCAGGGACTGCTCGGCTAGGGCGTCGTCCCAGACGCGCACCGCCCGGTCGACGCCCTTGGCCAGCGCCATCCGAATCGTCTCTTCGGCCCGCTCGGGGCCGATACTCACGCTCACGACCTCGTCGGCAACGTCGGCCTCTGCGAGTTGAACCGCCGCTTCGACGGCGTAATCGTCCCACTCGTTCAGGTCGTACTCGAGATACTGGTCGTCGATCGCCGTCCCCGATATCTCGAAGTCGTCCTCCACCTCCGCGACTTCTTTCACTGTGACGAGAACCTTCATCGCAGACGTGTTCGTCTGCTCGCTGTAAACGCTTTCGGAAGGCGGCTACGTCGGCCTCTCTCGCCGTTCTTAACTGCGATAAACCGGACGCACGTCGTCGTTCGAGCAACGGCCACTCCGTGGCCGCATCTGGGTGAAAAATTACTCCTTGCAGCCCGTTGCGTCGAAGTTTACTCCTCGTCGCTATCCGGGAGGGAGATGAGGTTCTCGCGGCCCAGCCTGAGTTTGTTCACTCTCCCTTCCTCGGCCATCGCCGAGAGCAACTGGGAAACTTTCGCGTCCGACCACCCCGTCTCGCGGACGATGTTGGCCTGCTTCATTCGACCACCGCCCTGCTCGAGGAGGTACTCGACGCGTTCTTCGTCCGAGAGTAGCGACAGGTCGACCCCGTCGTCGGCCTCTTCGTCGGCTTCCTCGCTCGGTTCGGGAGTCACACTCGCCGCAGGGGGTGGCGGCGATTCGCTCTTCGTGGGATCTCCACCGTTCGTCAGCGCGGGTGCCGACCGCCTGCGCAGGAACGCCGCGGCCATCACGAGAGCCGCGAGGACCCCAAGTACACCCACCAGCACTGTCCACGGCAACTGAAACGGCGGGGGCGGTCGATTCTGAATCTCCTGGTAGGTCACTACCAGGGGTTCCTGGTCGTCGAACTCTGCTGGCCCTTCGACGACGACCGAGTTGTTCTGCTGTGGGTAGGCGGTCGTTCGAATGTCGTACCCCTCTGGGGTCTCTATGACGAGCGTCTGACCGCGTTCGAGCGACGAGACCCACGTGTTTCCGGTCGTCGTCGAGAACACGTCACCGAGTCGAAGCTCCCCGCTCGGTGTTTGCTCGACGAAGTTCGTCCAGACGAACGAGAGCGTGAGCGTTCCATTTTCGACGTTCCCGGTTCGGGAGACGTTCCGAATCTCCATCTGGCGGTCGGTCTGTGCGGACGCCTGCACCGCGGCCGTCTCGAACGGTGCGACGCCGAGTCCCGTAGTCGTCTCCCCGGCCTCGAACGCCTCGACGAACCGCTCGAACGCCGCCGTCTCGTTCTGCGTTTCGACCGTGTAGTTGACCGTAATGGTCCACTGCGCGTCGAGATCCTCTTTCAGACGGACGTGTATCTCCGTCGTCGGCGCGTCGGCGAAGCTCCGTTCCGCGTCGATTTGCGTCTGCGTGGTACCGTCGTCCCCGACTGCTGCGGCGACCGGGGGTGGCAGGGCCGCTGCGGTGGCGGAAACCGAGAGGACGACGAGGAGGGCGATTATGAACCCGGCGTTCCGCATGTATTCTGCAGGGTCACGCGCGCGATTGAAAACCCTTTCCATCGGTTAATAACGCCGGTATGTGGCGCTCTGGCTTCGTCTCCCCTCGCCGAAAGAAAGGCCGACTCTTTTTAGTATCCCCCCGCTGTAGGCGCGGCTGATGAAGGCCCTCCCACTCGTCGTCGCCGTTCTCATGGTGGTCTCGCCAGTCGTCGCTGGTGCGGCCACCGTCGACAACGCGGCGATGTTCGGTCAGTCCGGCCCGTACGCGGTCGGTGCCGACGCGCTCGACGAGACGGCGGTCGCCCAGATTGGTTCGAACGCTGATCCTCCTCGCGCCACCGACCCAATCGTCGGAAACTCCTCTATCAACGAGACGGCACTCAACAGGTCGCCTCGGGTCCTCGACATCCCCGCCAGCTCGGTCCAACGAAGCGCCGTCACGCAGCAGGCAATCGACCTCGGACCCGCGCTCGGCTTCGCCACGAACGCCACGCATGCTCGACTCCAGACGCTGGTGGTGGTCGAACGCATCGAGTCGGCCCCCACCCCGAACCGTCGCCAGCAACTCATCCTGGGTGAGGTGAACGAAATCGAACAGCGGGCGATTTCGCTCAACAGCTTCCAGCAAGAAACGATTCAGTCCTACAGCACCGGATCGATTACCTCCAGAGAACTACTCGTGGACTTCGCTCGCCTCGACGCCGAGGCGGCGGCACTTGACGAGCGTCGGGAAGTGCTGGCGGACCTCGCAGACGACACCGAGGACTTCAGCCTCGACCAGGGGCGACTCGCCTCGCTCGAACGCGAACTCGATACGTTCCGCGGACCGGTGCGGTCGTACGCAGTCGACGTCCTCCGCGGTGACGCACTGCCGACACGGTTTTACGTTGCGACCGGCTCTCAGAGCGTCGTCCTCACGACAATCGCAGACGACACGTACATTCGAGAGGCCTACCGCGGCGACCTCCGAAACCGCGACCAGGGCAGTCTCGACCCCGAGAACGCGCTCAACGTGACCGCTCAGAGCTACCCGTTCATCTGGGACACCAAACAGAACAACACGGAAGTCGTCGGCTCCGGCGGGAGCTATCTCGTCAGCATTACGCACGTCCGCGGTGACCTCGAAGCGTTCGTCGACAGCGGGAGTCACCAGGTATTCAAGGAAGTCCAACAGCGGCCGCTCGAAACGATGGGCGAGGGCGAAGCGGTCTCGGATACGAAGGACGGACTTCGTCTCACGGCCAACCGAACCTACGCTGGCGGCCCCCTCAGAATCCGACTGACCGAGGTCGACACCAGCGACCCCGTCAATGCCAACATCACCGTCGGACCCTCCGGTGAGGAGAGCACACTCGTCGGAAAGACCGGTGCTGACGGCGAGTTGTGGACGATCTCTCTCGACGGGCCGACCACGATAACGGCCGTGCGTGGTAACTCCGTGGTCCTGCTCACACTCGAACCGGCGGAGGCCCCCCGCATCGAGGTCGTTAACAACTCCTCCTGACCGTCTCGCGCCGACTCTCGTCGACTGGCTGGTGGCGACCCCTGCTGTCGGTCGTCGATTCGTCCTCCTGCCCTCGGGTTCTTATCGGAAGCCGGCTCCACGCCGGGGTATGAGGACTGACCGCGGTACGGTTCCGGTCGTCGGAGTCGCGCTCACGCTCGTCGTCACCGTCGTACTGGCAGCCACGGTCGGCGGCGTCGCGCTCGAGACGGCCACGAACGAAGAGCCAGTCACTCACACGGCACTGTCGCTCTCTGTGACCGGTGACCGGATCGTCCTCGTTCATCGCGGTGGTGGGACGCTCGACGTTCGGACGCTGCGTCTCCGCGTGCGGGTCGATGGGGTCCCCCTCGACCACCAACCACCAGTCCCGTTCTTCTCTGCGACCGGTTTCCGGTCGGGTCCGACGGGGCCGTTCAATCCGGCCGCAGACCCCCACTGGTCGGCCGGAGAGACTGCCACTGTTCACCTCGCGGAGACGAACGCTCCCGGCGTCGCTCCCGGTGACGGGGTACTCGTCACCGTGTATACGGGCGACACACGCGTCGCATCACTATCTGCGACGGCGACGGAGGGATGACCTCGAATCTGTGACCACGGCCGGGAAGCCGCTGCGAGCGAGCGGTCACAGGTTGCGTGCGCCGAGAATCACTCCGGCACGCGCGCGACTGACGTGATGGCGATGTCGGGGTCGTACCGTGGGCCCATCGTCACGTGCCGGACCTCCTCGAACCCCGCGTCGGAGAACATTCGGTCGGCTTCGGCTTCGTCGTAGAACAGCATGATGGCGTCGGCGAGACGTTGCATCACCGTCGTCTTCGGGTAGTTGGGACCGACGACGAGAACCTGCCCACCGGGTTTGACGATTCGACGGAACTCCCGGAGGGCGGCGACCGGATTCGGCCAGTACTCGATCGAGCCCGACGACCAGACGAGGTCGAACGAGTCGTCTTTGAACGGGAGTCGTTCGGCGTCACCACGGTAGAAGTTGACGCGGTCACGCTTGCCGAACTTCTCGAAGGCCTTCTCCATCTGGTGGGCGCTCTGGTCGAGGCCGTGTACGTCGTCGGCGTGCTGGAGCAGCCCCTCTGTCCCGAAGCCAGTGCCGCAGCCGACATCGAGAACCCGGTCGTCTCGGTCGATGGTGAGCAGTCCCAGCGCCTCCGCGCGCATCTCTTCGTTCCAGATAAACGGGTTGACGCGGTCGTACACCTTCGAGAGGTACTTGTAGAACAACCTGGCGCGCGCCTTGTTCTCGAGGACTCCCATTTGGCTCGATTTCGCAGTCGGCGGCCATAACAGTGCGGATTCGCGGCGACTGCGGTCGACCCGTGAATTCGCCCTGCACCCACTCCTGTGGGCGGGCTTCATCACCGCGGGGCTACCGGCGCGTCTGTGTTCGCGTTTTGCTCACAGAGGCGTACGCCTCCGCGCGAGTGTTCCGCAAACACCTTATACGCAGGTCGTACAACGTTCTTCTGATTGTAAGTATGCCGAGACCAGAGGTTCTCGAACGGATCAAAACCGCCGAGCGAGAGGCCGACGACATCGTTGCGGAGGCCGAAGCAGAACGCGACGAACTTATCGCGGACGCGCGGAGGGAAGCCGAGAAGATCCGGGACGAGGCCGAACAGAAGGCCGACGAGTTGGAAGAACAGCGTCTCGCCGAGGCTCGTACCGA
>JBNJGG010000038.1:0-19302 GCA_051747545.1 Halobacteriota archaeon | reverse complement strand
GCGAGAGCAGTTCGTTCACGTAGGCCATCCCCGCCTCGACGTTACCCCGCTCGGCACGGCGATGCTCTCGTGGGCCGCGATACCGACCGGGTCCGGGGTACGAACCGGCCGAATCGGCTGGCCTCGCATGAACAGGTCGGTCACCCAGATGTCCCACGCGGGGAGCAGCACGTCCGCCTCGCCGCTCAGGAGCAGTTGATTCGCCTGCGAGATGCCCTCGATGGTGTGGCTGTGCTTCGGCTTGATGTGCTCTTCCATCCAGTCGAAGCCGGCGTCGATGTCGAGGGACCCCGAGTCGAACGCTTGCTCCGAGGCGATGCTGCTCGCAAGCATGAGCATCAGGCCCTGCGTCCACGCGAAGGGAGCGAGCGCGATGTTGTCGGATTTCTCGATGACCTCCATCCACGAGGTCGGTCTCGAGTTCCAGTTGTCCTCGTTGATGATGGGCGCGAGTTCACCGAAGTACCAGCTGACGCCCGTGTCGCCGTAGTACTTCGCCTCGTCGAAGATGTTGCTGTAGTTCGTGACGATGTCGGTGTGGTCGGCAATCGAAGCCAGCCAGTCGTTTCGCTGTGCCTCGTAGACGCCGTTGACGTTGACGTCGACGACGTCCGGCGGGCTCTCGGGATTCGTCCGAATCTGGGTGATCATCTGGCCGGTCGTCGACTGCTCGTCGTTGACCACCAGATTGTACTTCTCCTCCACGCGCGGAATCACGTTCTTCCGCTGGTGCTCGGCGAGTGCGCCCGCGTTCAACATCACGTGGATAGACTCGCCACCGAAGTCGAGCTCGTCGCCGCCGCTGGTCTTGCTGGTGGTCGTCGGGTTGCTACCACCGGAGGAACCGTCGCCACCCGATGACCCGCCACCGCTGGAAGATCCGTCGCCCGAGCCGCCACTACCGCCGTCGGACCCTCCCGTACACCCCGCGATTCCCGCCAGCGCAGTCGCGCTGGCAGCGGTCTTGATGAACGACCTCCTGTCGACTAATTTGTTATTGTCCGTCATAGTTCACACTCACCTTGTCATATCCTATCCGATATAGTTATTTTGGTACGTGTTCGACATTTAGTTAGAAATTCAACCTCTGTCCAATAGATGTCCTTCAATTGGTATTGTGTATCATTACACCGGCACACTTATTAGCCGAGAATCGTGACTCAGGAAAAGTGATGACGACCGACTCGATGATACGATTCGACGGCGTCCACAAGCAGTTCGGCGAGACGACTGCTGTGGACGACGTGTCGTTTACGGTTCAGGAGGGGGAATTTCTCGCCCTCCTCGGACCGTCGGGTTCCGGCAAGTCCACGACGCTTCGAATGCTCGCAGGGTTCGAGGAACCGACGTCCGGACGTATCGAACTCGAAGGTATGGATCTGACCGGAGTTCCACCGCACAAACGGGACACGTCCATGGTGTTCCAGAACTACGCCCTCTTTCCGCACATGACCGTCGCCGAGAACGTCGCGTTCGGTCTCAAACGGCACGACGTTGCCGCCGACGAACGAGAACGCCGCGTCCACGAGACGCTCGAACTCGTCGACTTGGCCGACCTGAAGGACCGCCGTCCGGGGACCCTCTCGGGTGGGCAACAGCAACGTGTCGCTACCGCACGGGCGCTCGCCATCGAACCCAAGGTGCTGTTGATGGACGAACCGCTCGGTGCCCTCGACAAGAAACTGCGCGACCGAATCAAGGTCGACTTCGCTCGACTCCAGAAACGGCTCGGCATCACCACCGTCTACGTCACTCACAATCAGGACGAGGCGTTGACGATGGCCGACCGCATCGCCGTGATGAACGAGGGTCGAATCGAGCAAATCGGGACGCCCTCGGAGGTCTACGAACGGCCGAAGAGCCGGTTCGTCTCCGACTTCATCGGCGATGCGAACTTCATCGAAGGCGACCTCGAAGCGACCGGGGATCGCGTCGTCCTCCAGGCTCACGGCCGAGACCTGAACGTGGACGCGGCGGGCGTTCCATCGAACGCATCGCTCGCCTTCGTCAGACCCGAGCGGATGCGCATCGTCGCAGACGCCGGTGCCGCCGACAACGTCCTCACTGGCGTCGTCGAGCAGAAACTGTTCGTCGGCTCGAAGACGCAGTATTTCGTCTCCGTCGACGGCGTCGAATACGTGGCAGAGGGCGACCCCGCCGTGCCCACCGACGAGGGTGATTCTGTCCTCCTCGGCTGGGCGCGTGAAGACACCCACCTCGTCGAGGTGTGACCGTCGAATGAGTACCGTCACAAACTCGGTCTCCCGCGCGAACGAACTGCTCTCTCGGTGGGTTCGTCGCTATCGGGGGACGAGAGTCGGAACCGCGTTGTTGCTGGGGCCCGCACTCGTCTGCATCGCGTTCCTCGTTCTCGTTCCTGCACTCCTGTTGGTCCGCTACAGCTTCTATCCGTTCGTCGACGGGCAGATTCTCGACGGATTCACCCTGGCGAACTACGCCCGCATCGCCGACATCCCGCTGTACTTGTCGGTCGCGCTTCGCACGATCAAACTCTCCATCTACGTGACTATCGTCGCGTTTCTCCTCGCGTTTCCCCTCGCGTACGCCGCGGTTCGAACCGGTGGGTGGCTGGGTCGACTCATCGTGCTGAGCGCCTTCGCCCCCCTGACTATCGACGTCGTCATTCGGTCGTTCGGCTGGCACGTCCTCCTCTCGAACGACGGCCTCATCCAGTCGTTTTTGGTGGCGTTGCCGCTCGTTTCGGCGGCGAATCCACCGAAACTGCTCTACAACGAACTTGCCATCGTCGTCGGCATGACCCACATCATCCTCCCCTTCGTCGTCTTCCCGATAATCAACGTCCTCCACACGATACCCCCCGAGCTAGAGGAAGCCGCACGTGATCTTGGGGCAAACCGCCTCACGACCATTCGACTGGTCGTCCTCCCGCTCGCGTTACCCGGTATCGTCTCCGGGCTGTTGATGGGGTTCCTCCTCACGATGGCTTCCTACGTCACCCCCTCGATTCTCGGCGGGAAAATCAAGGTGCTGCCAACGATAATCACCACGCAGGTCACGACGACGAACAACTGGCCCTTCGCCGGGGCACTGTCGATGATCCTGCTCGTCGTCGCCATCGTCGTCATCGTCGGGTACCATCGCGCGCAACTCCGCATGAGTGGTGGTTCCAGTGAGTAACGATTCCTCCCAGCGGTCGATGCTCCGTGATCGAACGCTTCCCGCCGCCGCAACTGGTCTCTACAGGGCCTTCGTGTACGCGACGGTGTTGTTCCTCCTCGCCCCGCTACTCATCGTCGTCGTCATCTCGTTTCAGCAGGCCCCGTACGGTGCGTGGCCACCCGAACAACTCTCGACGACGTGGTATCAGACGCTGCCGGAAACGGTCGGCTACCTCGGAATCACCGACGCGCTGACCATCAGCGTCAAACTCGCGGTTGCGACGGCAATCGTCTCCGGTCTCGTCGGCGCGGCGGCCGCTATCGGGCTCGTGCGCTCGGACCTCGAATCGTCCGCGACGCTCGAGACGCTGTTTCTGTCACCGCTCATCTACCCGTGGATTCTCGTCGGATTCGCGATTCTGCTGGTCATCGGCCGTCTCAGGTCTGACTTCGGCATCTCTATCCAACTCTCGTTCTGGACGCTGTTGCTCGGCCACGTCGTCATCACCCTTCCCTTCACCATCCGGACGACCATGGCCAGTCTCCAGAACTTCGACCACTCGCTCGAAGAGGCCGCTCAGGACCTCGGCGCGACGGAGGTCGAGACCTACGCGCTCGTCACCTTGCCGCTGATAAAACCGGGCGTCATCAGCGGCGTCATCTTCGCGTTCGTACTGTCGTTCAACCAGTACATCGTGTCGCTGTTCCTCTCGGGGCCCCAGAGCCAGACGCTCCCGCTTCGGCTGTTCAACCTGTTCTTCAACACGCCGCCGCAGCAGATTGCCGCCATCGGAACCCTGCTCATGGTTGGCATGTTGCTGGTCGTCGCCATCGCCGAACACACAGTCGGCATCAGCGAGTACATGTAGTCCCCGGTCTACACACCCCCACTTCGACTCGAACCGCCGTCGTCCTGCCGACTTAACCTCTCGCACCACCAACGTCCTCCTATGTGCGGTCGGACCTCACTGTTCACGCCGCTTGCCGAACTCGAAGCCCGGTTCGACGCGACTGCCGTCGAACCGTTCCCACCGCGGTACAATATCGCACCCGGTGAGGACCTCGCAGTCATCCGAAACGACGCGCTCGACGACATCGGCCTCGCTCGGTGGGGACTGATTCCGGGGTGGGTCGACGACGTGACCGACTGGCCCAGACCCATCAATGCCCGTGCGGAGACCCTCTCGGAGAAACCCAGTTTCCGCGATGCGTTCGAGCGCCGACGCTGTCTCGTGCTCGCAGACGGCTTCTACGAGTGGCAGCGCCGACCCCACGGGAAACGACCCTACCGCGTGGCGCTCGACGGCGACGCGCCGTTCGCGATGGCCGGACTCTGGGAGCGATGGGGCGACGACGACGCAGTGACCACTTGTACCGTCGTCACCACCGACGCAAACGACCTCGTCGCACCGATTCACGACCGGATGCCCGTGCTGCTCGCCCCGGACGAGGAGCGAACGTGGCTCGAATCCGACGACGCCGACGAACGACGGACCCTCATGGACCCCTACGACGGCGACGACCTGGTCGCCTACCCGATTTCGACGGCCGTCAACGACCCCACTTACGACAGTCCGGGGGTCATCGAGCGCGACGGGGGCGGCCAGACCGGTCTGGACGCGTTCTAGGTCGCTATCGCTCTCGGAGTGCGTGCAGGTGTGACGATCTCGGAGTGCGTGTAGATGTCACCGGTCTCGGAGCGCGTACAGCGTCAGTGCGAGGACCACCACCGCACTGACGACACCGGCCGGAATCCCGACGAACAACGACGGCCAGACGCGAGTGGCCAGTATTTCCGTGACGGTCACTGCGACGGCGACGAAGGTTACGAGGGAGAGTACTCCAGCGACCAGTACGGACCGTCGATTCATACTGGCACCTTTCGGCTGCAGTGATATATGTCGTGTGTACAGGATGCGTTCTCCACCCGAAATCCTCGGGTGTGCTATGTATCGATCCGTTCCGGAAGGGAGGCCTCCCCGTTCGAGAGAGTCGTCTATATCGGCCCGGGTACCTCCTAGAAGGCGTTAAGTTCGTTTCAGAGTCACACACACGTACAGATGAGCGTCGACCCCGCGAGGAGCGAGCCCGACCCAGTTTCGAATGGTTCCCCTGACCGGCCCGCGTGGGAGTTACATTCCATCGTCGAAACGCACGAGTCCGGTCCCGACCGTCGGACGGTCTATCCCGCCGGCGTCTCCGACCACCGCCGCCTCACCCACTGGTTCACCGCCGACGCCGACGTCTTCGTCGACCTCGACGAGATGCGGTAACTGTCGTCCGCGTACTCCACGGGTGTCGCTGCTCTCTGCGAGTTCACGGCCAGCGCCCCAGTTCGCTACAGTTCTGCGGCGAGGTACGCGCCGAGCGCGCCGCCGAGCGCACTCAGGCCGACCGTGTAGAAACCAACGACCGAGACGAGAAACAGGACGAACAGCCCACCGACGCCGAGGCCACGTATCGGCATATCGCTCGGCACGACCACGAAAAACGCGCCGACGAACAGGAACACGAAGACGAGCGGAATCATCGCGATGACGCCCGCGAGCGCACCGACTTTCGCGCCGTCCGAGAGGTCGCCTTTCTGCAGGTACCCCGCGACGCCACCACCGATAACGGGCGAAAACGGGAGAAATGTCGTGACGACGGAGACCACCGCGCCGACGAGTGCGTTCAGGAGGGTGTTTCCTTCTTCCATTCCATCACGGTGGGTCTCTAGGGAGATACGTTTTGAGGTGGTTCTCGGCCTCCTCTCGGATGTGGACGATGCGGGTCGGTCTGGTTCGACTGTCTCCGGGTGTCAGCCGTCTCACTCGAACGCGCTTAGGGTTGCGTTCCTGTCGGCGCGGAGGAAGCGTCTGACTCGGCGGCGGTCCCACCCGAGTGGTGCCACCACGCTCTCGGCGGCCCGAACGAGCAGGTCGGCGTAGTGGTCGGCGTCGTACGTCGTTGGTGCTTCGGACGGGAGTCGAACCCGGTCGGGCCCGTCGGCGTCGACGTCGACGACGACGTACCGCACGTCTTGACCGGGGTGTTTCGGTAGCCCGCGGTCGACGGCCCGGTCGAGCGCGGCCTTCGTCAGGATCTGCCGGTGATACGCCGACGGCGACTTCGACGCTCGGGTTCGAACGACGAGGTCCGCGGTCGACACCTCGCCAGCGCGGAGGTCGCGCAGGTGACACCGCAGGCGCTCGCAAACCGCTTCCGGGTCGGGACGGCGGTCGAGCGTCTGGACGAGGTCCCGCTGGACGCCCGCGACGTAGGCGGGGGTACTGCGCTGTCGGAGTTCGATGCCGCGAACCTTGTACGACTGTGCCCCGTCCGCTTCGTCGCCGTCGGCAGCGTTCTGCTCGGCGTCGCCTCGACCGTTCGCCTTCTTCCCGAAGTACTTCGTCAGCGCGCCCGCGTTCGACCCCCGTTTCGGGACGAAGCAGACCCACTCGTACCGCGATTCGATTTCGAGGCGAATCCCCACGTCGTCGGTGACGCGAGCGGCGATTTTCGACAGCGGCGTCTGGGCCGCCCCGGGTCGGGGTTGCACCCAGAGGCTATCGACGATACCGTGGACGACGCGCCAGCCACCGGCCTCGATCGTCTCCTTCGCCCGCAGGAGCAGGTCGCGTGCGATGGCGTTGATCGCTTCGTGGCACTCGATTCGGCCGAACTTGGCGTTCCGATAGCCCTGGTAGCCGAAACAGGAGACGAGCACCCACTTGATGGCCTCGGAAATCTCCTCCAGTCGACGCTTGCGGGTGGGGTCGGTCGTCTCTCCGAGCGCTCGTTTGCACGCCGCTCTGTCGTCGAGCAACGGCGTGAGTACCGCGGGCAGGAACCCCGGGCCGTCGCAGATGCTGTAGCCGAGTTCCGGCACGTCGGCGCGGTCGTGGCAGTCACAGCACACCGTCTCGGGGCTGACGTTGTGTCGGCGGATGACGTTCGGGTACAGCGAGGCGAAGTCGAGTTCCCACACGTCCTCGTAGCGACCGACCACCGGTTCGAGGGTGATTCCGCCCCGGTCTGCGGCGTGGAGCGTCCGCACGTCTTTGAACGCCTCGGGATTCCACTTGTTCCACGGCGCGAGCACGTCTCGGTCGAGCGCCTGACGAATCTGTATCGACGTCAGAACGGTGCCGATACTGGCCCACGCAGTCTCCTGGATTGGTCGCCACGAGTGCTCGACCAGCGACGCCAGTCCGGCCATGCCGGATCGACCCCACAGAAAGCTCCTCGACCGGTCGAGCAGTATTCGCCCCGGCACGTCGTACCGTGCGGGCGAGTGTCCGACCTGTCCGTAGCTCTCGACGGTGCTGTGGTCCGCGAGTCGTTCCCACCCGGGCCGCCGTCCCCACTGGAAGTCGACGCCGAGCGCCGCCGCACGCGAGGCCACCGCGGGCACGAGGTCGCCGTGGCTGACCACCAGCACGTCCGGGTCGGCCTCGTGGAGACGACCTGCAAGGGTCTCGATGACCGACCGCTCCTCGCCGCCAACCGTGTCGCCGTCCACGTCGAGTTCCTCGAACCGCCGGTCGGCGAGCGACTTCTCGTCGGCCCCGACCGAGAATCGTCGCAGGTCGGGGTCGGCGCTCGGTCTGGTCTCCGTCTCGACGCAGTAGCGAAACCCCGGCGCGAGGTCGACGTTGAACAGACGAACCGCTCCCGGTGCGTGTCGATTCCGGCCCACGCGCCGAATCGCGCCCGCGACCGCTCCGACGTGGTCCACGTCGGTAACGTCGGCCCGAAGAACCGTCTCGCGCTCGTCGGCTCCGAGCTCGGTGTACCAGCGCTCGGCCGCCGTCGCGGCCACGTGCGGGTGTTCGTCCAGACGTGTTCGGAGCGCTCGACGGGCGGATGCGGGCCCGGAGACGTAGATGGTCGGCGTGTACTCGCGCACGCGCCGCGTCCAGACGGCACCGTCCTCGCGGTACCACTCGACGACGTCGCCACCGCGGAAGTCGAGGGCGAACGGCGCTGTGGTCATCGCTCCCCTTCGACCTGTTCGCGGAGGTGCCGGAGTTCGCGCTCCTGGGACAGCAGCATCGACACGAGTATCGTCACCGCCGGCTCGTGAGCGTTCATCGCGCCCGCCGCGTCGGCGTGTTCGCACGCTCGCTCGAAGAGGTGGTCGAAGTCCTCTCGGTGTCGTCGCCGAAGCGTCCGCCGATACGGCCGCCACGACGACTCGTAGCGCTGGAGGTAGTCGCGGAACGTCGGATTCGTTCGCCCCATCAGCACCCTCCCTCCGAATCCGTCGACTGTGCCACTGCCATCGTCAGCCCACCACCGTCGCCAGCGTCGGTTCGGCCGCGGGACGCCACTCGTATTCCTCGAGTGCACCGAGCAGGTCGACCCAGTACGGTATCGTCGTCTGCCAGTAGTCTCGTCCGTGGTACACCTGCGTCTGGAAGTCGTCGGTCGAGTACGACAGTCCCACGTCGGTTTCGGTACACTCGATGCTGGCGCTGGCGACGGCGTCCACTCGGTCGACGCCGGGGCCGTCTTCGGGGGCCGTCACGAGCACCGGTACGTCCAGCACCGACGCGAGTTCCGTCAGGAGCGCCAGCGTCGACTCCAGTAGGGCCGTCGCCTGTCGCTCCGGGACGTCGTCGGCAGCGTACGGACTCGTGACGCAGGGTGCGACGACGAGGGCCGTCCGCGACGAGGCGAGTTTCGGGAGTCGACGGACGAGCGAGTGGTGCTGGTAGGCGGTAAAGGCCCGAGCGATTCGAAGCCCGTCGAGCGTCCGACGCGTCGGTGTGAGGTCGTACAGCGCGTACGTCGAAGCGTCGTTTCTCGCGTCGACCCAGTAGGCATTGCCCTCGCTCCGGTCGAGCGTCGAGACGACCAGTCGGTGCAACGCGGCCGACCGACGAGACGGTCGGTGCAGGCGTATCACCCCGGGGTCGAGTTCGGGGAGCGTCTCGCCGTCTACGTGCCTTCCTATCGTCGCCACCCTCTCGCGTCTTCCCATCGTCAGTCTCCTCCCGTGTCCGTCGTCGCACCCCTCTCGCGTCTTCCCATCGTCGGACTCCTCTCGCGTTTTCCCATCGTCAGACTCCTCTCGCGTTTTCCCATCGTCAGACTCCTCTCGCGTCTTCTCATCGTCGGGTTGTCTCCCATGCTCTCGATCACGTCGTTGTGGGTTGACACAAGTAAACTTGAGCCATGGATGCGGGGTGAAAGTGGACGTGACGGCGAAAGTGAACGTCGCTGGCGGACTCTCCTGCGTCGATGCGGGTGGCTGTCACCGTCGACGGCGTCCTCACCGCCGTGGAGCCGAGCGATTCACTATCGCGGGGCGAGAACGGTTCGAAGATGACCGCACGGGGTGAGCTCGAAGATACCTACGCGGCCGCGCTCCAGCACGAGTTGGTGGCTGTCCCCTCGGACGCGACGCTGCTCGGCGTCGTCCGCCGACCGACCCGCTGGCTCTCGGCCGTCGTCGACAAGAACGTGGCGGACCTGGGACCACCGGACGACCTCCTGACCGCGTTCCAGCGACGACGCGACGACCTCAAGATGCGTGGACTGTGCGAGGAGGGCGCACACAACGCAGCGTGGGACGAGGTTGACTTCTCTGGGCGGTACCGGGAGTATCTCGAGACGTCTGCGGCGGCACGTGATGCCCTCCGTGACGTCGCCGACAGAGTCGAGGCTGGCGAGTCGGTCGTCCTCGTCTGCTACGAGAACACGTCGAAAAAGCGGTGTCACCGCACGACGCTGCGCCGTCGACTCGCCGAACTGATGTGACCGTCTCGAGCGAACCGGATCTCCAGTCGTCGGAACCGTCTACCGAGCCAGAACAGTACAGACAACTGGTGTAATCAGCTGGTGAACATTTATTTCGGCCGTTCACGTATACGTCGGGTATGGACACTTCGGACAGATTCTTTCTGGTAGTCGTGTTACTGATATTCGGCCTTATCGCGCTCGGCGTACTACTAAGTTTTCTTTGATAGGGCACAAAAGATATATGCGATTGCTTACATACACAACAAATTATGCCTGAATGTCAGAACTGCGGCTCCTTCGTTACCCCCAGCTACGTTCGCGTCTTTGCTCCTAACGGCCTCGAAAACCCGCGAGTCTGCCCGAAGTGCGACGACAAAGTCAGAGACGGTGCCGACGTTCGAAAAGCGCGCTCTCCGAGAAATTCCTAACAAACGACGTACTGCTCGGCCTCTTGTCGTACGTAGCCACGGTCTCGTAGAGTTGCGAGGATGCTGTAGAGGCTGAGTTTCTTCATCTCTAACCCCGCCTGTAGCTCACTTATCGTTGCGCCGCCGTGCGTCGACAGATACAGGTAGACCAACTTTGCGTTCGGAGACCGGAGTCCACTGGGGACTGTCGTCCGCGTCGCGGCTTGCTGAATCATCGTACTTGAGCCTACATTTCGACGATAATAAAAGTCACTTACAACAATCGTCGAATTAGTCGGCGAACGTTACCGTACCGCCAGACGGCGGTACCTTTCGAGTCGCCTGAATACGCACGCGTTACAGTTGACGGCGACCATTTTTGACCGTTCGACTGTTGTCGAGGGGTTGTTTCGACGGAAGGCGCGGGAGTCGAGCCACGCGAAGCCACGTAACCTGAACGACCGGGTGGTCGTCGATTTCGCTCTACCACTGAGCCACCCTCCCGTACTACTGTCTGAACGACTGAGAGAAATACGCGTTGAATAGAGTCGAATACACGACCGTGCGCACTCGTGCGCCGAGTGGTCAGTAACTCCGCGTCTTCGGTTCGTAGGTCTTCTCTTTGCCTTCGAGGATGACCGGCCGGTACCACAGGTCGGGGTTGCCGCCGTTCCACGAGAGCAGGGTGTGTTTCAGCCAGTTCTCGTCGTCGCGGAACTGGAACTCTTTTCGCCAGTGTGCGCCGCGGAACTCTTCGCGCGCGAGCGCACCGATGGTAATGGCCTCGGCGACGTCGATGAGGTTCCGCGTCTCGATGGTCTGCTGCAGGTCGGTGTTGAACGTTCGGGAGGGATCGGCCACGTACACGTCGGTGTACATCTTTCTGGCCTCTCTCAGGTCGCGCAACGCCTGTTTGAGCGCGCCCTCCTCGCGGAAGACGTTGACGTTCTCGGTCATCGTCAGCTGAACCTTCCGCCGTATTTCGGCGTGCTGGAGGCCGTCGTCCTTCTCCATCAGGTGTTCGACGCGCGCCTTCTCTGCTTCGACGGCCGCGCGGACCACCTCGTCGGGGTCGGCGAGCGTGGGCCCGGAACCGTCGGCGACCGCGGTGCCTTCGATGCCTTCGTCTCCGAGCGGCACCGGCGAGTCGATTTCGCCCTCCTCGACGCCCGGCGTCTTGCCGGTCTCGATGAGGGCCTCTCCGAGGTCCGCGCCAGCGGCGTGCTGACCCGCGCGCTTGCCGAAGACGATGAGTTCGGGCAGGGCGTTGCCGCCGAGTCGGTTCGCGCCGTGGACCGACACGCACGCGCACTCGCCAGCGGCGTACAGTCCCGTGATGCACGTCTCGCCGTTTTCGTCCGTCTCGATGCCGCCCATCGCGTAGTGCTGACCGGGCTTGACCGGCATCGGTTCTTTCAGGGCGTCGACGCCCTCGAAGTCCTTGGCGAGGTGGACCATGTTCTCCAGTCGGTCGAGGATACGCTCTTCGCCGAGGTGGCGCATGTCGAGGTGGACGTACTCGTCGTCGATACCGCGGCCCTCGTTCACCTCGGTGAGTTCCGCCCGCGACACCACGTCGCGGGAGGCGAGTTCGCCCAGGTTGTTCGCGTAGCCGCGTTCGAACATGAACCGCTCGCCGTCGGCGTTGTACAGGATGCCACCCTCACCACGGACACCCTCCGAAATCAGCACCCCGGTCGACGGGAGCGTCGTCGGGTGGAACTGGACGAACTCCATGTCCTGCATCGGGACGCCTGCGCGGTAGGCCATCGCCGGGCCGTCGCCGGTACAGGAGACGGCGTTCGTCGTGTGGTCGAACGCCTGACCGGGGCCGCCCGTCGCGATGACGACGCCCTTTCGGGCTCTGAAGCCGGCAATCTCGCCGGTCTGAACGTCGTAGGCGACGACGCCGTGGCAGGTTCGGTCGTTCGGGTCGGGTTCGTCGGTCACGGCGAGGTTCATCACGTACCACTCGTCGTAGAGCGTGATGCCGCGCTTTATCGCCTGCTCGTACAGCGTGTGCAGGAGGTGGTGACCCGTCTCGGCGTCCGCGTACGTCGTCCGCGGGAACGAGAGCCCACCGAACGGTCGCTGAGCGACCGATCCGTCCTCCTCGCGGGAGAAGGGAATCCCCCAGTGTTCGAGTTCGATGACCTCGTCCGGTGCGTCCTGTGCGAGTGTATCGACCGCGGGTGCGTCGCCGAGGTAGTCCGACCCTTTCATCGTGTCGTAGGCGTGCAACTCCCACGAGTCACCGTCGCGGATGGCGGCGTTGATGCCGCCCTCGGCGGCCCCCGTGTGGCTCCGAACCGGGTGGAGTTTGGTCACCATCGCCACGTCGGCACCCTCCTCGTGGGCGGCGACGGCCGCCCGTAGTCCTGCACCGCCAGCACCGATAACCAGTACGTCGTGTTCGTACATTGATGTCACCAGAATTTTAAGTTGTTCTTCACCGCTTCGCGTTTCAGTTCCTGGATGTGCTCGGTCAGCGGGATGTCCTTCGGGCACACCTCCGTGCAGGAGAACTGCGTCTGACACCGCCAGACGCCGTGTTCCTGTTCGAGAATCTCCAGGCGATGCTGCTTGATGTCCTCTCCCTCGCGTTCGTCCATCGCAAAACGGTACGCCTTGTTGATGGCGGCGGGACCGAGGTACTGGTTGTCCCCGGCGGCGATGTTGCACGAGGACATGCACGCGCCACACCAGATGCACCGCGTCGCCATCTTGATCTTCTGGTGGTTCTCGCGGGACTGGCTCTGTTCGCCTTCTGGCAGTTCGTTCGTCTGGAAGTACGGTTCGACGGCGTCCATCTGGTCGTAGAAGTGGTCCATGTCGACGACCAGGTCCTTGACGACTTCCTGATGGGGGAGCGGTTCGACGCGAACTGGCTCCGAGAGGTCCGACAACTGCGTCTTACAGCAGAGTCGCTGTGAGCCGTTGACGAACATCGCGTCGGAGCCACAGATGGCCTGCCGGCAGGAGTGCCGGAAGGTGAGACTCGAATCGTAGTGATCGCGCGCGTACATGAGCGCGTCGAGTACCGTCATCCCCTTGTGGTACGGGACGTGGAAGTCGTCGAACCGGGGTTCCTGCTTGCCCTCGACTTCGGGGTCGTAACGGAACACCTTCAGGTGGTACGTCTCCTCGTCGGCCGCCGATCGCTCGGACGCTTCGACCTGTCGTTTCGTTTCGGCCTGCGCGTGTCGCTCGGCCTTTTTCTGTTCACGACGCTGCTGCGGGAGGGGGGTTTCAGCCTCCGCGTCGGGCTGTTCTTCTTCGACTGTTTCTGGTGCTTGTGTGCTCATGGTTAGAACGGGAGGAGGCTGATTCCTGCCCATGCGTTCGCGGTTCGGATGCCCTGCACGATGAGGACGACACTCGCGGCGATTAGCACCCACTTAACGACCGTCTGACGCGTTCCGGTCAGGCCCTGATTGATGAGTGCGTTGTAGACTCCGTTGACGCCGTGGAACGTCGCCGTCACGAGGAACAACAGCATGAGCGAGTAGTAGGTCCACTGCGTCATGCGTGCGCTGCTCATCGCGAACGTCACGTCGGCGGCGTGGTTCACGAAGTGGAGGAGGAAGAAGTGAAACGCCAGCACGAGGACGAGAAAGCCCGCAGTGATGCGCTGCCAGAGCCACCGTCGACCGCCGGGTTTGAACGAGGAGTAGCGCTCTGCCATTTAGAACACCCCCGAGAGGAAGGTCGGGACGCTTGCGACGACGATGACTCCCGTCAGGACCAGCGACGCGTAGAAGCTCTTGTCTTGAGCCTCGAGGCCGACTCCGAGGTCGACCAGCAGCAATCGGAGGCCGTTCAGGATGTGGAAGACGGCCACCGCCAGCAGGCCGACCTCGAGAATCCGGACGAGGAGCAGGCCCTCCAGCGTCTGAATCGTTGTGTTGTACATCGTGTCTCCGGAGAGCGCCGTCGACAGGACGGCGATGTGGGTGAATAGGTAGCCGACGAGCACCCACCCGGTGAACTTGTGAAAAATCCAGGCCCACATACCGGCCGAGAACTCCCGCCATCGGCCGAAGTCCTCGATGAGGCCTCGATTGTAAGACTGACTCATGCTCTCGTGAGACTCTGAACCGGGGTAGTATAGAAGTTACGTGTACGCGCCGACGAGCAGTCGCGTTTCGTCACCAGATTGGTCGAACGAAACGAACGTCGCGCTCGCGCTCGGATCTCGTCCCGAAATGGTCGTATTTTACGTCGAGACGCGGCGTGAGCGACGAATAGCTCACGTCGCGTCGTGATCTGTGAAGTGCGACTGCTCGCGCTCGACGACGCTCAGGGTCGGTTCGTTCAGTTCGACGAGGTGGCACAATGGGTTGCCCGGGTAGACGACCGGATTTTCGAGGACGCCCACCAGCAGGCCGGTGAACGGCGCTTCGACGGCCACGTCGTCGTCCTTGAACGGGTTGGTTATCGTACAGATGCGGTCGCCTTCGTGGACGAGGTCTCCCTGTTCGTAGTGCATGTCGACGATGCCGCCCGCGTCGGCGCGAATCCACGTCTTGGCCTTGTCCTCGGTGATGACGGTTCGCCACCCCGGCCATCGAACCGCGTTCGTGGCTTTGAGACCGTACTCTGCGAAGACGCTCCGAACACCTTCGAGCGCGTTGTCGATGAGCGACCGCTGGAAGCGGTGAGCTTCACCCATCTCGATGGTTATCGTCGGGATTCCCAGTCGAGTCGCTTCCCCGCGAAGTGACCCGTCCGGTCCCTCGCCGTCGAGGATGACGTTTGTCCCGAAGGATTTCGCGAGGCGTTCGACCGCGGAGTCGGAGATATTGCCGCGGACGTGGAGCATGTTGGTGCGCCCCCGCGTCGAGGTGTGAAAGTCGAGACCGAGGTCGCACGGGTCGATGAAGTTCTTGAATATCTGGTCGGCCATGCGCTTTGCGCTCGTCGACCCTTCGCGGCCGGGGAACGAGCGGTTGAGGTCGCGGTCGTAAATCGGGAGATATCGCTGCTGGGTCAGGAATCCCGGTACGTTGAGGACGGGCATACAGACGAGCGTCCCCGCGAGCTCCGAGTGGTCCCAATCGTGGGCCACCTCGCGCACGACCTCGATGCCGTTGAGTTCGTCGCCGTGGGCGGCCGCCGAGAGAAAGACGACCGGCCCGTCGGCTTCCCCGTTGATGATAGTCACCGGGATGCGAACCGGGTCGCCGAGATACGTCTCGCTGATTCCGTACCGGATGTTCTGCGTCTCACCCGGGTCGACCTTCCCGCCGTTGTACGTGAAGGCCCCGTGGTCAGCCATGTGTTCTGTCTCCGTCCCGACGATATAAAGAGTCGCCGTACTGCTCGTCCACAATCGAGTTCGCAGGTCGACACGTTCGGCGTGGATGGCGGTGGGTCACCTCGACGCATCGACGTTCGGTCGGCGTCTTCTGCATCGATCGTTTCGCAACCGGCGGTCGTCGCGTTCGCTCGACGAACCAGTCAACGACCGTACAGGAAGTCCCACCGTCGACCGGCACGACTTTCAGAGCGTGGTTTGATAGGGTGACTATGTCCGAAGACGACGCTCAACCAGTGCGCGTCGGGGTGCTTTCGCTACACAATAGCAAGGAGACGAAGGCCATCCTGAACGCAGTCGAGGATCTGGGCCACACCGGCGTGTGGCTTCGCGAGGAGAACACCGCTATCAGCATCGAATCGAGCGAGGTCCGGGTCGAACCCGACATCGACATCGTCGCGAATCGGCTCCTGCTCTCGAACACGGAGGAACCCGCCGAGTTGCTGGGGCTGGCGACGACGTTCAACCGCATCCGACCCATGCTGAACGAACCGGAACCGGTGATGACGGCGATTCACAAGTTCGCCACCGCGGCGACGCTCGCCGACTGGAACATTCGGGTGCCGGACGCACTGTTGGCACTCTCGAACGACCGACTCAACCAAGGCCGGGACCGCTTCGGCGACATCGGCGTCTACAAGACCGCCATCGGGACCCACGGCGGGGGGACGTGGAAGGTCGACCTCACCGAACCGGTCAACCCGCGCGTGGGCAATCGACAGGCGTTTCTCCAGCGTCTCGTCGAACACGACGAGACCCGCCACCGGGACCTCCGCGTCTACATCGTCGACGACGAGATTATCGGTGCGATGTATCGGTACGCCCCCGAAGGGGAGTGGCGGACGAACGTCGCACTCGGTGGGGCCGTCGAGAACGCGGTCGATTCGATGCCCACGGAGGCCGCTGAAACGGCGCTGTACGCGGCCGACGTGATGGACCTCGATTACGTCGGCGTCGACCTCATCGAGAGCGACGAAGGGTGGTTCGTCCTCGAAGTGAACCCGACCGCCGGGTTCAAGGGCCTCTACGAGGCGACGGGTCGCAGTCCCGCCCCCTACATCGCCAAACTCGCCATCGAGCGGGCGGGTGGGGAGGTCGACGAGGAACGCGTCGAGAGCCTCTCGGCCACGCTGGACGACTCGACTCCGTCCGGCAAACCACCGACCAGGGCGGCGATGCTGGCCGAGACGCCCGTCATCGGATACATCACTGAGGTCGTCGTCAGCGGGACCAGCGGGTCGACACAGACGCTGGCGAAGTCCGACACGGGCGCGACCAGAACCAGTATCGACACCAGTCTCGCCGCCGAAATCGGTGCCGGGCCGATCAAGAGCATGACTCGCGTGAAGTCAGGCAGCGTCAAGGGCGGGAAGGCTCGCCCCGTCGTCGACCTCGTCATCGGTATCGGCGGCACCCAGCACACTGTCACCGGTAGCGTCGAAGACCGCAGCCACATGGACTACCCACTGCTGCTCGGCCGCGACATCCTCGAACACTACCAGGTCGACGTTCGACGGCGCGCGGACGAAGACCGCGGGGAAGCGGATACCGAAGAAGAGTCACTCGAAGAGTAGTCTCGACTGTTCGGTCGGGGGTTCCCACTACCGCCACTCCACCTCGTCGTTCGACTTTTGTAGCGCTCCCCGCATACTTCGACCCGAATGGAGTCACTCCACCGCGACCCGGTGCTGTCGACCCTCGTCGACGAGCACGGGCCGCTCGAACTCGAACCGGCCCCCGACGGCTACCGCCGCCTCGTGCGCTCGATAATCAGCCAGCAGTTGTCCACCTCGTCGGCACGCGCTATCCGCGCTCGGGTGTTCGACCGTTTCGAGGTGACGCCCGAAGGAATCCTCGCCGCCGACGAGCAGGCACTCCGGGACGCGGGGCTGTCCCGCCAGAAGATAGGCTACATCCGGAGCGCCGCCGACGCGTTTCTCGAACACGATCTGTCGCCGACCGCGCTCGAATCGAACTCCGACCAGGAGGTCATCGACCTGCTCACGTCGATTCGAGGTATCGGGGTGTGGACGGCCAAAATGTACCTCATGTTCGGACTCGCCAGAGAGGACGTCTTTCCGGTCGAGGACCTCGGCATTAGAAACGGGATGGAGTTGCTCTACGGCGAGATGAGCCGCGACGAGATGGTTCAGAAGGCCCAGACGTGGAAACCGTACCGGAGTTACGCCAGCATGTATCTCTGGCGTGCGGTAGACTGAGACGCTCGCCCCCGGCCGACCGAGACGCTCTGCCGGTAGGAGGGAGACGGGGGTGCTCGGTTCGGAATTCGATAACGGAAATAAACTTGACAAAGGTTGTTTCTCAATAGAGGGAAACGTTGAAACCGACAGCGATCGAGCTTCTTTTCATGGACGTGGACGATATCAACACCATTTCAGTTCTCGGAGCGGGGAGTATGGGCCACGGTATCGCCGAGGTCGCGGCACTGGCCGACTTCGACGTGACGCTTCGGGACGTCAACGAGGAGTTCGTCCAGCGCGGCTACGAGCAAATCGAATGGAGTCTCGGCAAACTCGCGGAGAAACAACAGATAACCGACGAGAGCGCCGCCGACGCACTGGAGCGCATCGACCCCGTCGTCGACCTCGAAACCGCCGTCGAAGAGGCAGACATCGTCGTCGAGGCGGTCCCCGAGAAGATGGCCATCAAGCGCGAGGTGTACGACGAACTGGTCCAGTACGCCCCCGACCAGGCGGTGTTCGCCACCAACACCTCCAGTCTCTCTATCACGGACCTCTCTGAGACGACCGACCGCCCCGAACGATTCTGCGGGATGCACTTCTTCAACCCCCCGGTTCGGATGCCGCTCGTCGAGGTCATCTCGGGAGCACACACGGCCGACGACACGCTCGACCTCGTTTTCGACCTCGCAGAAGCCATGGGGAAGGCGCCCGTGCGGGTAAACAAGGACAGTCCAGGATTCGTCGTCAACCGGGTACTGGTCCCGCTGATGAACGAAGCGGCGTGGCTGGTCGACTCGGGTGAGGCGACCATCGCGGAGGTCGACAGCACGACGAAGTTCGACATCGGCCTGCCGATGGGGCTGTTCGAACTCACCGACCAGGTCGGCATCGACGTCGGCCTCGACGTGCTCGACTACATGCACGACGTACTCGGTGATGCCTACCGACCGTGCCCGTTTCTCTCGGAGAAGGTCGAGGCCGACGAACTCGGCAAGAAGACGGGTCGCGGCTTCTACGATTACGAGAACGGTGGCGTCGAAATTCCGAGCGACGCGGGTAGAGACGACGTTCGACGCCAGTTGCTCGCAATTATGGCGAACGAAGTCGCGGCGCTCGTCGCAGACGACGTCGCCACCGTCGACGACATCGACCGGGCGATGCAGTTGGGTGCTGGTTTCCCCGACGGGCCCGCGTCGATGGTGGACGAGGCCGGGCTGGGCGTGCTGGTCGAGACGCTCGACGAGCGCCGCGACGAGACCGGCGAGGCGCGCTACGAAATCGACCCACACCTCCGTGAACTCGCCGAGGCTGGCGAGACGTTCCACGAGAGCGGCGCGATCGAGAGCGACGAGACGACCGCCTACGAGACGATTCGAGTCGAGCACGAGGGCCGCGTCGCCCACGTCGTGCTCGACCGCGAACACCGGTTGAACACCATCAGTCGCGAGATGCTCGACGAGTTGAACGCCGCCATCGACCGTCTCGGGGTCCGCGTCGAGACGGTC
>JBNJGG010000037.1:0-19797 GCA_051747545.1 Halobacteriota archaeon | reverse complement strand
TTCTGGTCAATACGGCCGGACTCCTGCAGGAGACGGCGGAACAGACAGGCGAGGAGAGCCAGGCTCAGGTAACAGATCGCATCCAGGCCATCAGCTCGTATGCGGAAGACACGACTGCGAGCGATGGCGCGAATTTCGACACCATGAATCTCGTCATCAAACGGTCCTCTGGTTCCAGTGACATCAACGTGACACGGGTGACGGTCAACTGGCTGGGTCCGGGCGGTCCGGAACAGTACACGGTCGCCACTGGTGACGTCAACAACGTCGTCGGTACGGACAACGACATTCTACAGGCGAACTCTGACCGAGTCCGCCTCTCGTTTGAACTCGGAACGGACTTCGGGAGCGCGATGTCGCCGGGCGACGAGTTCACCATGGAACTGACGACTGAATCGGGCGCGACGACCATCATCAAGGGCACCGTTCCGAACACCGCCCAAGATGGGGACACCGTGGAGCTGTAAGGAGGACTACTAATGAATCTCACACTTAACGACGATCGACGCGGTCAGGTGGGTATCGGGACCCTCATCGTGTTCATCGCGATGGTACTCGTGGCCGCGATCGCTGCGGGAGTCCTCGTCAACACAGCCGGGCTCCTGCAAGAAACCGCCGAAGAGACCGGACAGGAGAGCCAAGAGCAAGTGACGAACCGAATTCAAATCGTCAACACCTACGCGGTGACTGCAGCCAGTGGGACCGCATCGGTGGACAACGTCAACTTCACCGTGATGCCCAGTCCCGGCGCGGAACCGATCGACCTCGACACGGCTACTATCGAAGTCATCACCGACGACGGGGCCGAGCAGTCACAGCTGGACAGCGCCAGCTTCGTCGACGTCAACGGCGTCGGGTCAGATCACATACTCGACGAGAAGGGCGACCGTGCAAACCTACAGATCCAGATCAGCAATCTCGGAGGGGCGTCGCTGAGCGCCCTCGAACCGGGTGATGAGGCGACCGTTCGACTCATCTCTCCCTCGGGGGCCGCGACCGTGATGAAAATCAAAGTGCCGACGACCGCTCAGAACAGCGAGATCCTTCGGTTCTAACCGTCCTTCATTCCTTCCGTTTTATTTCCCCGTCGAGGCGGAATCACTGAACGCGGTCGGTGACCGAGGCTCACTCGGTCTCTTCGTTGAACCACGGCGGTGTCTCGCCGACCATCGAGAAGCCCGCCGCCTGCTCGTACACCTTCAGACCTCCCTGCTCTATCTCGAGCGGGAACATCGAGTTTTTGATGGACTGTTTTCGCATCTTTGCCACCCAGACGTACCGGTTACTGGTCGCGCCTGCGGGGCTCTGAATGAGGTAGATGTTCCCGTCGGTGAGGAAGTTCTCAAGCCCGATGTCCGTCTCCGGGAAGATCGCCGACTGTTCGGTCGTCAACAACGAGGTCAGCCCACTCCCCTTCAGGATGTCAATGAACTTCAGGAGATACTGCCGCTGTTCTTTCTCGTTGTCGAAGAACAACTGGAACATCGTCAACGAGTCGAGTACGAGCCGGTCGAACTCACTGGCCTGCAGGTCACCCAGTATCTGGTCGAGCGTCTCTGAGAAGTCCCCCTGTCTGAGCAGTGTCCGCTTGTCGTAGACTTTGATTCGACCCGTTTCGACGAACTCGCTCCACCGGTCGAAGCCGATCGATTCTGCGGAGGTCGCGATGTCGGCTTCGGACTCTTCGAACGTGAGGTAAATTCCTCCCTCGTCGTACCGGTCGACGCCGTTGTAGAGGAACTGCAGCCCGAGGATGCTCTTTCCAGTTCCCGGATTACCGCTGATAAGTACCGCAGATTCTCTCACGATTCCCCCGTTGAGTATCTCGTCGAGGCCGTCGATACCCGTTTTGACTAGTTCTGGCATGTCTGATTGGTTGCTGTCGGGTGTTCCGCCTGCCGGTTTTCCGGACGGTCCTACGTCGTTCGGTTGTCACCCGAACGGTCGCCGCTGTGTGACGCAAATTTCGCAGGCAGGCAGGCGTCGGAGTTCCTTATTGTCTGGTGAAGTCTCGCCGTTATTAACCTTTCCACGGCGGCCCCTCGTCGACTCGGCGGCAAACGTCCGTCTCGTTGTTGTGACCGCTCAGGTTCACCGGAATCGACCGACCACTCCGTCGTTATCAGGTTGGATAATTTGGCGCGAAGATTCATGTACCGCCCTTCGATATGTCCACACCAATGTCACCTGTTCACCGGTTCGTTGCGGAACGATCGGAACGCGGCACTGTCGTCCGATGTCGTTCTCGCCCCGTCGCGGTGACGGTACCGGAGGTGCCGACGAGCGCCCGCGTCGACGAGAGGTGGGCTCGATGGGAATGATGGATTGGGTGAACGGGGGCGACGATGACGCAGACACCGACTCCAGAGGTGGCGACTCCGACCCACTCGACGACGACTTTGGAGGCTTCAATGGTGACTTCGACGGCTCCGGTTTCGACGGAGATTTCGACAACGGATTCGACGGTGACCTGGACGACGCGGGATTTGACGGTGGCCTGGACGACGCGGGATTCGACGGCGACGACGGAACCCTCGCCGAGATGCAGGACCGTCTCGCAGAGGTCGAAACCGAAGTCGCAACCATCTCGTCGTCCATCGACACCGTTCGAGAGGAGAACAAGCAAATCGGCGAGACGGTCGACGAACTCGACGACACCATCCGGAAGTTACTCGACATCTACGAGATGGTGACGCGAGGCATCAATCCGTTCGTCGACGACGCACAAGCCGTGGATAACTTCGAGGGGTCCGGGTCGTTCGGCCTCTTCAGTCCGAGCGGGGACAGCGACGAGTCGGGCGACGACCTCGATCCCTCGGTCGCGAACGCCGACGCCGAGAGTTTCTTCGGCGACGACTTCGGCGAACCGGGGAGTGACTCGGGGGCCGGGTTCGATGACGAGGACTTCCTCGATGAGGACGACGGGTTGCTCGATGAGGACGACGATACTCCAGGCGACGAATCCGACGACGGGACCGTGTCGACGTTCGAGGAACTCAAGCGAGAGTACGAGGAGAACCCGGACGAATGGGACGATGACGACGGCGATACCGACGGGCAGTTGGACGTCGGCCTCGATGCCGACGAGGATGGAGATGTCGGCGAGGAATTCGGGGTCACCGACGATTTCGAGGTCGGCGATGGGGAAGCGCTGAATGCCGACGAGGGCGCGTTAGACGACGACGGCGCGCGGAGCGACCCTGCTGGTCACTTCGACGAGCGTGCGGAAGTCGCCGAAACCGACCCGACGATGTTCATCGCGCCGGACGCACCCTACCTGCGGTCACTCCCGTCGAGTTATCTCGCGGAGACGCTCGTCCTGGAGTGGATGCGCTATCTCGTTCGCGTCGGTGGCGTCGTCGGGGCGACCGACGCGCTCGACCGGTACCGAGAGTTCGGCTGGATAACCGAACGGGTTCGGTCGAACCTCGTCGACTACGTCGGGTGCGTCGCCGTCGACACTCCCGCCCGACCGACGGTGCTCGGTGTCGACCACCACCGGCGAAGTCTGGTGTTCGTCAGTCGACTCGCGGGAGACGCAGTTGAGTCGAGCCTCCTGACCGAGCTGGCGACTGACGGAGGGTCCCACGATGGGATTTGGGGTTAGTGGTGCGACGGCCATCATCTTCCTCGCCCTGCTCATCAGCGCCAGCGCTTTCTACACGACGGCGGCCTCGAGCGCCGAGCAACTGCGGGAGGCGACCGACAGCGACCACGAACGACTGCTCGACCGACAGAACACCGCGGTCGACCTCTCGGGAGCCGCTTACTACACGGGTAACCAGACCCTCCGCGTCGAGGCGGTGAACACCGGGACGACGACGCTCTCTGTGAACGACTCGACCATGCTCGTCGACAACGATTACTACTCGACGGCGACTGCGACGGTCGAAGGCGATGAGATCACCGATCTGTGGCTCCCCGGGGAGTCACTCGTCTTGGAGCTCTCTACCCCAGCGGCTCCGAGCAGGGCGAAACTCATCTCAGAGACCGGCGTCTCGGACGCCGAACAGGTGGTGGTGACCTGATGGCCGACGTTTCGACGCCGAGTCTGATTCTCTTCATCGCGAGCATCGTCGTCGCCGCCGGGGTCGCCGGCGTCCTCGTCAACACGGTCGACGCAATCAGCGACTCCATCGACGACCGGGGCGGCGACGTCGCACAGAACATCCGAACGGACGTGGAGGTCATCAGCGACCCCGAGAGTACGGTGTACTCGGACGGCAATCTGACGTTACTCGTCAAGAACACCGGACTCAGAGAGATTCCAATCGAGGACCGCACCATCGATGTCGTCGTCGATGGTCAGTACGCTCCGACGGTGAACGTTGCGGTCGTCGACGGGAGTGACTGGGCCGTCCACGGCGTCATCGAACTCACCGTCGACGCGCCGGGACTCGAGTCGGGCGACCACCGCGTGAAACTCGTCATCGCGGGCGACGAGGAAATATTCAGGCTCAGATTATGAGAAAATCGAATCAATACTCACTGGGGTTAGAGGGCCACGACAGGCTGACGCAGGAACTCGGTGGCGGTCTCCCTCGCGGTTCGATCGTTCTGATGGAAGGCGACTACGGCGCGGGCAAGAGCGTCATGTCTCAACGGTTCTCCTACGGCTTTTGCAGCGAGAACGTCACCGTGACGCTGGTCTCGACGGAACTCGACGTCAAAGGCTTTCTCGACCAGATGCACTCGCTGTCGTACGACATCGTCGGCGATCTCCTCGACGAGCGCATCCTCTTTCTGGAGGCCGAAATCAACAGTGGGAGCGCACTCACCGGGGTGAGCGACAGAGAGCGAAAGGAACTGCTTCGACTGTTGATGGAGGCCGATGTCATGTGGAACGCCGACGTCATCGTCATCGACACGTTCGACGCTATCCTCCGCAACGACCCGCAGTTCGAGGCGCTCGTCCGTCAGAACGAAGAGCGCCAGGCCGCACTCGAAATCATCTCCTTCTTCCGGGAGATTACGTCGCAAGGCAAGACCGTCGTCCTCACCGTCGACCCCTCTACGGTCGACGAGGAGGCAATCGGTCCGTTCCGGTCGATTGCCGACGTGTACCTCCAACTCGAGATGATCGAGGTCGGCAACGACGTTCGACGCAACATCTTCGTCAAGCGATTCGCCGGGATGGGCGAACAGGTCGGTGACCGTATCGGTTTTTCGGTGCGCTCAGGAATCGGACTCGTCATCGAGAGCAGGAGCGTCGCCTGATGTCGACCGAACACGGGTCTGCCAGTATCTCGGACGACCTCAGGCGACTGGCCATGCGGTGGACACACCTCGGCCGCCACCTCAAGCGCTTCAAACAGATTACCGGCGAGTTCCCGATGCTCGTCGACGAACCGTCGGGCGAACACGATTCACACCGGCCGAACATCCTCTACCAGCTCGGGGGCCCCGTTTTCTGTCAGGTCTACGGAAACTTCGGCGAGTCGACGAAGTACTACACGATCGAGCCAGAACTGAACGGTCCCGAGCAGGACGTATTCGGCCGGGTACAGGACAAACTCCTCGAGCGGAGCGTCACGAAACCCGCGCCCGAGTCCCCCGACGAATTCGAGGGACGGATCGAGGAACTCCTCGACGAGATCGTCACGGTCTCGTCTGACGGGGTGAGTCGGCTGACCGAACTCGCAAAGCGATTCAACCTCGGCCCAATCGAGGTCACGTCCGAGACGTACCAGAAAATCAAGTATCGACTCGTCCGGGATATCGTCGGTCTCGGCCCGCTCGAACCCATCATGCTCGACCCGGCAAACGAGGACATCCACGTCATCGGGCCCACGCAGGTCGACGTGGACCACGGGATCTACGGCCTGCTCGAAACTACCGTCGAGTTCGACTCCGAAGAGCAGTTCGACAACTGGATTCGAAACATGGGCGAACGCATCGGCGATCCCGTCAGCGACGCCCACCCGATCATCGACTCGACGCTCCCCGACGGCTCTCGGATCAACATCATCTACTCCGACGACGTGAGTCTGAAGGGGTCGAGTCTCACCATTCGACAGGGTGACGAAATTCCCCTCTCCATCTTCCAGATTACGAACTGGGGGACGCTCTCACCGGAGTTGGCGGCGTACCTCTGGATCGCACTCGAGAACGAACGCACCATCTTCGTCGTCGGTGAGACCGCCTCGGGAAAGACCACGACGCTCAACGCGATGCTGTCGTTCATCCCGCGAGATTCGAAGATATACACCGCGGAGGACACCGCAGAAGTGATCCCACCGCACAACACGTGGCAGCAACTCCTCACGCGCGAGGGGCGTGGTGGCGGCTCAGACGTGGACATGTTCGACCTGGTCGCCGCGGCACTCCGGTCTCGTCCCGACTACATAATCGTGGGTGAGGTACGTGGTGAGGAGGGTCGCATGGCGTTTCAGGCCGCACAGACGGGTCACCCGGTCATCCTGACGTTTCACGCCAGCGACATCGTCTCGATGATTCAGCGGTTCACCGGCGACCCCATCCGCGTCCCCGAGACCTTCATGGACAACTGCGACATCGCACTGTTTCAGAACCGAGTGAAACGGGGCAACGACATCCTCCGTCGGGTCACGAGCGTCCAGGAGATCGAGGGGTACTCGAAGGAGATGGGCGGCGTCGTCACGCGCGAATCGTTCTACTGGGACCCCGTCGACGACGAAATCGTCTTTCAGGGGATGAACAACTCGTTCATCCTCGAAGAGAAAGTGGCGACCCTGCTGGGTTACGACGACACGCGGAAGATTTACGACGACCTCGAACACCGGGCGGAAATCATCAGGCGGGCGATGGACGAGGGCGTCCTCGGGTACCACGAGGTCAACGACCTGATATCCGACTATCAGCGCGACGGCGTCGAAGGACTCCCGTTTACCATGGCACGGGTGTGACGGATGGCGCAGCCTCGAACCGCGAACGACTCACTGGTGGTCCAACTGTCGGAGCAGACAGCGTCGCTCGTCGAGGCGTACGAGAAGATGCCGATGGACATCCAGCGGTACGGGTTTACGGTCCTCGGTCCCGCGCTCGTCCTGTTCGTCGTCTCGCTCGTCGGTGGCGTGGCACTCCCCCTGCCGCTGCTGATTCGACTCCCTGTCGTTCTCCTCGGGACCCTCGGCCTCGTGGCGGCCGTTCTCTACCCACGCATCCTCGTCGAGCAACAGCGACGCGGACTCGAGAGCCAGTTCCACATGCTCGTCACCCACCTCACGGTGTTGTCGACGACCAACATCGACCGGGTCGAGGTGTTCCGCACCCTCTCGCGCGAGGAGGAGTATGGAGAGCTCGCCGTGGAGATGAACCGGGTGGCACAACTGGTCGACACGTGGAACCAGAGTCTGGACGAGGCGGTTCTTCGACGCGCCCGTGAGGTTCCGAGTAAGCCGCTGTCTGACTTCTTCGACCGGCTCTCGTACTCGTTGAACGCGGGTCAGGACATCAGCGACTTCCTCCTCGGCGAGCAGAGCGCGATGATTCAGCGGTACACCACCGTCTACGAGGGGACGCTTCAGAACCTCGAGGTGATGAAGGACCTCTACCTGTCGATGATTCTCTCGATGACGTTCGCGATCATCAACGCGGTGGTGTTGCCGATTCTGACGGGTATCGACGCCAACACGACCATCGCCGCGGTGCTGGTGATGTTCGTGTTCGTGCAAATCGGTTTCTACTACGTCATCCGAGCGATGTCACCGCACGACCCGCTGTGGTATCAGCAGAAAGCGTACCGGACGGTCGCAGACCGCCGAATCGACATCTCCCTGTACGGTTCGTTCGTCGTGAGTGTCCTGCTCGTCTTCGGCATCGCGCTCACCCTGTTCGGCCTGCTCCCGGTGAGTGCCGGTGTCCGGTCGTACGTCCTCGGGTTGCCGATACCCATCGTCGTCGCCATCCCGCTCACGCCGCTGCTGGTACCAGGTGTCATCGCGCGGCGAGAGGAGAATCACATCAAGCACCGCGACTCGGAGTTCCCCGGGTTCATTCGGGCGCTCGGGGCCAGCGAGAGTGCCAAACAGAGTACGACGACGGACGTGCTTCGGACGCTCCGAACCAAGGACTTCGGCGTCTTCACTGCAGACGTTCAGCGCCTGTACACTCGTCTGAACATGCGAATCGAGCCGAATCGCGCGTGGTACTACTTCACCGCCGAATCGAGTTCGTACCTCATCCAGAAGTTCAGTGAGATGTACCTCGTTGGTCGCCAGATGGGTGGCGACCCCAAGCAACTCGGCGAACTCATCAGCCGAAATATGGGCGAGGTCCTCCAGTTGCGCCAGCAGCGACAGCAATCGACGGTGACGCTGATCGGCGTCATCTACGGCATCACGGCCGCGTCGGCGTTCACGTTCTTCATCGGCCTCGAGATCGTTCAGATTCTCACCGACATCTCCCGGCAACTGGAGCTGAGCTCCATGCAGTTCGGAACCCTCATTCACCCCGGCGTCTACGACATCACGCTCATCGAGTATCTGCTGACAATGATAATTCTTTTCAACGCGCTGTTGTCTTCACTGATGATTCGGATGGTCGACGGCGGCCACAAAGCCAACTCGTTGCTCCACTTCGTCCTTCTCGGGTGGATTGGCTGTGGGCTGGCCGTCCTCACCGGCGAACTCGCTGGGGTGTTGATTTCGCTATGACCTCCTCACCGACGCGGTAAACCCGGCGTTGACCTCGCCCGCGAAAGCGCTGGTTCACCAGAAGATGCCCGACGGCGAACTCCGAGGGGGGGTTCACCCGGTTGGAACCTCGACACGGGTGGCCCCGTCGAGTCAGGTAGACGCGTCGAGTTGGGCTTCGGCGGCTGAACCGCGAGGAGGGGTTCACTTCGACGACGAGTGATCTCGGGCCAATATATTAGCGGCGGCAATGCGTACGCACGGACATGGACCCAGTTGTCATCGTCGGCGGTGACGCGGCAGGGATGAGTGCGGCGAGTAAGCTCAAGCGCGACGCCCCCGACCGGGAAGTCGTCGTCTTCGAGCGGGGTGAGTGGGTGTCATACGCCGCCTGCGGTATGCCGTATTTCGTCAAAGGTGACGTCGAGTCGCTCGACGATCTGGTCACCATTACGCCCGAAGCCTTCGTCGAAGAGCGCGACATCGACCTCCGACTACGGCACGAAGTGACCGCAATCGACACCGCCGACCGTCGGGTCACGGTCGAGGCTGGTGGCGAGACGTTCGAGCAACCGTACGACGCGTTGCTCATCGGTACCGGAGCGCGGGCGGTGACACCTCCGATTGACGGCATCGAACTCGACGGGGTCTTCACGCTCCACAGCATGGACGCCACCGACGCCATCGACTCGTATCTCGACGAAAACGAGGTCGACACCGTCGGCGTCGTCGGAGGAGGGTACGTCGGAATCGAGATGGCCGAGGCGTTCACGGGTCGGGGGTGTGACGTTCACCTCTTCGAGATGCTCCCCCACGTCCTCGACCCGTTCGGCGAGACGGCCGCGACGCACGTCGAGGACCACCTCGAATCGAAGGGAGTCGCCCTCCACCTCGACACGACGGTCGAGGGTTTCGTCGGCGACGACACCGTCGAGGCCGTCGACGCCGGGGGCACGACGCACGGCGTCGACCTCGTCCTCGTGGGGGTCGGGGTTCGCCCGAACGTCGAACTCGCCGAGGAGGCCGGCATCGAACTCGGCCCGACCGGCGCAATCGCAACCGACGAGTACGGCCGGACCAGCGCCGATGGCGTGTTCGCCGCGGGCGACTGCGCCGAAGCGACGAACGTCGTGACGGGCGAGGCCGACTACGTTCCCCTCGCCTTGACGGCCAACCGCGCCGGGCGTGCTATCGGACAGACCATCGCGGGCGACCCCACACCCGTCGGCGACATCGCCGGGACGGCCACCGTCAAAGCCTTCGACCTGGAGGTGTCGCGAACCGGCGTCATCGACGAGGAAACCGCCCGCGAGGCCGGCTTCGACCCCGTGTCGGCGACTATCACCGCCAAGTCGCGTGCGCACTACTACCCGGGAGCCGAGGACCTCACCGTCACCCTCGTCGCCGACCGCGAGACCGAGCGAGTACTCGGAGCGAGTACCGTCGGCTCAGACCGGGCGGCAAAGCGCATCGACACCGTGGCGACCGCGCTCTTCGCCGAGATGACCGTCTCGGACGTGGAGTACCTCGACCTCGCCTACGCACCACCGTTCAGCCCCGTCTGGGACCCGGTACTGACGGCCGCAAAAGTACTGCGTGGCAAACTCGACTCCTCGTGAGAGAGCGCACGAGTCGACCCCTCGTGAGAGAGCGCACGGGTCTTTTCGCGCACGCAAAACTTAACGACGCGAGGCCCGGACGTTGCCCATGAGCTCACGATTGGTCGCCTGGGAGAACCGCGCCGGATTCGACGTTTCGACGCTTTGCGAGGAGTTACCATGACGCCACTGGAACTCCGCGAGTCGATGCCTGCACTGGAGTCGACCGTCTACCTGAACACCGGTGCGTCGGGTCCGAGTCCCCGTCCAGTCGTCGATGCGGTCACCTCGTTCGTCGAATACCACGAGTACGACTCGCCCGGTGGTGAAGGGATGTACTCCGCCGCGTGGGGCGCAATCGACGAGACTCGGTCGGCGGTCGCGTCGTTGCTGGGCACGGTCAGCGAGAATATCGCGCTCACCCAGAGCACCACCGACGGCATCAACCGAATCGCGTGCGCTCACGAGTGGAGCGAAGACGACACCGTCGTCCGAACCGACCTCGAGCACTCGGCGGGCATCCTGCCGTGGGACCGACTCGCACGTCGACACGGCGTCACTGTCGAGGTGGTCGAGACCGACCGAGGGAGGGTCGACCTCGACGAGTTCGCCGAAACCGTCGCGGACGCGACGCTCGTCACCTTCAGCGCGGTCGATTGGCTGTACGGCAGACGCCACCCGGTCCGGGCGATGACCGAAGTCGCTCACGACGCGGGTGCGCGCGTCCTCGTCGACGGCGTTCAGGCACCCGGACAGATGCCCGTCGACCTCGACGAGTGGGGTGTCGACTTCGTCGCTGCCGCCGGCCACAAGTGGCTACTCGGCCCGTGGGGGGCCGGGTTCCTCTACGTCCGTCCGGGGCTCGCAGACCAACTCGAACCCGGAAGTGTCGGCTACCGGAGCGTCGAGGAGGCCAACGACGAGAACCCGACGTACTACCCCGGAGCCAGGCGGTTCGAGATCGGAACGACGAACCCCGCGCCCTACGTGGGTCTGCAGGCCTCCATCGACGGTATCGAACAACTCGGACTCGACACCATCGAACGCCGCATCGAGCGGTTGACCGACTACCTGAAGGCTGGACTTCCGGACGACGCGTTGCTCAGCCCGCAGAAGTACACGTCGGGACTGGTCTCCTTCACCGTCGACGACGCGGCGGCGACCGTCGATAGCCTCGCAGAGGACGGCGTCCAGATTCGGTCGCTCCCCGTTCCCGACGCGATTCGCGCGTCCGTCCACGCCTTCAACACCGAGGACGACATCGACCGCCTCCTCGACGGTCTCTGAGCCGGTTCTCACCATTCACTCGACCTGATTGAAAACCGAGAACGGTCGGGCTTCCCCCCGTTACACCTGGAACGCCAGCGAGATTGCGTCAGTGAATTCGACGCGGCCGTCGTCGTCGAAGTCGAGTGCCGCGGTCTGTTGTGCGGAGAGACCGCTCGTGTCTGCGAAGGCGAGTGCGATGGCGTCGCCGAAGGTCGCCTTTCCGTCACCGTTGACGTCGTCGTACTTCCCGTCACCGTCGGTGTCGGTCGGCGGCCCTTCACCCCCTGCCCCCGGAATCGGTTCGACGAACACTTCGTCGTTCTTGGCCTGGACGCCGATGCGGTCGGTACTCATGGGTCGACTCTCGTCGTCGGTCAACGAGTGGACCGTCACCGCAACGTCCGACTCCCGTACGTCGCCGGCAATTTCGAGTGTCAACAACGGAGTCGCCTGGTCTAACGCCCCGACGACCTGTTCGATGTCGACCCCTCTGACCGTGACGTAACTGAACGCTGGTCCGCCACCGTACACTTCGAACCCGACACCGCCGATGACGCCCGCCTCGACGCTCTGGATGCGTGCGGTCTCCGGCAATCGGATGGTGATGTTGTACTTCTGGAGGCCGTTCGGCGCGCCGTCGATGACGACGTCCGCGGTGGTCGTCTCGTCGCTTCCGTCGTCGGACGGTCTCACCTTCACCGTCGTCGACGCCGACCGCTCGGTGCCGTCTCCGTAGACGGTCAGCGACACGTTGTACGTCCCCGGTTCGGCGTAGGTGTGTGTGGTGACTCCGTCTCCCCACCCAACCGAACCGTCGCCGAATGACCACTCGATTTCGACCGGCCCGTCGAATCGAGAGACCAGGTCCGACCCGTTGAAGACGATGGGGTCCCCGACGGTGGGGTCGCCCGTGTCGATTTCAATTTCGGGGTCGCCCTCGGTGACCAGCAAGAGCCCGTCTCTCGGCGGCGCTGTGCCGAAACTGCCCCTGGGGTCGTCGTAGGAGATTTTGTCGCCGGATTCGTCTTCGAGGTCCTGCAGGAGGACGGAGATGTTCGACCGCCCGACCTGCGTGCCCTGTGCCTTCAGGACGCCGAGCAGTACCGTCCCGTTGTCGGCGGTGTCCATCCCGTAGCCGTGAATCAGCATCGTGTCGCTGCCGCGGTCCATCGTGACCGACTTGTGCCCTGCCGGAACGTCGACGCCGTGCCACGTCCCGATGGGTTGGTTCATCAGCGAGACGTTCGCCCGGAACGACCCGACGCCGCCGCTGACGTTCTCGGCGAGCAGTTTGTAGGTCGTGTTCTCGCCGACTGCGACGTTTCGCTCGAACGGTTCCAGGCGGACGGTCGCCTCCGGAACTTCGACGACGACCGTCTCCGTGATGGTTCCACCCTTCGCGTTCGTGGATTTCACTTCGATGTCGATGGGATACTCGCCGCGCTGTTTCGGGGCCTGGAAACACAGCTCGTGTGAAGACTCGAATCCGTCGCTGAGCGTCCCGACGATCCACGGGTCGGTACTCGAACACGGCGTCAACTTCGAATCTGCCGACACGCTGGCGTGGATTCCCGCGACGGGTGCGCCCGTCCCTTCGATGTCGACGGTGAACGTCCGGTTGGCCGCGCTCGTCCCCGCCGTCGCGTCGTGCGGTGGCACGACGATCCGATTCGGCGCGTCGACCGAGAGCGTGGGTTCGTCCATTACGACCCGATAGACCAGGTCGTAGTCCTGACTCGTCGCCGCGGTGATGCGTTCGCCCCTGACCACCGTTCGCCACGTCTTGCCGTCTTCGCCCGGCGGGACGTCGATGACGAGTTTCTTGACGTTGCTCTGCGTTTTCACGCGGTATCGCTTGGCATCACCCTTTGGCCCGGCGTACAGGTCAAGGTCGTTGACGACGATGGTATCCTTACCCTTGAGAAACGGTTTGTGTCCGGGGTCGGCCCAGCCGAGGGTGACGACGACCTTCTCGGCACCCGACGGAACCTGAAAGTCGTGACTGTTCTCCTGTACCACGCGTTTGAGTTTCTTCACCTTGAACGGCTTCTTGAGACTCGAACTGACGTACCCTTGCGTGGATTCGTAGCGGTTGTCGAAGGCCGCGTTGTTCGCGTCGACGACGCCGTAGCCGTCGAGGTTCGGTGGGTGGGTGGTCGCGATGAGCGTCGTCTTCACAAGGTTCCCGCTCGAACTGGGGTACTGCTGTCTGAACTGCGCGGCCACCCCGGAGACGTGGGGCGCAGCCATGCTCGTCCCGCCCATCTCGAAGTACGACCCGTTGTTCACGGGACCGGTGACGAACACGCCCGGCGCGTACACGTCGGGCTTCTTCCGTCCGGACCCTGCTCGCATGTCTACTGTTCCGGTGAGGTTGTTCAGCGAACTGTTTCGGTTCGTTCTCCAAATCCAGCCCGCGGTGACGTTGCCCTCTGCGGAGTTATTTGGATGTGAGGAGCCGTCCTGGATTGCGCCCACCGAAATGACGTTCTTCGCCAGCGCTGGCGACCCGATGAACTGGTTGTCCGACGGCCAGTTACCGTTGGCGAAGACCACGAGCGTGTCCGGATTGTTCTTCGCCCACGTGTCGGTCTTGCTCGCGCGCACGTCGTACTTTCCCTCGTTGTCGCCTCCCCAACTGTTACTCAGGATTTTCGCCCCCTCGTCGCGGACTTGCTCGTAATTTCGCTTGTAGTGCTTCTTCGCCGCCCAGTCGCAGTCGTCGTCGAAGAGTCTGGAGACGACGAGGTCGGCGTCCGGGGCGACGCCGCGAATCGTCACGTTCCGTGTCGGGTCGACGCCCTCACCGGCGATTGTGCCGGCGACGTGCGTACCGTGCGAACACGTCCCTCCGGCTTCGGGGTAGGAGTCGCCGTCTCCCCAGTCCTTGGCATCGACGATGGTCGTCTTCGAAAAGTGCGGGTGTGCGTGCATGATGCCGGTGTCGAGGACGCCGACCTCGACGCCCGATCCGTTGAGCTTCGCGTTCGCGTAGGGGTTTTCCTCGGCCTGGTGTGCGGCCACGAGCAACCGTCCTTCGGACGCGTACGTCTGCGGTTCGACCCACTCTTCGACCCAGACGACGTTCTGGTTACGCGTCAGTTCGCGCACCTGTGTCCCGGTAATCGTCCCGACGTAGGTGTTTTCTTCGACCGGTTCGAGGCCTTCCATCTCGATGGCGTCGACGGTCAGGACCGTCACCGTGAACGTCGCCTCCGTCTCGGCCGTGCGCTTCAGCAGGTCTGGGTGAATCCTCCACTCCTGACGGATGGGCGTGACCGCCCGCACGAACGGAAGGTCGGCGACGGCGTCGACGCTGTCTCGCGGAACCGCCGCGTACCTCGTCGTCTCAGTCAAGACGTGCGTCTCGCTGTAGCGGTACTCTTCGAGCGCCGCGAGATTCGATTCGTTCAACACGTCCTCGAACTGGACGAGGACGTGTAGCGTCTCGCGGTCGGCGTCGTACACCCGTTCGTCGAGTCCCTCCTCCGGAACGATTGTCTCCGCCCAGAATCCGACCTCGTAGGTCGGTTCGTACTCGATTGTGACCTCGTCCACTGCCGACGGCTCGCTGGGCTCCATCGGCGTCGCCGCACGCTCGGTCGCTGTGGATGCCGAGTCGTTCTCGGCGGTCACAGCGACAGTTTGACCGGGGAGTTCACGTGGCGTCTCCCAGAGCCTCTCCACGTCGACGCCGGACGTCGGTAATTCACTGGCTGGCGCTCCCTGCGTGCCGGCTGGTTGCATAGTCGGTTCGACCAGACCGGTAGCTGTCGTCGTAGACGCCCCCTGGTCCGTCGCAACGGCGCTCACAGGCACCGTCGACGTGATCATCAGGACGGTCAAAACGACTGCAAGTAATCTCCTCATCGAATGTACCTCGACGGACATGTTTGGGACGCTACCGGTCGGTGACGAGATGATTAATAGTTATCGTATAGTTTCAGGAATTTATCCTCGATGTAAGTCGAGGAAAACGAGGGGTCGGCGATTCAGATTGCGGCGTCAGTCGTCTCGGGTCCCCGACCCGCAGACGTGATTCCGAGCGCGTCCGCGTAGCCCATTCCCACGAGCTTTCCTGCCGAGATGCCCGCGTAGAACATCACGAACGCACCGATGATGCTCCCGAGGATTGGGACGATGTTCAGTACGCCAACGATGATCGCCGCAACGATGAGGAAACCGACGCCGTAGAGCCACGGGATCGCGTACTTCCCGCTGAAGGCGACATCGGTGATGACGCCGATATCGAATCCAGCGCCGAGGTTTCCTTCGTGCGCGTAGTTGGCGACGCCGACCATCCCGACGTATCCGAACACGAGCGCCAGGATGAAGCTAATCAGACCCCCTCCGATGAGGCCGAGGAATCCGGCACCGACGCCAGCGTTGGAACCCGATGCCATCGCCATAATGGAACCGCCGACGGTGACCCAGAAGACGATAATCGGGATTATCTGGTACACCAGACCGATGACGAACGCCACCAGTCCTTCCACTAGCATCCCACCCCAGTCGTCGAACTGTGGTGGTTCTGGGTTGTTTGCCATTCCCGCTCTCAGAACTCGCACGAAGTAGCCGTAGAGGATGAACGCTGGGATGATGAGGAACGAGAAGATAGAGAGTACCCCCCCGATGAGTATCGTCATCATCCAGTCGTCCGATTCCATCGGGTACTTCGCCATTGCTTCGATGTCAATTGCCATGATTCTGTATCTGTGTGGGTGTCAGTAAACAATAAAGGTTTGCTTGCTGTTAATGATGTACTTTCGTGAACGTATCCCGTTTCTGAACCATGCGGTTCGTCGTGTTTCCCTTTTCGTTTGCGTGTACATGTCACGCGAGATCTATAGTTCAAATTCTCGATAGGCGAGTGGTCCACCTCCTCGGTTGACGCGTTTCTATGCCCGATTTGACAGTCTGTGCCGGCAAACGACCCGCCGTACGGGTAGCGGCGCGAGGGTGTCATCCGCGCTGTCTTCGCCGCCAGCGAGACAACAACACGAGCAGGACGTACCCGACGGTGCCGATCGCGAAAACGAGCGCCGCGATTGCGAATGGACCGAGGACCGAAATCAGGTCGCTAGGTAGGCCGAGTTGCATTCTGATCGGTGCGAGTGGCTACCGCTCTTTCCCGCCGTCTGTCACGCCGGACGCCGTCACTGTCTCCGGAGAGTCGAGCTGCTCGGAGTCTGCTCGGGAGTCGAGGAGCGTCACGTCACGTTTCGGGTACGGGATTTCGATATCGGCGGCGTTCAGGCCCTTGTATATCGCTCGGTTCAACTCGTGTTGTGCGCGTCGGACCCGGGTCGGACTGCTCACCCAGCACAGTAGTTCGTAGTCCAGTGCAGAGTCCCCAAACGAACGAAAACGCATCCGTGGTTTCGGGGTATCGAGGACCAGCGCTTCCTCGCTGGCAATTTCGACGGCCAGCGCCTCGAACTCGTCGATGTCGGTCCCGTAGGCGACCCCGATGGGGACTTTGATTCGACGGCGACGCTGCGGCGCGGATTCGTTGATTATCTTCGCGGCGTTCAACATCGAGTTTGGTACCGTAATCAACACCTCGTCGCGCGTGAGTAGCGTCGTCGAGCGTACCCCGACTTTGACGACGGTCCCCGCCTCGCCGCTGTCGAGGACGACGTAATCTCCGATTTTGTAGGTGTCGTCGAAGTACAGGGCGATGCCGCCGAAGAAGTTCGCCACGGTGTCTTTGGCGGCGAACCCCACCGCGACGCCGGCGATTCCCGCCGCCCCGAGGAGCGGCGTGATGTCGACGTTGTAGAGCGTGAGCAACGCGCCGATGGTTCCGATTGTCACGACGATGGTCCACACGTTCGAGAACACGGGCGCGAAGTCGAAGCGCGACCCGCAGTCTTTGACCTCCTCGACGATACGGTTTACCAGTTGGTTCAGCGCCCACGCCCAGACCACGAGAATCATGGCCAGTGACGGTTTGCCGAAGAACGTGTCGAGTTGGACCGGGGAGATGATGACGCTCTCGACGACGGCGGGGACTTGCGTCAGGAGGTAGACACCCGCCAGCGCGACGGAGACGACGATGGGGATTCTGAGCTCCTGAATGATGATGTTGTCGAACTTCGTCTCGGTCCTGCTGACGAATCGTCTGGCGAGGCGAAAGCCCACCACCTCCACCAGGACTGCCCCACCGAGAGAGACCAGCAACAGCACCACCGTTGCCTGCCAGGCCGACAGTCCGTCCAACAAGCCTGTCAGGATTTCTATCACGTTCTCAGGTGGCGCTGAGTGCGTATAACCGTTACCGTCGGAGACGAGGGGGGAGTGCGTGTGGGGTCAGTGTGCGTCGCTCGCCAGCGACCTGTGCGTACTCGCCGAACCGATAAACTTTGCATCGCTCCGCTGAATCGGGGCACATGTTCCGCCTCGGCCACTACGGTGTCTCGTTACTCGCGTTTGCACCGGTCGGTTTCGTGCTCCTCGTCGCGGGCGAGGGAGAACTGGCGTTCGTCGCCGGCGTGGTCATGCTCTGGCTGGCGATGCTCCCCGACCTCGACCACCGAATTCCCGGCATCTCTCACCGGGGACCGACCCACACTCTCGCGTTCGCCCTCCTCGTCGGCGCGACGTTCGGGGTCGTAGGGGCGGCGATGGGTGGCCTGGTCGAGACGACGATTCCACTCTCCGCCTTCGGCGCGTTCGTCGGGACGGTGGCGATTCTCGCGCACCTCTTCGGTGACCTCCTGACTCCGATGGGCGTCGCGCTCTTCTGGCCACTTTCGAGTCGGCGGTACTCGCTGCGAATCGCCCGCGCCGACAACACCGTCGCCAACTACGGGCTCTTCGCGCTCGGCATCTTCGTCTCAGCCGGCGCGCTCTGGTCTGCGGTTCGACTGCTCTGACCGTCGTCACCGCAGCTCGCAGTCGTCACCCACTGTTATGCGGTGGCCGACCGAACGTCCGGTATGACCGACTACGAAGCGATGCGACGGTTTCCGGTCCCCGACGAGTCAGCCCTCCCCGCGGACTTGCGCGAGCGTATCGACGACGAGACCGAACGGGCGGGCTTTACCCCGAACGTCTTCTCGGCGTTCTCGTACAAACCCTCTCACTTCCGGGCGTTCTTTCAGTACTACGACGCGCTCGTCGACGACACGACCCTCAACCGCGACGAAATCGAGATGATAATCGTCGCCGTCTCGGGTGTCAACCACTGTTACTACTGCAACGTCGCCCACGGCGCGCTCGTCCGACTCTACGCGGACGACCCCTTGCTCGCAGACCAGCTCGTCGCCAACTACCGAACTGCAGACGTGACCGAGGCTCAGCGCGTCATGCTCGACGTGGCAGTCGCGCTCACAGAGCGACCCGAGACCGTCGGGGGTGCCGACATCCAGCGACTGCGTGAGGTGGGTTACGACGAGGAGGCCATCTGGGACATCGCCGCGGTCACCTCCTTCTTCAATCTGAGCAATCGCATGGCGATGTTCGCCGACATGCGTCCGAATCCGGAGTTCCACACGCTCGGACGAGACTAGGTGACCGGTTTCACCACCTCGACGGAAGTCGAATCGTGCTGACCGGGTGTGCAGAGGACACCGTGAGACCCCTGTCTCAACTCGGCGTCATTTCATCCGAGATCGGTCTCTAACAACGTCGACCCGGTTCACTGCTTTCGACCCACTGGACGTGACAGACGCCTCCAGTGACAGACGCCTCCATACTGAGGGGGCCACTCACCCCCTGCATTGGTGTGAGAGGGTCACTCACCCCTGCATTGGTTCTCGAACGCGCCACTCGGACGACGTCGTTTCCGGGTGGTCGGTTCGGATTCCAATCGACCAACCCAGGACAAATACTATAAAACCGATAGGTAAAAGTGTTAAACGAACTGTGTAGTTAGTTGATGAAACTGAAACAGTCGCTGCTCGTCCTCGCGATAGTCGCGTTCGTCGTGACCGCCCCGGTCACGGCAGCGGTTCCGACCACCAACGATTCGACGGTTACAGGTGCGCCGACGGCCGCCGGTTCATCGGCTGACCTCGCGGCCTTCGAGAACACCTCGACCATCTCTGCGAACGACACCACGCCGTCGACGTTCGCTGACGACATCCGCGTCGACGACGCCCTCGCGGCGAACACGTCCGCAGAACTGCTGGCGAACAACTCCTCGAACGTCACGATGCGTCTCCACGTCCCCGAGAACGAGTCGAACGTTTCGGTACTCCTGAACGCCGCCGGCACTAACATCTCGAACGTCTCGAACGCGTCGCTCACCGTCGACGGCGTCGACACGCCGTTGTCCGTCGTGTCGGTGAACAACTCGACGTGGATCGGGTTCG
>JBNJGG010000036.1:0-19836 GCA_051747545.1 Halobacteriota archaeon | reverse complement strand
CGGCTTCGAAGGCACCCTGCGCGAGACCGACAGAGAGGGCCGCGATCGAGATGCGCCCTCCCTCGAGCGTCTGCTTCGTCTGGTCCCATCCTTCGCCTTCGGCACCGAGCAAGCGGTCTGCGGGAATCCGGCAGTCGTCGAACCGAAGTTCACAGGTCGGCGAGCAGTTGAGTCCCATCTTGTCCCAGACGTTCGACACTTCGAATCCCTCGTCGTTCTTCGGGTCGACGATGAACGTCGAGATACCGTCGTAGCCTGCCCGGGGGTCGGTCACCGCTTTCACGAGAATGGACCCGGCGACCGAGGCGTTCGTAATGAACTGCTTCGTGCCGTTCAGGACGTAGTCGTCGCCGTCGCGGACGGCAGTCGTCTCCATGCTGCTTGCGTCGCTTCCGGACCCCGGTTCGGTGAGCGCCCAGGCCCCGATTTCCGCGCCGGTTGCCAGCGGTCTGAGCCACCGCTCTTTCTGCTCGTCGGTCCCGAACGCGTCGATGGGTTTCGCTCCCAGACTCGTGTGGGCGGCAAACGAGAGGCCGATGCCACCGGAGACGCGTCCCAGCTCCTCGGTGACGAGTGCGTACGTGAGTTGGTCGCCTCCCAGACCGCCGTAGGCTTCGGAGACGGGCACGCCCATCACGTCGAGTTCGGCCAGCTGGTCGAACACCTCCGCGGGAAACCGGTGCTCGTCTTCGATTTGCTGAGCGATGGGGGCGATTTCCTCGTCGCAAAACTCCCGGACGGTGTCTCGAATCATCCGGTGTTCCGGGCCTAACTCGAAGTCCATGCGCAAATTTTGCGACGACTGGCGTATAAACACAGCGGCGCGCCGAGTCGTCACCGACATAAACACAGCGGCGCGTCGAGTCGTGACACCGACGACACGGCGAGCCGACCGGTGCAGTACGCCGGGAAGGTTATACCCCTCACACGCGAAGAATCAGAGGATGGAACTGCGCCATTTCGTCCGCGGGCGCATCGAGTGGTCTCGCCTCGAAGCGGTGGCGCTGGAACTGGCCGACCGGTACGGGCGCGAGGAGATGCGCGTCCGGTTCCACCAGGCGGATAACTGGCTGTCCACGCCGATGGTCGTCGACGAGAAGTGGTTCGTCAAAATCATCTCGCGACAGAACTCCATCGTTCACGCCCTCTTTACCACCGGTCGCAATCTGGGTGCGTTCTCGAGCGGCACCGAGGCCTTTTTCGAGCACTTCGGGACGCCCTACGAGATGGCCGAACACGAACTCGAGGCGACCAGACGGATGCGCGAAATCGGACTCAACGTGCCCGAACCAGTCGAAGCGCTCGAAATCGACGGGCTCGGCGTCGTCGTGCTGGAGTACATCCCCGACTTCCGGACCCTCGACGAACTGGACAGAGACCAGGAGGTCGCCTTCGCTCCCGACCTGTTCGAAGCCCTTCATCGGATGCACGAGAACGGTCTGGCACACGGCGACCTTCGTGCCGAGAACGTACTCATCCACGACGATGCCCTCTACTTCATCGACGCGACGAGCGTGAGCGAAGCCGGCCGCGACGACGCACGTTCGTACGACCTCGCCTGTGCACTCGGCGCGCTCGAACCACTCATCGGCGTCAAACCGACCGTCGACGCCGCGCTCTCGGCGTACGAACCTGCGGAGTTGCTCGCCGCACGGGAGTTTCTGGATTTCGTGAACATCAGGCCCGACCACGACTTCGACGGCGCGGCGGTCAAAGGAGAAATCGAGAAACGAGCGGCCTGAGAGTCACGACTGAGAGACGATCGACTGCGCGACGCGGGACTCACGAGTGGGCGACCCGATACCGAGTTACCCGGTGGGTTTTCTACGACAGAGACGCAATTTTCACCGGAGCATGAGCCAAGAGTCTGGTGAGGCCTTCCCGCACTACGTCGGCGGCGAATGGACCGACGGTGCTGGAGACGAGACGTTCGACAGCGAGAACCCCGCGACGGGTGAGACACTTGGGTCGTTCCGTCGGGGGACGGCGGCCGACGTCGACGTCGCTGTCTCGGCGGCGGAGTCTGCCTTCGACGGGTGGCGCGCCCTGTCGTACATCGACCGCGCCGAGTACCTCTGGGACATCTACCACGAGTTACGGGACCGAACCGACGAACTCGGCGAAATCGTCACGCGGGAGTGCGGCAAAGCGATAAACGAGGGCAGAGCCGACGTGGTAGAAGCCGCCCACATGGTCGAGTGGGCCGCAGGCGACGCCCGTCACCCCCACGGCGACGTCGTCCCGTCGGAGATTGCCAGCAAGGACGCCTACATGCGTCGAAAGCCGCGCGGCGTCGTCGGCTGCATCACGCCGTGGAACTTCCCCGTCGCAATCCCGTTCTGGCACATGGCCGTGACGCTCGTCGAGGGCAACACCGTCGTGTGGAAACCCGCCGAACAGACGCCGTGGTGTGCCCACGTCGTCGCGGAGATATTCGAGGACGCGGGCATCCCCGATGGCGTGTTCAACATGGTCCAGGGCTTCGGTGAGGCCGGGGCGGCCGTCGTCGACGACGACCGGGTCGACACCGTCCTCTTTACCGGCAGTGCGGAGGTCGGCCACGAGATCGCGGGGAAGGTTGGCGGCGAACCCGGAAAGCTCGCAGCCTGCGAAATGGGCGGGAAGAACGCCATCGTCGTCACCGAGAACGCCGACCTGGACATCGCCGTCCCGGCCGCGATTATGTCGACGTTCAAGACGACTGGACAGCGCTGTGTGTCCTCCGAGCGGCTCGTCGTCCACGAGGAGGTCTACGACGAGTTCAAAGCCCGATTCGTAGCGGTGGCAGAGGACCTCGCCGTCGGAGACCCGCTGTCCGAAGACACCTTCATGGGACCGCTCATCGAGGCTGCCCACGTCGAGAAAGTGTCGCAGTACAACGAGTTGGCGAGGCGCGAGGGAGCGACCGTCCTCGTCGACCGAACGGAACTCGACACCGACGAGATTCCCGACGGCCACGAGGACGGCCACTGGGTCGGCCCCTTCGTGTACGAAGCCGACGCCCACGAAGACCTGCGATGTACCCACGAGGAAGTGTTCGGCCCGCACGTGGCTCTGCTGAAGTACGCGGGCGACGTCGAGGAAGCCGTCGAAATCCACAACGACACCGACTACGGACTCGCGGGGGCAATCATTGCCGAAGACTACCGACAGATCAACTACTACCGCGACTACGCCGACGTGGGGCTGGCGTACGCGAACCTTCCGTGTATCGGTGCGGAGGTGCAGTTACCCTTCGGCGGCGTGAAGCGGTCGGGCAACGGTTACCCCTCGGCACGCGAGGTCATCGAGGCCGTCACCGACCGAACGGCGTGGACGCTCAACAACTCGAAAGAGATTCGACTGGCGCAGGGGCTCTCGGCGGACATCAAGACGAGAGACGACGATGGGGCCAGTGAGTAGCCGGCGGAGACGACGTAGTCGGACAACCGAGCGTATCGAAACGGCGGCGAAAGGGAGCAGGCCGGGTGTGGAACGCCTTCGCCGGGGCCGAAGGCGCGATGAGGCCCGAGCCTAGGTAACCACAGTTGACCCCGTGACTGTGGCGGTGGCGCGGCGGAGCTATGCCGACTAATCGACGAGAAAAGCGTCGAACCATCGGCAATCCGGTGTTGACGGTCGACCCCAATAAACCCACCGGGAGGTGTAGCTCACGTGTCACCCAGTTCTCAGCGGCGACGGTCTGCCCACGCGGGGAAGGAGTCACGGATCGAGTCCACCCGGCCGGGGTCGACGCGTGCCGTGACGAGCGCGTCGTCGTCGCCCGCGCTGGCGAGCGAGACCCCCCAGGGGTCGTACACCGTCGAGCGACCCAGTAACCTCGTCTCATCGCTGTCTCCGACGCCGTTGACCGCGGCGAGGTACAACTGGTTCTCGATTGCCCGCGCTCGACCGAGCGTCGTCCAGTGTTCGACTCGGGGATACGGCCACGCGCTTGGAACGAACACCAGCGTCGCGCCGGCCTCGGCGAGTTCTCGATACAGTTCTGGAAAGCGCAAGTCGTAGCAGATAGTGATGCCGACGGTGAACCCCTCGAACTCGAACGTCGGAACTCGTTCTCCGGGCGTCACCAGTCGCGTCTCTTCGGAGCCGTACCCGAAGAGATGATGTTTCCGATAGACACCCAACCGGCCGCCCGTGCGGTCGAAAAACACCGACGTATTCGCCAATCCCGAGGCGGTGGGCACGTCGAATCCAGCGGCGGCGCTCGCTTCGAGGTCCTCGACGACGCTGCCCGCCAGCAGCGCGATGTCGCGCGCTACGGCCTCCTCGCGCAGTCGTTCGAGCGTCGGCCCGTCGAGACTTTCGGCGCGCCGGGCGTAGCTCTCGAAGCCGAAGTAGCCCACGTTGAACAGTTCCGGGAGAGCAACGACGTCGGCACCCGCTTCGGCGGCGGCGTCGATGGCCGACTCGGCGCGAGAGAGGTTCGACCCCACGTCGCCGGGGGACTGCGTTAACTGAGCGAGTGCGAGTTTCATGCCGGGAGTCCGAGGTGTCGGTCCAGTGCCTCCTTGAGGTTGGTGAGTTCGCGATCGAGGTTCCGCTCGAAGAACGTCTCTACGCCGGGCAAGTTGCCGTCGACGACGAACTCGTTTACGAGACGACAGCCACCGTCGTGTTCCTCGATCGTGTGTTCGCCGGAGACTCTCATGACGCGCGACCGACCGACGAACGTGACGTGTTCCGGTGGCTCTTTGCGGACGTCCTCTGTTTCGACGGCAATCGTCGACCTGACGAGCGGAATCGGGAGCCGAATGTGCCACGTCGCGCGGCGGTCGTCGTCTGGGTCGGTCTCGTAGCGCTCGACGACGCTGATGGCCTCTGCTCGGTTGGCTGGGTCGGCGATGAACTCCCAGACGTCTCCGCCGGGGGCGTCGAACTCGAAGGTCCGTCGGACACGGACTGTCATGGCAGATAGTCAGTCGGGAACAGTAAAAAACCGCGGAATTAGCTGAGGGTAACGCGCCACGTCGTCGAGCGCGCGCGGCCCCACTTTTCGATGTCGACTTCCTCGGATTTTTCGGCGAGATGCGGGAGGCGAGACCCGACCTGCTTTGCCGTTAGCCCGATGGCGTCAGCGATGTTCTTCGCCCGGAAGTACCGCTCTCCCCGAGCGACACTCTCGTAGAGGTACGCGATGATGCGCTGTTCCTCGTCCGTGTACTCGGTCATTATCGTAGAACGTAGGTGAGCGACGGCCTTAACGATTACCCGTTGCTCCAGTACAGATGGATTACTAACACGGCAAGCATTCCCGCGACCATCGCTCCGGCGAAGCCCCACGCTTTCATCAGTTGGTCTGGGAGCACCAACATCGCCCCCGCAGCACCAACGGCGAGGAAGCCGAACACCAGCGCGAGTCCAATTCCCATGTCGGACCCTGCGGTTTGCGTCTCCATGGCTCTGCCTACGAGGGCGTACACTTAGTTTATTCGAGTCATCGTCGGCACGGCTGGTCCATCGTCGAATTAGCCACGGGCCGACTCCCCCTCGCATAGCCACGACACGTCTCCTATCGACCACGTTCCACGACACGTCTCCTATCGACCACGTTCCACGACACATCACTTATCGACCACGTTCCGCGACACGTCACCTATCGTTATACGACGCTCCTGAGAACGGTCGCACATGCCAGTCGGAAAGCTCATCACCTGGGTTCGAAAGACCAAGTTACGCGTGGGACTCGTCGTCCTCGTCGCGCTGGCGTTGGTCCTCGTCGGTGCCGTCGCGACGGGCGTAGCCGGCACGCCGACAGTCACTGGCGTCGACAACGAAATCACCGGCGTCAACCAGACTTCGACCGTCATCGAGAGCGACGTACACGTCAGGAATCCAAACCCCGTTGGCGCTCGGTTTGGCGGGCTGACGGTCGATTACGCCGTCGCAATGAACCAAATCACGATGGCCACCGGAACCAAGTCGGGCGTCGCCGTTCGCAGCGGACGGTCGACCGTTCCCTTCACCAGTCGGATGAGCAACGCGCGGATTCCCGAGTGGTGGGTCAGCCACGTCAACAACGGCGAGGAAACGACGCTGGTCGTGAACGCCGACGTCCACTCGAAATTGGTCGACCGGACGTTCGACGCCCCGAAGGTTACCCGGCCGATACAGACCGACATCATCTCTGGATTCAACTCCGACGAGACCCGGGCGGTGAACGCCGATCAACCGCTGGTGTCGGACCCCGTCCTCTACGTCAACGAGACGCGGGCGACATGGGGCACTGCGACAGCCGAGCGAACGCCGCTGCAACTGGAGTTCACGGTCTACAATCCGAATCCCCACCCCGTCGCGTTCACCGAAATCGGATACGACATCACGATGAACGAGGTGGCTGTCGGCGACGGTGCCAGCGAGCGCGAGTACGTCATCCCACCCGGCTCGTCGCGAACCATCCAGACGACAACCTACATCGACAACGACAAACTCGACGAGTGGTGGGTGACTCACGTCAGCCAGAATCAGGTGACTGAACTCCGAATCGACTTCTACGCCAACGTCGAACTCGCCGCAGGAAGCTCGGTTCGATTGCCGCTCGACGCCATGACCTACACGCGAACCATCGAGACGGACATCTTCGGCACGAAAGACCAGCAGGAGAACCACTCGGAGTAGCGCACGGACGTTTCACCGGAGAGGCGAAGAACCAGTGACGGCCCCAGCCCACTGGAATCGACGTACCATCGCCGGTACCGTTTTTGTGGGGAGAGGAACGAATACGACGTATGTCACGGAGTGAAACCGCTCCTGGTCGAGTTCTTCTCCAGTGTTGAGAATACGGTCTCGGTGCATTCGAGTACCGAGTCGATTGCAATCCACGTCGGAGACTGTACGGTCGAACTGTCGAGGGACGACGCCGCGGACCTGCAGGAGGCTCTCGACGACGCACTCACCGAGAAGCGAGAGTTCCTTCGAACTGCGGGCGAGTATCGGCGGGATGGCTGTTACGTCGTTTCGCGGCGATCGAGCGAGTCGGCAGGTAACGAGAAGGTGTTCGAGAGCTTCGATGCGTTGACTCGGCTCTACGACCGGCTTCCAAACGAATTCACCGCCGACGACGTGAGTCGAACCGGCATCACGGGGTCGCGGCGTCACATGGTGATTCGTCACTTCGTCGAGCATCCGGCGTTCGAGTGTCACCTCCGTCGTCGCAGCCCGCTGACGGTGGTAAAAGCGTCCGGGTCAGCAACCGAACGAGCCAAGGCGGCGGCCGACTGAGTCCGTCACTCCAAGCGCGTCGGTGTCGCCTCAGGTAATCGTGACGTGCTCGGACTCCTCGTTGAGTGCGAGGTTCGCGGCAATCTCGGCGTTCCGCATCGCGTACTGAGCCGTCTGTTGGAGACTGACGAGGACTTCGCGGACCTGGAGGAGCTTCTCGTTCTCCATCTCCGGGAGGTCCGAGAGGATTTCTCGTTCGCGGTCGGTCAGGTCTCGGAACTGCGCTCTGACCTCGATGGTGAGGTCGTAGTCGCGGTTGACCACCGAGCGTACTGCCTTCTGGGTGATGTCGTCCACCTGGTCTGTGAACTCTCGGATGCGGCGCATCGTCGCCTGGTCGATGTCGAGGGTGTGGCCCTCGGCGTCGAGGACGATGTTGGCGATGTCCTCGGCGTTGTCTGCGGTGAGTTCGAGGTTCTTCGCGACAGAGCGGTAGCCGATGAGGGGGAAACCGGACTCGAGACCCACCGCCCGGGCGAGATTCGGGTTCTGGTATGCGGTGAAGATGAGTCGAAGCAGCAGAACGAAAATCTTGTTGGCCTGTCGCTCCCGGTTGAGTGCGCGCTGAGCCAGGTCGGGGTTGCCGTGTGCGAGCGCCTTGACCGCCTCACTGCGCATCGTACTACCGGTGTTTTCGAGGCGTTCGAGGAGGTTGTCCAGTGTGAAGTCCTCGGGGTCGACCGAACACCGAATGGCGATGCGTTCGGGCGTCTCCTCGATGACGCCGAGCCCCATCAACTGGGTTTCGGCCCGGTAGACCGCGTTGATGTGCTCGCTGTCCAGTGCGTCGTCCGTCTTCTGGATGTGGATGACTCGCCGACCGAGGACGTACTGCGCGACGATAGCACGTTCGACCGCGCCCGCATCGAGATTGTCGGCGTGGATGATGGCCTTCGCATCCTCGGTGTTCGCCGATTCCGGGAGGACGGTCAACGTTCCCTTTCCCCCCATCCGGAGGGAAACCTCGTCTCCTTTGTTGACGCCGTGTTCTTTCGCCCACTCCGCGGGGAGTGTCATCGCGAGCGTGGAGGGGCCCAACCGTTGGACCTTACGCGTTTCCATATGATAGTGTGCCCTTCAGGAGCCTTAATCCTATCCATATACAAAGTATATTTCACCAACAAATAATATGAAAATCAATAGGGCGTGGAGGACCACCGTCACACGATCTGCATCATCCGTCGCTCGAATCGACCGACTCGAACCCTGGTCCATCCCCGGAGTTCGGCATCGAGTTCCGGGTCGTCAGTGTCCACGCGGAGCGCCCCGATATCGTCGAGTTTGGAGCGAGAGGCAACGATTTCCAGCGCGGATTTTCGAATTACCGCCGGAGATATCTGGTGGTTTCCACGTCCAAAGACGAACCCCTGTCCGCCGATTGGTGAGACGACCACGACGTTTTCGTCACCCAGTACATCGAGGATTTCCCGTTCAGAGGCGTCTGCGACGAGGAGGTCACCGCGCCAGTGGCCCCGGTCGCCGTTCGCTTCTGTATCCGCCCCAGCGTCAGATTCGGCGACCGGAACCGCCCGCCAGACGTCGACGCCGAGCGGCGTCCCCTCGAAACCGAGCGCCCGCTTGAGCGCACCGACGGTGCTGCCCGGACCCAGGACGTACGTCACGCCCGGTTCGACGTCGTCGATGAATCCCTCGACCAGCGCCTCGATGGTCCCACCACCGAGTTGCTTCGACGCTTGCAGGTCTTCGGCCACCGGCACGTCGACGACGGCGCGGAGTTCGGGGTTGACCTCGCCGGCGCGATAGGCGTCCTCGTCGATGTCCAGCACCTCGCGGGGCTCGGTGCGCTGGAAGGTGACTGCGATTTCTCCGGCGTCTTCTGGCGAAACGGCGAACACCGACGAGTAGACTTTCACGCCCGCAGGCGCGCCGAGCATCGGTACGTCCGACCCCTCCAGCGCGGCAGCGACGTCGGCGGCGGTCCCGTCCCCGCCGACGAACAGCACGAGGTCGACGCCCGCCTCGAGAAACGCGCTGACGGCTGTCCGAGTGTCTACGGCCGACGTGCGCTCACCCTCGGGAGTCCCGACCACGACGGGGTCCAGTCCGACCTCGCGTGCGACGTCCTCGCCCATCGAACCGCCGTAGGTGAGTATGGTCGTCGCCGGCGCGAGGTCGGCCAGCGCAGCGAGTGTTCGCCTCGCGCGCGCAGGAGCGCGAGGGGTGGCTCCGAGCGACCGCGCTCTCTCGACCTGTCCGTCGGTGCCTTTCAGTCCAACGCGCCCGCCCATCCCTGCGATGGGGTTGACGACGACGCCGATACGCATACGACCCACAAGCGGCTTCGTGGGCAAAAGCAATCCGTCTCGGCGTCACGTCGCCGTCGAGTCGGACCGCTCGGTCTCCAGAACCGGAACTTCAAACTTTAAGCGCCCCTCGTGGTAACGACCCGATATGATACCACTCGCAACCACCGGTGAATCACTGCCCATTCTAGAGACGGGCGCGGTCGTCCTCGTTGGGAGTCTGCTCGTTACCATCGTCTGGCTCTGGTACCTGTACCGCTGAGAGCGACTACTCCTCGACGAGGTCGACCCGGTCTCGTAACCACGCTGCTGCGTCTTCGACGACCGAAGGGTCCGTCCCGGTGACCTTGAGGCGGACGTGGTCGCCCGGGTAGCTTCCGACCGACACGTCGAAGTGCTCTCGGAGCCCCGTCATCCGAGTGACTAGTTTGCTTTCGGGTTCGTCTGCGCGGACGACCTCGGTGTAGGTGAGGACGCCGTCGAACTCGTCGGCGACCGACTCGAACATCGCTTTCATCTCCCGCGGGACGCCGGGAAAGACGTAGACGCTCTCGACGACCGCACCCGGTGCCACGCCCACCTCGTTGCGGAGCATTCGCGCACCGGCGGGGAGATGCGTAATCTTCTTGTTGAGGTCCTTTCCGTGGTACCCACCGTGCTCGTCGAGCCACGCGACAGCGTCCGGGTGGGCTTCCACGGAGCGGCCGAAGGCGGTGGCGACGCCTTCCATGGTGACGTCGTCGTGAGTCGGGCCGAGGCCACCCGTCACGATGACGGCGTCGTACTCGGCGTGGTACTCGTTGACGACGCGAGCGATGTCGGCAATCCGATCCGGGAGGGTGGTCACCCGCTCGACGGTGGCACCGCGCTCGACTAACCGCTCACAGAGCCACGTCGAATTCGTATCGACCGTATCTCCAGACAGTAACTCCTCACCGACAGTGATGACCGCAACTCGCATACCGGCCGTACGGGCACCCGGGTAAAAAGACATACCGTCCGGCCGTTACCCGCCGAGAGAATCCACGGTCTCGACGAGGATGGCAGCGCGAGTCGAGAGTGGTAACTTAGGGGGCGAAGATTGTGGAGTCGTACGGTGTGTCCGCTATGGCGGGCGGTTGCGACGCGAGTCTTCGTCGGGGTTCGGCCCCAGCCCCATCTCCTCTCGCCGTCTTCGGAGCGCCTCCAGTTGTCGGCGGTAATACGCGAGGCCAACGAGGCCGATCACGGACAAGACGGCGGCGATGCCCGCGAAGATGTACAGGTCTCGCTGGAGGTAGTACTGAATCACGACTGTGTCCGTGGTCACGTCCTCCCACCGAATGTGGTCCTGCCCGTCGACGGTGTCGGTCTCGTAATCTCGCGGTGTCACCGAACCGAACGGGAACACGTCGACCCGGCGATCCGGCGGAAGGACGGCTTCGTAGGAGCCTTCCACGTAGACGGGTAACGAGAACCGTTTCGGCGTACTCGGCGAGGTGAAGGCGAGTTTGCTCCCGTTCGGCGCGTTCTGCGGCAATCCCACGATCAAGACGTTTCTCGTTTTCCGAATCTCGCCACCGCGTTCGTCGAACGTCGATCCGTTGATGACCGTCCCGTTGGGATACTGCAAGCGAACCGCCGAGACAGTGAGTGGGTTTCGCCCGCCGAATCCGTCGTTGCGGTAGAGTCGAATCTCGCTCTGGTTGAGGGTGTAGACCGCCCGAAAGTCGGCGCTCGTCGTCAGCGTGATGTGGACGTCAGCGTCGGCGTCCCAGGCGTAGGGTCCGGTCGGTTGCTCGTCGAGCGTCGCGTCGTCGACCGGGCCGGTACCGAAGCCGAAACACCCGGCGGTGGCCGTGAGCACTGCGAGCGCGACGACTCCGAGGAGCAACCGCCGATTCATGGAATGACGCAGCGAAGTTCCGCACGCAGGTGGCTTCCGATGTCGGCCAGCAGACCCGGTGGATCGGTGTCGTCCGCACAGACGATACTCTGTTCGAGCAGACCGAGACGCTCGACGGTGATGATGTCCCGGGCGTGTCCGGCACGGTTGACCGTCGCCCGGACCTCCCCACGCGTCGCGCTGTTGACGTTCACCCGTCCCGTCCCGCGCGTCCAGTCGTACAGTCGGTCGCGCTCTTCGTCGGCCAGTCTGGACGGGTCACCGTAGACGAAGCGGAGGGGGAGGTGTTGAACCAGTCCGAACCGGTCGCGAATCTGCGAGGGGGTACCGGGCCCCAGACCGAGTTCGGATCCCGGAATTCGGACCTCCTGTCCGGCGTCGAGGACGAACCCCTCGTCGTCCCACGATTCGAGTGTCCCAACGTAGGTCTCACCCTCCTGTAGGTGTGGCGTCACTTCGCCCCACTCCTCCCGGAGAACGTTGCGGGCAACCGTCGCATCGTCGCCGGTGACCGTCACAGAGACGAACTCGTCGTCCCGGACGCCCACCTCGAACTCGACGTCGAGACCGTCGAAGAGATTGCGAATCTGGGCGTCGAGGCTATCGAGCGCTCGCTCTCGGGCGCTGCCCCTGACGTAACACTTGGTGGCCAGGATGACCATTATCGTGCGACGTCCACGTTCAGTTCGTCCCGAAGTTCGTCGACGCGTTCGACCATCGCCTCTACGAGTCGAGAGTTATCCATCGACTCCAGTGGCGACCCACACTCGGGGCACTCGAAGCCGAAGTCCATCGCCTCACCGAACTCGAACCGAATCGAACAGACCTCACACAGGTAGAACTCGTGGAGTCGTTCGTACTCCTCGCGCTGTTCGAGCGCGTCCAGCAGGCGGTGCATCTCCTCTTCGAGGTTCTCCGGGATGTTCTCGTACTCGAAGGTCCACAGATAGGTGAGCCACCCGGAGTCTTCGTCGCGGACCCGGCGGTAGCTCGCGAGGTCGTTCTCGTAGAGGATGAAGAGCGCGCGACGAACGTCGTTGAGTTCCAACCCCAGATCCTCGGCGAGTTCCTCGTCGGTTACCTCGCCGTCGGGTGGTGCCGCAGCGACCGGCATCCCCGTCGGCCCCACCAGTTCGTGGAGGTACTTCTGGATGACAGGGTCGTTCAGCAAATCCTCAAAAGCCATTACCTACTACTCTGCCGGTCAGTCGTTTAAAATCACCGGATGCGAGCCACCGTCGACGGACAACTCACAGGTGCAGAGGCCGGACAGGGTGGCCGTCGCGGCTGTTCACTCGTCGGTTTCGACGACTCGTTTCCCGGTCGCCCGCGGGACGACGCGCCGTTCTGCGTCGCGCCACTCGCGGTCTAACTCGCGACCGTCGAACAGGCGGTCGAGAAAGACGGCCAGCGCGGCCACCTCGGAGTGGGGTTGATTGGTGACCCCGAGGTTCCAGTCGGCGGCTTCGTACACCTCGAACGGCACCTTCTCCGCGCCGACGACGACCAGAACTGGCTGGGTTTCGTGGGCTGTTCTGACCGCCTCTTCGACGTCCTGAATACGCTCACCGTACATCGTGAGGTGGACGACCACGCCGTCCCACTCGCCCAGCAGCGGTCGAAACGAGTCGGCGACCGACACGTCGAACGGGCCGCCGAAGCGGTTCGTGATGTCGCGAACCGTCCGTTCTGACTGACTGGTCTCACCGACGAACACGACCCTGTCGGCACCCAGTGCCCGCGCGGTGAGGCCGATGTGCGTCGTCATCCGGTCGTCGCGGCCCGGCCGATGTCCCAGTCGAAGGACCGTCACCTCGGGTTCGCCCTGCATGACCGAACCCAGACGGGCGACGGCTTAGGTGGTTTCGCTTCCGCGCCGTCGACGCCGACCCCCGTCCGCGCTCGTCGGATGCGGGTCCGAAAGGCAGTCAGGAGCGTGAGATCGGCGAGTGAGAAGAATCAGAATGCACTTGCCGGTGGCCGAACAGGAAGCCGCATGCAGTTATCCGACAAGCGGGTGCTCGTAACCGGTGGCGCAGGGCTCGTCGGGTCTCATCTGGCCGGGGTACTTGCCCCCGACAACGACGTCGTCGTCGCTGACGACCTCTCGAAAGGCGACCGGGCGCGCGTTCCGGACGGCGTCTCGTTCGTCGAAGCGGACATGACCGACCCGTCCGACGTGGCCGAGGTGCTCACGAGCGACCTCGACGTCGTCTTTCACTTCGCGGCCTACACGGACACCAACTACGACCGACCCCGACAGCTGTTCGAGGAGAACACCGAGATGACGTACAACGTCCTCGAACGGATGCAGGAAGTCGGCGTGAGCAATCTGGCGTTCACCTCGTCGTCGACGGTGTACGGGGAGGCACCCCGCCCGACGCCCGAGGACTACGCGCCGCTGGAACCCATCAGCATCTACGGCGCGAGCAAACTCGCGGACGAGGGCCTCATCTCCACGTTCGCCCACTCCTACGGCGTCACGGCGTGGGTGTTCCGGTTCGCCAACATCGTCGGCCCCCACCAGCGCGGCAACGTCGTCCCGGACTTCATCGAGAAACTGCTTACCGATCCGGAGACGCTGACGATTCTGGGCGACGGGAGACAGGAGAAGTCGTACATGCACGTCGACTCCTGCGTCCGTGCCATGCGCCACGTCGTCGAGCACGCAGACGCCGACTACAACGTCTACAACCTCGGGACGCGGACGACCACGTCGGTGACGACCATCGCGGACATCGTCGCCGACGTGATGGGTCTCGATCCGGCCTACGAGTACACCGGCGGCGACAGGGGGTGGACGGGGGACGTGCCGAAGATGCGACTCTCGGTCGAAAAGCTCTCCGCGCTCGGATGGGAGCCGAGTGGCTCCTCGGACGACGCGGTTCGCCGTGCGGCAGCGGCGCTGTACGAGGAACTCGCCGGGGAGTGAGCGACCGTCCGAGTCTCTCGGTTGACGCCGCAGCTTTCCATCGACGGTGACTGAACGAACACGCCTTTATCTGGATACCCCGTACTCGGCGGTGTGCAAATCGTCGGCTACGACGCGGCGGCCGGGACCCTGCTCGTGAGCGACGCAGACGCGCGTACCCGAACCGCGGGGCGCGTCGACGCCGTCTCACTCACTCCCGGCGCAGAACTGGCCTACACGCTGGGCGAGCGACGCTGTGCGGGAACGATTCACGAGGGCGAACACCTCGCCTGCGACGCCGACGCCGCGCCGTACTGTCAAGACCACAGCTACACGTGGGTCTGCGCTCGCTGTACCGGCACCTGCCTGAAGGACGAGATGGACTGCTTCGACGACCACGCGGTCTACCTCGCGGCGTTCGCCCCCGACTCGTTCAAAGTGGGCGTGACGAAGGAGTGGCGACTCGAAACCCGCCTCCGAGAGCAGGGCGCAGACCGGGCGGCACACATACGAACCGTCGAGGACGGGCGACTCGCACGACAGATCGAGTACGAACTCGCCCGCGACATACCGGATCGCGTCCGGGTCCCGACCAAGCGAGCGGGGCTTCACCAGTCGGTCGACGAGAACGCGTGGGCGACGCTGCTGGACGGGGTCGAGCCCATCCGAACGTTCGCGTTCGACTACGGATTCGACCTCGCCGACAGGCCCGTCGCCGAGACCCTCGCAAGCGGCACGGTTCGAGGGACGAAAGGTCGCCTCCTCCTGTTAGAACGTGGCGGGACGACCTACGCGGTCGACGTGCGTGACCTCGTCGGCTACGAAGTCGAGTCGGGTCGGAGCGACCGGGACCTGCAGTCCAGTCTCGGCGCGTTCGGCTGACGTCGGAGGTCGACTGTCCACCACCGCGTGTCGTTGACGACGATGAACAATCCTTTTCCGGCGGCCCAACAAACAGACGTTCATGGCCGACAACGAGCCTGACGAGGAATCAGAGTCCAGCGAGGCAGAAGCGTCCGCAGACGAAGAAGAGGAGAAGTCCTTCCGCGAGCGCGTCGAGGAGATTCGAGAGCGCCGCGCCGAGGAACAGGAAGAGGGAGACGGGCCGAAGGGCGAGCCGATCGGCGAGCCCGGCGGAAACCCCTTCGCACAGATGATGTCCGGTATGATGGGCGGCGGTCCCGGCGGCCCCGGCGGCATGGGCATGGGCGGCCCCGGCGGCATGGGCATGGGAGGAGGCCCGCCGGGCGCGTCCGGTCGTGGCGAGTCGGATTCCGACGGCGGAAACGAGGAAGTGGTCCGCGAAATCAGACAGTTGCGTGACGAAGTCCGCGACGTCACCCGGCAGCTGCAGCGAATCGCGCAGGCGCTCGAAGACGACTGAGGCGGGGTTTCGTCGTCGGACGTTCTCGGTTTCGGTACGGAAGCCGTAGTGTCCGCGCCGTCGAACGCGTTCGCCACCGTCGACGAATTTCGGGACAGAACAGTGACGTTCGTCAGCAGACGCTCTCGTAGACCTCGACCAGTTGGTCGACTGCGCGTTCGACGCTGTATCTCTCCCGTCGGTCGAGACACGCCGCACGAAGGGACTCTCGTTCACGGAGGGTCTTTCGTATCGCCGCACGGAATCCGGGGATGTCACCCCGCTCGTAGTGGTAGCCGGTGACACCGTCTTCGACGGTGTTCGAGAGCGCGCCGCTGTCGACGGCGACGACCGGCGTTCCGCAGGCGTTGGCCTCGAGGGCAACCAACCCCTGTGTCTCCACCGGTGACGGGAAGAGAAACGCGTCGAGCGCCGCGTAAAAGCCCGGGAGTTCCTCGCGGTCGAGAAAGCCGAGAAACCGCGCGTCGATGTTCCGGTCGCGGGCCTGCGCTTCGAGGTCTACTCGGGCGGGACCGTCACCGCCGAACACGACGGTCACGTCCAGTTCGGCCACGGCGTCGAGGATGTCCGGCAGGCACTTCTCGTAGCCGTGTCGCCCCGTGTAGCCGACCAGCGTGCCCTCGCCGAGGTCGTACCGTTGGCGGAAGTCGTCCTCGACCGGGCGAAAGCGGTCGATGTCGATGCCGTTCGGGAGAACGGTGACGTTGCTATCGAGGCCGACCGTCTCGTAGAGGTGCTGCCTGGTCGCCTCACTCGGGACGAGAATCGCGTCGGCGCGGCCGAAGAACCAACGCTCGTAGCTCTCGCTGATGCGCTCGATGCGTCGTTCGACCGACCGACGGGAGGTGAGGTACGACGCGTACTCGCTGGTCGGCGTGTGGTAGGAGGCGATTAGCGGCCGCTCGATTCGTCTGGCGAGGCGATACGCGCTCATCCCCATCGCGAAGGGCGTGTGAGCGTGGATCACCTCGGCGTCGACGACGACGTCGGGGATTCGAGGAATCCCGAGTCGAAATCCGTCGTAGAAGGGAAACGGGAGGCTTTTGACTGGATATTCGCCAGTCGCTGGCGCGTACCCGTCTGATTGGGGATAGACGATGTCCATCCGGCCACCGCGGGCTACCCACCGGTCTCGCCACGTCTGAATGGTGTACGTGACGCCGTTGATGGTCGGCAGGTAGGTGTCTGTAAACGCGACGACCGATTCCATGTCTCTGGAGTTTGGAAGGCGCCACTTAAGTGGTTACGACTTGCCGTAGCGGTCCAGAACTTCTTCGTAAGTGTCTCGGAGGCGCTCACCGACGTGGTCGAGGCTGTGGTTCTTCGCCGTCTCGCGGGCGTTCTCGCCGAGTCGTCTCCGGAGGTCCGGGTTCGCGGCGAGTCGATCCAGCGCCTCGCGGAACTCCGAGCGAGTCGAGCACTTGAGACAGTCGACGCCGTCGGTGTAGAACTCCTCGAAGACTGGGATGTCGCGGATGACGACGGCCTTAGCGCAGGCCATCGCCTCGAGGACGACGATTCCCTGATTCTCGTTCTTCGTGGGAAAGAGGTAGACGTCGCCCGCGCCGTATGCGCCACGAATGTCGTCGACCCACCCGGTGAAGGTGACGTTCTCGGGCGGGTTCTGCGTCCAGTAGCGAACGGTCTTCGATGCGTGGGGCCAACTGTCGTACGTCCCGAACCAGGCGAAGTCGTAGTCGGTCTCCTGAGCGAGACGGCAAAAGGTCGTCAGTCCCTTCCGTTCGAAGACGCTGCCGACGGCGAAGACGACCATGCCGCCGAGGTCGTAGCGTTCTCGGTACGGGTCTCTGAGTTCCTCGAATCCCTCGAACGAGTCGAGGTCGACGCCGTTGGTAATCGGCCTGATTGGTGCGTCGACCGGATACGATTCGAGTACCCGTTTCGTGTACTCGCTCGGACAGAGCACGAGGTCGGCCTGCGAGTAGAACCACTTGAGATACCGCCCCAGCGGCTTCGCAGCGGCAGTCGACCCACGGAAGCTCTCGGCGAAGTCCTCTCGCGTGACGTGGGCGTGGAGAATGAGCGGTTTGCCGTGTCGCTGGGCGTGGCGGGCGACGGCGACCGTTCCCGGCCCGATGAGATTGCAGTGGGCGATGTCGTAGTCCACGAACGCCGACTCACCGGCCGCGAGCGACGACCCCGCCCTGACGAGGTCGCCACCGCGCCACGGCGTCGACGTAACCTCGACGTCCGTCGGTTCGAGTGCCGCCCGCTGTTGTGCAGTGGAGGTTCCGATGCCACTTCTGTCGAGGCGGGACTCGAGTTCGAGGTAGTTGAGGACGCGCACGTCGATGCGTTCACGAGGCCGCTCCTTGACGATACCGACTTCTCCACGGGGGCGAGACACCGGCGACAATACCACCGCGGCGACATCGACAGCACCATCTGAATCGTGGTCGCGACCCTCGTGCGGCGAGCCCGTTCACCGAACCCGCGGGCCGGAACGCCTTTCAAGCCCCCGACGCTGGAGTTGACATGGAACTCGCCGCAGAGCGAATCGACCGTCTCCACGACCTCGCACGTGCGGCGGCGGTAGACGGCAACTGTGAACGCGCGAGGGAGTACGTCAGGCTGGCCCGCCGCGTCTCGGAGCGAAATCGCATCCGTCTGCCGCGAGCGTTCCGGAGATTCACCTGCGATTCGTGCGACGCGTACCTCCGTCCGGGTGACAACGCCCGAGTGCGACTCCAGCCCGGACACGTCGTGATTCGGTGTGAGTGCTGCGAGACTATCGCGCGTTACCCCTTCGACGAGTAGCGCCGAGCCTGGAGCCTCACGAGGTCCATTTAACTGGCCGTCGATGGCCACGTCTCCGAAGCTAAAAGTTGAAACGGGTCCGGTCCAATTGGGCCTCTATGCGAAAGCAGGAGCTTCGGAAACGGGCCCACGACCTCGACGTGACGGTCTGGGTTGGGAAGGCAGGAATCGGTGCGGTGACTGAGGAACTCTCCGACCAACTCGCCGACCGAGAACTCGTCAAAGTGAAGTTCCTCAGGTCGGCCCGAGGTGGAACGTCGGTCGACGACCTCGCCGACGACCTCGCCGAGCGCGTCTCGGCTTCGGTGGTCGAGACCCGGGGGAACACCGCGGTGTTGTACCGGTGATACCGTTGCAAGTGGTTACAGCCGTCGAAGAACTGTTGACCAGGTTCGTGGGCGCGGACGTCGCCGGCGCGGTCGCGGGTGCTATCGTGTTCGTCCTCGCGTTCGTGGCGATATACCTCACTGGACGCGTCGCCTTCGTGCCTATCGTCGGCCGTCTCCTCGGAGCAAGGGGGCTAGACGAGCACGCCAGAAACCCCCTGATGAAGGTGACGAAGGTCGTCGTGGGATTCGTGGCCGTCGCGGTGGCGTTCGGTCTCGCGGAGTACGGTAACTTCCTGCAGTCGCTGGCGACTATCGCGGCGGCGGCGACACTCGCCATCGGCTTCGCCATGCAGGACGTCATCAAGAACTTCGTAGCCGGCATCTTCATCTTCACCGACCACCCGTTCCGCATCGGCGACTGGATCGAGTGGGACGGCAACTCGGGCGTCGTCGAGGACATCAGTTTCCGCGTGACGCGCGTTCGGACGTTCGACAACGAACTGCTGACGGTACCGAACTCGCAGTTGACCGACGGCGTCATCAAGAACCCGGTCGCCAAGGACAAACTTCGCCTACAGATTCCGTTCGGTATCGGATACGACGACGACATCCAGCAGGCGACGGACATCATCGTCGACGAGGCCCGGTCGCATCCGGACATTCTGGACGACCCCGCGCCGTCGGTCAGGCTCACGGAACTCAGTGACTCGTCGGTCGTCCTCAAGTCGCGGGTGTGGATTTCGAACCCGAGTCGGTCGGACTTCGTCAAGACGCGGGGCGAGTACGTCACCGACGTGAAAGCGCGCTTCGACGAGAACGGCATCGACATCCCGTACCCCAACCGGACGCTCAGCGGAGCGGTGGAGTTCACGGGGATGGAGACGCTGGCAGAGGGTCCCAGCGTCGCGGACTGACGACTGCGGCTAGAGTTCGATACGCTCGACCAACTGGTCTTCGGCTTTCGTGTTGACGGCGACGATGCGGACCAGGTCCTCCAGCATCGAGTTCTCGAGTTTGGCTTTCAGCAGGTTGTCGACCTGGTAGACGCCCGCGGCGTTGACCAT
>JBNJGG010000035.1:18963-20224 GCA_051747545.1 Halobacteriota archaeon | reverse complement strand
GAAATCGACCGGTGGTCACGTCGGCGAAGGCGAGCCCGTATCGGGCGTTCTCCGAGGTGGTTCCGGACGCCCCCCGTCCGCCGGTGTCGCGGACGACGGCGGCCAGGTACTGCGCGTCGGCGTCGCTCGTCTCCAGTAAGGTCCCCGGAGTGACCACGCGCGTCACCTCGCGGGCGTGGCCGTCGTCGGTCTCGTACTGGTCGGCGACGGCGACCCGGTAGCCGCGTTCGACTAGCGCCTTCAGGTACGGCGTCAACTCCTTTAGAGGAACTCCCGCCATCGGGTACGACGACCCGTGGGAGGACTTCTTCGAGACCTTGAGGTCGAGTTCATCGCCGACCAGTTCGGCGTCCTCGGCGAAGAACTCGTAGAAATCGCCGCACTGCATCGCCAGCACGTCGCACTCGGTGTCCTCTTTGAGAGCGAGGAACTCCCCGACGATTCCCTTCGCAGTCATACCCACACGTCGAGTCGGGGGCGGATAAAATGCTGTGGGTTCAACCGATACCTCGTGCTTCGACTCGCGTCTCGGTCTCCGGCGATTTCTCCCCTTACTCCAGCGCGTCGAGCACCGCAAACGTCCGTTCGCAGAGCGTCTCGGCGTCGGATGCGAGTAGTTTCACGATAGCCTCCTTGCCGACTTCGCCCCGGTCGATGACGGCGACGGGCGGTTCGTCGCTCGTCTGAAACGCCCGTCGGGCCCCCCAGCCCATGGTACTGCCCTCGATTTCTTTCACGTTCTCGGGCTCGGCGTCGCGGTCGAACTCCGCGACCGGGCCGTCGAGTGCGACGAGTGCCGCCTCCACGTCGTCGTCGAACCGACAGTTCACGGCGAAACGCAGGTTCGGTCGCTCCTCGCGTGCCGCGAGCAGGAACCGGGCGACGTGGCTGGACGCGCCGAGCCGAACTCCGCGGTTGGGCGAGACGCCCGTGAGCGTCCGGGTGATGCGTCCCTCGACGGCGGCCGTCTCCCCGACCGCTTCCGCAAAGGCCGTCGCCCCGACGACGTTCATGCCCACCTCTGGGACGAGCGCGGATACGTCGCGGTCGACGAATTCTCTCACGATCTCTTCGACGGCCTCCATCGTCCGCCAGCGGTCGGCTTCCTCTCGGAGCGCGGCGAGGTGGTGGACCGACCCCGGACCCTGCCCCACGCCAAGACCGTACCTGACGGCGCGTTCCATGAACGCCGTGGCGGCCTGAACCGCCTCGGTCGAGTCGTGGGCCCCCGAGAAACCGCCGCCCCGTGGGGTCGACAACG
>JBNJGG010000035.1:0-18953 GCA_051747545.1 Halobacteriota archaeon | reverse complement strand
CGGTCGAGTCGTCGCCGCGTGCGAGACGCGCGGCGATGGTGCTCGACAGCGTACAGCCCGATCCGTGGGTCGCGTCGGTGTCGACCCTGTCGTGTTCGAACTGCCGGACGCCGTCAGCGGTGACGAGCGTGTCGACGACCGTGTCGGTGCCGAGGTGACCGCCCTTGACGAGCGCCGTCGTCGCGCCCATCTCGACGAGCGCCTCGCCAGCCTCGCGGGCCGATTCTCCGTTCGTTACGTCGACGCCGGTCAGCACTGTCGCCTCGTCGGTGTTCGGCGTCACGACCGTCGACACGGCGACGAGCGACTCGTAGGCGGCCTCCGCCGCTTCGTCGAGCAGGCGGTCGCCCGACGTCGCGACCATCACGGGGTCGACGACTGTCGGGCCGTCGTAGCCGGCCAGTTTCTCGGTCACGAGTTCGACCACCTCGCTGGTCGCCAGCATCCCCGTCTTGATGGCTCCCACGTCGAAGTCGTCGACGACGGCGTCGTACTGTGCTTCGATGTCATCCGTCGAAAGTACCGAAAAGCCCGTGACGCCGCGGGTGTTCTGGGCCGTCACCGCGGTGACGACGCTGGTGCCGAAGACGCCGTGTGCCTCCATCGTCTTCAGGTCCGCCTGGATACCCGCGCCGCCGCCGGAGTCGCTCCCTGCCACGGTGAGTGCGACCGGTGGGGTGTATGGTGCCGGCTTGCGCATGGGTTACTCTTCCTGAAGCGCGCCCATATACTCCTCGAACGTCCCCCAGAACGGGTCGACATCGGGGTGTTCGGTGTAGTCACCGTCGACGAAGACGCCGCTCCCCTCTCGCACGTACCCCACGTCCGCGGCGGGGATGCCCTCGTCGTCGAGGGCGTCGAGCACGTCGTCGACGCCGGACCCGTCGACGGTCAGCACGAGCGTTCCCTCGCTGATGGCGGCCCACGGGTCCATGCCGAAGAACTCGCAGGTCTCGAGGACGCCCGGGAGCACCGGAATCGCGTCGCGTTCGACCTCGATGCGGACGCCCGCGGCGCGGGCGACTTCGTAGAGGCCGCCGTAGATACCGCACTCGGTGGCGTCGTGCATCGCCGTCACCGGCCCCGACGCTGCCGCGACGAGTGCGTCCCTCACCGGGCTCATGTCGTAGAACCGGTCCATCGCGTCGTCTATCACGTCGTCGTCGAGTTCTCCGCGCATGAGCGACTCGAACTGGATGGACATGAGGCCGGTCGCCTCGACGGCCGGGCCTTTCGTGATGACCACGCGGTCGCCAACCTGCGCCCCGTTCGGACGCACGAGGTCGTCGGCGTCGCCGACGGAGATGGCGGTAGCACCGCCGACCATCGGGTAGTTGCATCCCGCATACCGTGCGGTGTGCCCGGTGACGACGCTCACGCCCAGTTCCTTGGCCTCCTCGTCGAAGGTCGACCAGACGGTCTCGAACTGCTCGTCGGTGATCTCCGGCGGGAGGTTGAAGTCGATGCTCAGGTGCGTCGGCGGCAGTCCCGAGACGGCCACGTCGCTCATCAGGATGTGAAACGCGAACCACGCCGCGCGCTCGAATCCCACCGACGGCATGACGAACACGGGGTCTGTCGCCAGCGCCAGCACCGCCTCACCCACGTCGATGACGCCGAAGTCGACGCCGTGCTGTGGCGACAGCACAACGTCGTCGCGGTCGGCTCCGAGATACGGGTAGATGTACTCGTCGAAGAACTCACGGTCGACTTTGCCAAGCTCGGCCATACTCGGAAATATAACGTAGTGATATTAAGTAGTGATGGTCGGGGCGACGACAACCGGCGATTTGCGCGATCTTCGCCAGCAGAGCTCGCAATCCGTCGCGGTGGAGTACGGGTCACCGGTGTCGCTGGCACCGAAGCCCACGGGCGTGCGCCCTGCGACGATGGCCCCAGTGACGCGCTGGTGCTAGTCCACCCGACTCGCCCCCGTCGAACCGGATTTTCGGCCAGCGGGAATCGGGGGCGCATTTATCGCCGAACGTGAGGTATCAGACGCCATGACTGCGCGCGCGGGCCGTTCCCTCCGCACACCTGGCGATGACTCTTCGGAGGTCATCGTCTACGCGATAACCGGCGCTCTGGTTACCGTCGTCTTTTCCGCGTTCATGGTCTCACCGCTCGTCGGTGGCGCGCTTGCCGGGTATCTCCTCGACGCCGACCGGCGCGCCGGTGCGGAAGCCGGGGTCTTCGCCGGACTCCTCGCGTCGTTTCCTGTCATCGTGATTCTCGGGATTCTCTTCAGCAGTCTCTCGATTGGACGCTACCTCTTCGGGTACTCGAAGGGCGTACTCCTGTTCTGGGTCGTCCTCCTCGGGTTCGTCTCCGTGGTCCTCCTCTTCGTCGTCGGTCTCAGCACGCTGGGCGGGTTTCTCGGTGGTGCACTCGTCGACTACGGTCGCTCCTCGCCAGTCGCCACCGACACCGCGGTCGACGCCACCGACGACGCACCGTCGAAGGTCTGACTCACCTCGTCGACTCGACGAACTCGACGACCGCCTCGGTTCCCTGAAAGCCGTCCGCGAGTCGCCCCACCACGTCTCCGTTCCGGAACAACAGCAGGGTCGGCACGCTTCGGACGACGTAGCGTTCCACCAGCGAGGTGTCGATACCGAGATTCACCGTGGCGACGACGGCGTCGGTCACCCGGGCGACGTTTCCGAGGACGGGCTCCATACTCGCACAGATGCCACACCCCGTCGTGTAGAGTTCGACGAGGACCGTCTCGTTCGTGTCCACGAGGTCGTCGAGCTCGGCGACGCTGGTTAGTTTGATAGGCTTTTGTCGATTCGACTCGTCTCGACTCGCGGCTTCGTCTTCGGCGGTCATGCTCGATTCCCGAGTATAGCCGTTCAGTCGGCATCCCAAGGTATATCGATGCCGGGTCACTCTGCGGTGGTGATGGCACTTCTCGACACACTCATGCGCGTGTTGCACGTGGTGTTCGCCGGCACGTGGGCCGGTGGCACACTGGTCATGGCCGCCCTCGTCGTTCCAGCGGCCCGCGACGGTCTCCTTCGGGCCGACGCCGTCGACTGGATGGCTCGACGGTTCACCTATCTCACCCTCGCCAGCGTCGTCGTCTTGCTCCTGACCGGGGGACACCTCGCTGGAACGCTCTACACGTTCGATTCGCTCGCGTCCTCGGGTCGAGGCCACCTCGTACTGACGATGGTCGGGCTGTGGCTCGTTCTTGCTGGCTTGCTACACGTCTCGACCCGGCGGCTCACGGCCGGCCTCGACGGCGGCGTCGAAGCCGCCGCACGCGACAGTCAGGCGTGGTTCGGCGTGTCGGCGGCGGTCGCGGTGGCGCTCCTCGTCGTCGCCGGCTTGCTCTGAGGTCCGCACGTCTCCGCCCCGACGCTGACCGAACCGCCGACAGCGTCGTCGGTGTGTCCGTTCGACGTGGTCCTCCCGACTCCTCAGTCCTTCTCACCCGTCCTCCCACACTCTCCCCCCCGAATCATTTGCCCTGGGACCGTATACACACCCATGTACGAACGCATCCTTCTCCCGACCGACGGCAGCCCCGGAACCGAGAAGGCGGCCGAGCAAGCCATCGAACTCGCCAGGGAATTCGACGCGACGCTGGACGTACTGCACGTCTACGACCCGGGCGTCCTCCCCCTCGACCAGCACTCTGAGACCATGTTGACGAAACTGGAGGAAGAGGGTCGACGGTGGACCGAGCGCCTCGTCGTCCAGGCGAGGGACGCCGGTGTCGAATCCGTCTCCGGGACGGTCGTTCAGGGTACTCCTCACCAAGCGATTCTCGACTTCGTCGCCGACCACGATAGCGACCTCATCGTCATGGGGACGCACGGTCGAACCGGGCTCAGGCACTACCTCCTCGGGAGCGTCACCGAACGGGTCGTTCGGGCTGCTGACGTGCCGGTACTCACGGTTTCGTTGGGCGAATCCGCTCCGACGGAGTAGCTCACTCGCGTGTGAGGTCGCCGCCGGTGCCGTCTACCGGTCCCTCCCTCGACGAGTGCTCTGCCCGTCGTCATTTTATCCCCGGTGTGCGAACTGCTTGGCACGATGGACTGGCCGTCTCCAAGTGATTTCCAGTACGTCGTCCTCGCGCTCTGTGCGACGTTCGTAGTGGCTGCGGTCCCGACACCCGCGGGTCTCTCCGGGGCGGGCCAACACGTGTTGGCGACGCTGGCCTTCGCGGCCATTCTCTGGATTACGGGTGGTCTGCCGCTCTCGGTGACGGCGCTCCTCGTGCCGGTCTGGTTGACCGTCTTCGGCGTCTACCCACGATTCGAGTCGGCGCTCACAGGCTACGCCGACCCCATTATCTTCCTCTTCCTCGGAACGTTCGTCCTCGCGCGGGCGCTCAGGAAACACGATATCGACCGTCGCGTGGCGCTCGCGCTCGTGGGGGTCGTCGGCGTCTCTCCCCGCCGGGTCGTCTTCGGGTTGATGCTCACCACGGCGCTGCTGTCGATGGCGATCTCGAACACTGCGACGGTGGCGATGATGGTCCCGGTCACTCTCGGTCTCGTCTCGCAATTGTCGGGCGAGACGGTCGCCCCAGACGGGACTGAAACGCACCGGCCCTCACTCGACCCCGCCGACACGGTCGACTCCGAAGGCCCACTCGGAGTAGACGTGGAGCGTTCAGAGACGGTCGGCTCGAAGAATCTGCAGGTGGTCGCACTTCTCGGTGTCGCCTACGCGGGGAGTATCGGCGGCCTCGGAACGCTCATCGGGACGCCGCCGAACGCGATCGTCGTCTCGGAGATCGAGGCCACACTCGGCGTCAGACTCACCTTCCTCGACTGGATGCTCATCGGCGTTCCACTCGTCGTGCTCACGTTACCGATGGCGTGGTACCTGCTCATGACCGTCTACCCACCTCGCGTATCCGCCTCTCCAGAGGCGGCTCGCGTACAGATTCGTGACCTCCGTGATTCGCTCGACCCACTCGACACGAAGGCTCGCCGGACGGCGGCCGTCTTCTTTCTCACGGCCGTCCTCTGGATTCTCGGCGGCCTCGGATTCCTCTTCGAGGACATCGTCCCTCCGTGGCTGTTCACCACGCTGTTCGGCGGCGGTGGGACGAGCCTCTTCGCCACCGGCGGCCACCAGGGCGTGCTCTACTTCGCACTCGTCGGCGTTCTCGCGGTGCCGGCGCTCGTCGTTCTCGGAGCCATCGACGAGAGCGACATCCAGCACATCGACTGGAACACGCTCCTTCTGTTCGGCGGAGGACTCTCGCTCGCGAGTGCGCTCGTCGACACGGAAGCGACGTCGTGGGTCGCCGAACTGGTCTTCGAGGCGTTCTTCGGCGTCCCGCTCGCCGTTCTCGTTTTCGTCATCGTCGTCCTCACGGTGGCGCTCAGCGAACTCGCTTCCAACACGGCGACGGTGGCCATCCTCACACCAATTCTCATCGAGGTGGGGGCGACCACGGGCGCAGGGTACGGGATGGAGGGTTCGGCTGCCTCGCTGTTGCTCGCGGTCACCACCGGCGTTGCCGCCAGCTACGGGTTCGCCCTCCCCGTCGCGACGCCGCCGAATGCGATCGTCTTCGGTACCGGCGAACTCACTCGCGGGCAGATGCTCCGTGCGGGATTCCTCCTCGACGTGGTGATGGCCGTCGTCACTACTGTGTTACTCCTCGCGCTGTTTGCCGTCGGGTTTCCGTTCAAGTGAGTCCTTCTCGGGTGTTCGTGTCTCCGAACCGGCTCGCTGACCAAACCCACTGACTGTTAGTCCAGTATCTCGCTGACGTGTTAGTCCAGTTCGACCGCGCAGCCACCAGTGTACTCGATGCCGTCGAGCGACGAGACGCGTTCGTCGCCACACACCGGACAGTCGGGGTTCTCGCGGTACTCGACCGTCTCGAAGGTGAAGTCCAGTGCGTTGTAAAACAGGAGACGACCATCGAGTACGTCGCCGATGCCGAGAACTAGTTTCATCGCCTCGGTGGCCTGCAGACACCCGACCGTTCCGGGCAGCACTCCGAGGACGCCCGTGGTCGCACAGTCGGGTACCGTCCCCGGTTCGGGCGCTCGAGGGAACAGACACCGATAGCACGGCCCGTCGGGGACGAGCGTCGTCACCTGTCCCTCGAACTTGTAGATGGCTCCGTGTACGAGCGGTACGTCGGTCAGCCGACAGGCGTCGTTGAGGAGATATCGCGTCGGGAAGTTGTCGGAGGTGTCGACGACTACGTCGTACTCGGCGACGAGTTTCTCGACGTTTTCCGCGGTGACTCGACCGTGGTGAGTCTCGACCGTCACGTCGGGGTTGAGCGCCGCCACGAAGTCGGCGGCACTGTCCACCTTCGGGCGCCCCACGTCGTCGTCACCGTGAATCACCTGCCGCTGCAGGTTACTTCGTTCTACCACATCGTCGTCGGCGATCCCGAGTGCGCCGACGCCCACCGCCGCGAGGTACTGGATAGCCGGCGCTCCCAGTCCCCCGGCACCCACGACGAGCACTCGGGAGTCGAGGAGTTTTGCCTGCCCCTCCGGGCCCACCTCGTCCATGATGATGTGCCGCGAGTAGCGGTCCAGTTGCGTCGCGTCGAGTGAGAGGCTCATTGGCAGTGCTTGGGTGCGCGCGGGATTAAGCCTGTGGACGGCGATTCCCTGCGGTCGGCGGTGACTCTGTGTCTACGCCCGAAGATGCGGGCGGTTCACCACTTCACTGACGGCGACTGGTACGTGTCGCTCGTCGCTCAGTCTCTAAAAAATCGACCCGGTACGGGCTTACTTGCCGCGTTGTTTGCCGCTGCTGATGCTGGGACGGACGTGCTCGGTGCCTTTGCCGCGGTTCTGCAATCCGCGGTTGCTCTTGCCCGCGTTCGTGAGGCCGCGGAAGGCGCGTCCGTTGTGCTGCGGTTCGCAGATCCAGTTGAGCTCGTCGTCGTTCTGGATTGCTGGGTGGTTCGGGTCGAGCAGGATGATTTCGTGCCACTTCTGGGAGCCGTCTTCACCGACCCAGTATGAGTTGAGCACGCGCAGGTTGGGATACTTGCGCGCAGCACGCTCTTCGGCGATGCGCTGTATGCTCTTTCGACGCGTGATTCGGTTGACACCCTGCCGCTTGGTGCGGCGGCCAGCCTTGAACCGTTGCTTTCGCGCCGTCCCCTTGCGGACGGAGACGCGAACGACGACGACGCCCTGCTTGGCCTTGTATCCGAGTTCGCGAGCCTTGTCGAGCCGAGTCGGACGCTCGATGCGCTCGATTGCGCCCTGCTTGCGCCACTCCTGTTTCCGTTGCCACTGCAGTTCGGCGAGTTTGCCGTCGCCCGGGTTCTTCCAGGCGTCTTTGATGTGCGAGTAGAAGCTTCGTGCCATTGTTGTCACCACGGGCGCTTGCGATTCAGTCGATCCGTCGACGCCGACCGTCGTCGTCAACCACATTTCGTCCCGTCTCCCGACAGGTGCCCACTGGTGCCCGTCGCCAGCGAGTTACCAACTCTACCGTTGGTCGTCGTTTAAGAACTTCGGATTGGTCGCGTTCTCGTTTCGCGCCCGGAGGGGTCAAACTCGCCTTCGAGCGACCCTGTTCACGTTCGACGCCCTCCCCCGCTCCTGATGAGGCGGCATCGTTCACGCAGCGAACTCATTTGATATCTCTGTATGCGGTTTATTCCCTGGTCGTCGCCGACCCGGGATTTACGTTGCGAACGCGCGAACGCTGTCGAACTCACCTTCGGCGATGCTGGCAGCGATTGCACTGTACGGTACGTCGTCGGGCATCTTCCCCGGATATTTCCGCTCGAAGTAGCCGACGAGATTCTTCACGTCCCGTTCGAGAAACTCGCGGGCGTTGTCGTGGTCGGTCGTGACCGCTTGCGGCCAGTCGAAGATGATGACGCCGGACTCGCTGATGGCGACGTTGTACTCGCTCATGTCGGCGTGGACGTACCCGCGCTCGTAGGCGCGTCCGACCTCGCGGAGTATCAAATCCAGCACCCCCACTGCCTGCTCGGGGACGACCTTCGAACGGGAGAGTTCGACGCCTTCGAGTTTCTCCATCACGATTGCGTGACGATTGTGGTCGACTGGACGGGGGACCGACACGGCCGGATACAGCGTTTCGAGCACTTCGTACTCCCGCTCTGCGGCTTTCCGGGCGGTGTACAACGGCGAGACGTGGTGTTTATCCGACGTGTAGTCCCGCTCACGGTCGACGCGCCTGAAGTTGGTGTACCCCTCGCGGTGGAATTTCAGCGCCATCGGCTTGTACGACTGCACCTCGTATACGTCGCTCTCCTTCCCGACGCCCAGCGGCGAGCCGACCCCCTCGACGGTATCGCGTTCTGCGAAGGCGCGAAGCGCCAGGACGTCGTAGCCTTCGGCGGTGAGTTTGTACCCTTCGTACTGGATGGTCTTTCGCTCGACGAGTTCGCGCGTCATACACCGGTCGAGGCGGTACTCGACCTCCTCGGCGGTCAACCCAGAGTACTTCGGGAGTTTCTCACGGTCGACCCACTTGCTGAACCGCATGCCGTGTTCGACCCCCGAGAGTAAGTAGAAGTCCTCGGGAGCGAGGTCGACCATCAGTCCCGCAACGTTACTGACCATATACGGAGTCGGCGCTCGGCGGGTAAAAGGCCCGCGAGTTGGTCGATTCACACTGTGTAAACGCCATGTGACGATATCGAATCGTTCTCGCGCAGGATTCGTCGCCGAGTGTGGCCAGAGTTCACATCGTCAGTCCGAGCGGGTCTACGAGTCGCGTCGATTCGTTCAGGTGGGCGAGTCGGTGACGAACGTCTGGTAGTTGACGAAAGCCGACCGGTCTGCCGGTGGTGCGCTATTTGGTGGGCGAATGGTCCTGGTCGAGCGGGTCTTCGATGTCGCCCATCACCGCTTCGAGCGCGTCTGTCGCCGTGAGTAGTCCGACGACGGTCCCGGAGGTGCGGACGAGGGCGAGCTCCTGACCTTCGGCCTGAAACTGGTCGATCGCGTCGCTGATGCTCATTTCCGCGCTGAGCGTCATCGGTGGGGCCGCGATCTCTTCGAAGCTTAGCTCACCGTGTTGGAGTTCTTCGATGTGAATGAGGACCGACGGCACGTAGACGATGCCGCGGAAGTCCTCGAGGACCTCTCCGACGAGCGGGAACCGCGTGTGGGGGTTGTCGCTGATGACGTTCAGATTCTCCGTCACCGGCACCGTGGTCGAGAGCGCGACGATGTCGTCGGCGTCGACCATGATCTCGCTCACTGAGCGCTCGTCGACCACGAGCGCGTTCAGCACCTCGCCTCGGCGCTCCTCCGTGAGGTCACCCTCGCCGAGTACGGAGTCGAGACGCTTGTGGAGGTCTGCGCGAGACTCGATGACTTCCGCTTCGGTTTCGAGCCACGCCCCGGTCATCTCCACGCCGAAGAGCTTCAGCGTCCCCTTCGCGACGCTGTCTCCGACGCGCATCACCGGCGAAATGAGCCACGCAAACCAGTACAGTGGCCGCGCACCGTATCGACAGACCATCTTCGAGCGCTCGACGCCGAGGTACGTCGGCGTCTGCTCGCCGTGGGTGAGGTGGACGAGGTTGATGATGGCGAAAGCGATAATGGCACCAGCCCCGACCGAGGCGAACGGGGTCGTAGCGAAGTAGGGTTCGAACAGTGCAGCCAGCGCCGGTTCTGCCACGATTCCGACGGCGATGCTCGAGGCCGTGATCCCGACCTGACAACTCGTGAGGTATATCTCGAGGTCGTGGGTCATCTCCCACGCCCGACGTAGGGCGGGAGTGTCGAATTCTGATTTCGGATACTGCCGGACCCGGGTGAGTGCGAATTCGATTGCCACGAAAAAGCCGTTCGCAAGGATGAGGGCCACGCCTGCAGCGAGTCGGATGCTTACCTCTAGCGGGGTCATCGTGCGAGGCTACCGAAAGGACAAGTAAATATGTGGGGGTCGTTCGGAAATCTGTGTGGTCGTCCGGCCTCCGGTTGGCTCGCGTCTGCCCGGGTGGCGACGGCGACGATGTCACTCGGTGGCGACGGTGATGACCGGCACCGGCGCAGTTCTGACCGTCCTTTCGGCGACGCTTCCGAGCAGGATCCGATCGACGCCACTCCGACCGGTCGTCCCCATGACGATTGCGTCCACGTCGTTGGCGTCGACGGAGGCGAGAATCTCGTCGTGCGGCGTCCCGTGCTCGACGTGTTCGACGACTGGTATCCCGCGTGCATCCGCCTCGGAGACGATGTCGTCGACGGCGTCCTTGGCGGCCCGTTCGTCTCGGTGCCCGGGTTGTGTGGAGCGAACGTCGATGCCGAGTCTCGTATCGTCGACGACGGACAGGACGTGGACGGTCGCGTCGAGTGCGTCGGCCAGCGCGAGCCCGTGTTGTGCCGCGCGCGTCGCCGCGGTGCTTCCGTCGGTCGGAACGAGGATAGTTTCGTACGGGAAGGTCGCCTGCACGTCGGTCTGCATCCGAAGGGTGCAGACCGGGACGGTCGAGAGCCGGACGACCTTCTCTGTCACACTCCCGAGCAACTGTCGTGACAACCCACGGCGGCCGTGGGTCGACATCACGATGAGGTCGTACTCGTAGCGCTCTGCGTACTCGACGATTGTCGGCGCAGGAGCGCCCTGTACGACGTCGGTCCCGAAGTCGGCACCGAGTGTTTCGAGAGTCGCTCCTACTTTCTCGACGACCGCTTCACCCTCTTCTACGAGCGCGTCGACGACGTCCGTTCCGACGACGGTCACACTATCGCGGGTCGAATCGGCGACGAATAGCACCCGAACGGTCGCACCGGTGACCTGCGCAATCTCACTCGCGTGGGTTATCGCCTCGTCGGTTCCTGCACTCTCGTCGACTGGAAGCAAGATGTTCTCGTACATAGGTATCCGTGTGCACTCTGGGCGGATAGTTCTACGTCCGGTCACCCGCCAGTGTTGGCCGACTGTCGTCGGCAACTTCCAGTGAGGCTACCAACGTTGCCGGTGGCGCGGGAGTGAGACATCTGGAGGGCTCTTCAGTGGAGGCACCCGGTAGCGACTCGCGTTCACTCACTCTCGTCGACTGCCGCGGCAACCTCGTCCATCGCGCTCGCCTCGTCACCGTCTCCGAGCGTGCGGAACCCGATTTCGACCGCCGGTTCGTCGTATCGATTGATTGGCCGGTGTTCGACGTCAGGCGGAAAGTAGAAGATGCTGCCCGCGTCGGCCTCGATGAGTTCGACCTCGCCGGTTTCGGGGTCTGTCACCTCGATATCGACGTTCCCCTCGTGGATGTAGTAGTACTCCTCGACTGGGGCCGGATGGGAGTGCATCGGACCGGCCTCTCCCGGTGCAATAGTGATTGCCGAGACGCTCATCGTCTCCGTGCCGAAGGCCTCGCTGACGAGTTTCCACTCCGTGAAAATGTCCGGGACGGTCTCGCTGTCCGGGAGGTCCTCGTAGTGACTCCACTGGGCCTCCTTGCCCTCCCACAGGGCAGGTCTCTCCGCATCGCTGCCGGGAACGTAGACCATGTCTGGCATGGAATCGAGGGTACCCTCGTGGGTCCGGAAGCCGAGTTCGACCGTCTGCTCGTCGTAGGGATTTTTTGGTCTGTGCTCGACGCCCGGCGGGAAGTAGGCGATGGTTCCAGGCTTGGCCCCCTCCACGACTTCGACCTCACCGGTCTCGGGGTCTTTCACCTCGACGTCGGTCGTGCCCGCGAGGACGACGTAGAACTCTTCGCACGTCCCGGTGTGGGCGTGCATCGGTGTCGCCTGCCCGGGGTCGATTCCGACGAGCGTCACGCTGAGGGTCTTCGAGTCGAAGATGTCTCCCACCTGTTTCCACCACGCAAACCGGTCGCTCCAGCCACCGGTTTCGTCGAGATTGTACTCGCTCTCGGGTAGGTCGTCCATGTGTCCCCACTGAAACGGTGGATACTCGCTCATAACGTAGCAACGAATACGTCCGATGTAAGTTAACTATTATCATTGATTGATTTGTGATGGATGTCTAACTAGTTTTCACGGGTTTTCTCGTCGCGTCTGCTGCACTTTGGGACGGTCAATCGGCGGCAACGCGTCGATACGGTCGACCGTTTCATACGCCATCGAGAATTTCATTTCATGTGATAGTTCGGGCGTTCATTCCAGTACCTGACGAACATAACGTCCTCCCATGACACACTGAAACACGATTCGTGACACTCTGGCCAACAGATTTATCGTTACCATACCCCAAGGTCCATACGACCCTCATGAAAGAAAATGAACCAAACCGCCGAACGTTCCTGAAGAGAACCGGTGCGGTTGGATTGGTCGGTGGTATCGGCGCTCTCGCTGGTTGTACTGGCGATGGTGGTAGTGGTGGCGACGGCGGCGATGGCGGTGACGGCGGCAATGGTGGCGACGGTGGCGACGGTGGCGACGGCGGGAACGGTGGTGGAACGACCACCAGCCGGAGTTCGGGCGACCTAACGACCTTTAGAGTCGGCATGCCGCCGCTGGGTCCCGCGATGCTCGCCTACGGCTACATCAACGACCAGACGGACATCCTCGAAACCGAGTTGGCGAACGCCGGCTACGAGCTAGATATCTCGATTACGTGGGACGAGATTACCCTGTTTGCCGCCGGACAGGTGGACATGGTCCCGTCTCTCTCGGACATCGAGGGCACTCGTATCGCAGTCGAGCGCGACATGCCGCTTACCTTCCACGGGTTGTACGCGACCAACTACGAAGGGTGGTACGTCCGCAAGGGAAGCGAGTGGGACCCCGAGAACTCCGGCAGCGTGCAGGCCACGCTCGACATGCTCGCCGAGGGCAACGGCACCTGGGGCAACGCTGGCTGGAACCAGGGTTCGGTCGTCCCCGGTCAAATCTGCACTAAGGACGAGTTCGGCTACGATTACGGCCCCGACGCCAACGACTTCCAGGTGCAGCAGGCCGACTGGTTCGCCCTGCCGCAACTACTGGCCGATGGGCAGGTCGACATGATTACGAACGCCCCACCGCTGGGGACGGACGTTCAACTCGCGCTGGAAGACGATGGCGAGAACCCCATCAAAGACATCTACTGGTACCAGCCCGGTCTCGAGAAGGCGGGCTTTTCGGCGGAGACGGCGAACCTCGGGAACTTCGGGACGACCCAGGAGTTCAGCGCCGAGCACCGCGACGCCGTCGAGGCCTTCATGCGAGCGTGGAGAGAAGGTTCGATGTGGGCGTCCGACCCGGACAACTTCGACGAAATCCTCTCGAACCAGGACAACATCGACGCACTCGGCGGCAACAACGAGGAGGAGGCACGCGTCGTCCTCGAGTTCTCCCAGATGCCGCCGGAGTGGTGCATGGCCGAACCCGGAAACACGGCGCGAGTCATCGTCGAAGACCCACAGATCGACCAGGAGTACGTCGACACTGACATGCAGGCGCTCGCCCGCGCCGAGGAACTCGGCTCCCTGCCCAGCGGGTGGGAAGAGATGATCGAGTTCGACCCCATCGAACTGTAACTCGGACACCGCACACCGTCGCCTCGCTTCTTCCACCCACGGAGATTCGTCGTTTCTACCCCCGGGGCTTCGTCGAAGCCGCTCCACCGTGACGACGTGCGCGTTCGCCGCCCACCGAGCGGGTCACTTCGCTGCCGTCCGGGGCGGCTACGAATCCACTGTGTCGGCGATCCGTTCACGCACTGTCGTCGCACGTAGAGAGAGCGTCGCAAGCCCGGCGAGCAGTATGATGGCCGCGCCGAGGTAGAACGACATCGACCACCCTATCGAGGCGACGAGGATTCCGGAAACCGTCCCCCCGAAGACGCCGCCCGGAATCTTCGAGGTGTAGATGGCGGCGTAGTTCTGCGAGGACCGAGCCGGCCCGTAGTACCGTCCGACGAGCGCCGGGAAGATGGAGAATACCGGACTGCGGAAGAAGGCGGTCATCCCCGTCAGAATCACGAACATCGACGGGAGGCTCTGGTTTGCCGCGGCGATGGCCCCGGCGAGTGCCGCGCCACAGACGAGCAGCGACACCCCGGCGGTGCGCTCCTCGCCGAATCTGTCGGAGAGGCCGCTGACGACGAGTACACCAGCGCCGTCGGCCAGGGCGATTACCGAAGCGACCGTCGTCGCGACCGCCGCGCCGAGGCCCAACTCGGTTGTCAGGTTGACCGACCGACTGATGAGCATCAGCCCGACCCCGTTGACGACCATCGAGACGGCGTAGATGACCCAGAACTGCCGCGTTCTGATGGCCGTTCGCCAGCCGACCGACGGTCTCTCGTCGGGTCGTTCGGGCGGCGGGTCGCTCCCGGAGAGGTCGCCATCGGCCGGGTCGTCGACGCTCAGTCCTCCGTTCTCGTCGCTGGTTTCGGGGTCTCGAATGACCAGTCCTCCGAGTGCGGTCATCACTCCGACGGCCACGCCGAGTGCGAGCAGCGTGGGTGTGAACGCGGTCTCGATGAAGCCGCGGATGAACGGAATGGCGACGACGCTCACCCCGCTGAACATCATCGCGACGATTCCGGTCGCCAGGCCGCGCCGATCGGTGAACCACTTCACCGGCGTGTTGATGGCGACGGTGTAGGAGATGCCCGCGCCGATGCCGCCGAGGACGTACGAGGCGTAGACGACGAGCATCGACGTGGCGAACGCGGTTCCGACGTAGCCGCCGAACATCAACAGTCCAGACAGCGGGAGTAGTTTCCGCGGGCCGAATCGGTCACGAAAACTCCCGGCCGGTAGTTGGACGAGCGTCTGCGCGACTACGAACAGTGTGAACACGGTTCCGAGTTCGGTCTCAGAGGCCGGGATTCGTGTCGCGACCGCACCACTCAGCGACGACCAGACGAACTGGTAGGTTCCGGCCGCACCCATCGCCATGGCTGCGACTGCGACGAACATCCAGCGGTAGTCCGGCGACCGACCTCGCATTACTCCGAACGCCGTCCGACTCGGCAAAGTCGGTGTCGATTCTGCGTGCGCAGTCTCGTGTCCTCCGGGTCGCTCTCGGAGTGCCGGTCAGCGATACCCCTCGAAGTCGAGTTCTGGCCGGAGGACGAACAACCCGTGGTTCTTGTCGGTGCAGTAGACGTAGCCGCGAGCGTCCACCAGCACGTCTTCGAACTGTGACACCAGCGTCGTCGGGAGCGAGCCGATTCGCTCCTCGGGGTCTTCCGGGACGAAGTACCCCGCCTCGCGCGGAGCCAGCGGGTCCGAGATGTCGAATATTCGGAGGCCCGCGTTGAAGTACGTCATGAACACCAGGTCCGACGGCTTCCACAGACAATCCATCCCCTGCCAGTGGTGCTGGTTGTGCGGGCCGAACCGACCGCCCTTCTCGTAATAGTTCTTGTACGGGAGGCCCGCCTCCGGACGGGGTTGCGGCATCTGGCTCACGACTCTGGGCGAGGAGCCCTCGGGCACGTCCACGAGGAACGTGTAGTTCAGCGAGTCGGCGTCGCGTTCGAGGATGGACTCGCTGTTGACGACGACGTAGTCGGTGTCGGGAATCGGCACCGCCGAGTGGGTGCCGAGACTGCTTCCGAGGTTCCCGAAGTCGAACCGACTCTCCAGTTCCGGTTCCGTCGGGTCCGACACGTCGAGGGTCACCACGCCGAGGCGACCGTAGCTCAGGTGCGCTCGGTCTCCGGTGACGTACGCCGGGCCGTGGAAGTAAAATTCGAGGGGGCCGGGGACGTCGAACAGCGATGGCCGCGAGAGGTCGTCGTCGTCGTCGGGGTGCTGGCCCGGACACCACCACCGACCGACTTCGTGCGGAGCGGTTGGGTCAGAGAGGTCCACCACCGTCAGGATGTTTCCCTCGTAGCCGTCGACGTCGGCGGTCATGTAGGCGTAGTCGCCGCCGTCGTAGAAGTTCCGGTGGGTGCCGTGACCCGACACCTCGTACTGTCCGAGCAGTTCTGGACGCGTCGGGTCGGTCTCGACGTCCCAGACGTACGCGCCGGTTTCGTAGCTTCCCTCGCGGTCGAATCCCGGCCCGCTCGCCTCGTCCCACCCGTCCGCGGGTCGTTCGAGCGACGTGAGCAACAACCCGTCTGCGACCTGCACCTGCAGCGTCCAGGTGTTGGCGGGGCCGTCGACGAATTCGACCTGCGTCGGGTCGGTCGGGTCGGTCACGTCGAGGACCGTCCACCCGCTGTGCCAGAGGTGCCCGAGGTACAGGTACCACCGACCACCCACCTCCTGTGTGGCCATCTTGAACCCGGGGCGGCCGTCCAGGTCGTGGTAACCGACGAGCGAGACGTTTTTCTGTTCGAGTGGCTCCGGCGTCATCTACTCGATTGTCTTCCCCTTCTATACTAAATCTTCGTGAGAAACTTCCGTCTCGTCACGAGACCGCTCCTCCGAGATGTCGGACAAGAACGATTCGGAGTGGGTGTCTCCGTAGCGGCGTCACGGTCTCACCCGTGTGAGGGCACACTTTACCATCAGCGGGGTTGTTCTCACGAGATATGACGAGTGCCACCACCGACCTCACGTTGTACCGCCACGTCGGGTGTCCCTACTGCGAGCGCGTCGTTCGGCGCGCCCACGAGATGGGCGTCGACTACCACTCGCGATGGGTCGTCCCCGAACACAGCGGTCGAAACGTCGTCAAGCGGCTGAACGGTCGGCGAACCGTCCCGTTGCTCGTCGACCACCGGACCGGGGTGACGATGGCGGAGAGTGCGAATATCATCACGTACCTCGAACGAACTTACGGAGACGGAGTGGAGACGCCCGAGACCGAACCCGGTGCCGACTTCGACGTCGTCGACCTCCCCGAAACCGACCACGTCGAAGTCGGCGAGACGGCTCCGAACTTCACGCGCCCACTCGTCACCGACGAGTTCTGGGAGGACGTGTCCCTGGATGCGCTCACCGCGTCGGGGCCAGTTCTCCTGGTCTTCTACCCGATGGACGGGACGGGTGTCGCACAATCGACGTGGATCGAAGTCCGCGAACGAGGATGGGGCGACGGCGAGGTGGAAATCGTCGGCCTCTCCAGCTCGTCGGTGTACGAACACCGGGCGTTCATCGACGACCACTGGCTCCCGTACCGTCTGTTCAGCGATCCCGGCGGCGGCGTCGCCGAGCAGTACGGCGTGACGCACGACCACGACGGCATGGCCGGACTGGTCGAGGCCAGGCCGGCCGTCTATCTCGTCGACGAGAACATGCAGGTCGACTACTGCTGGGTCGGAACCACGTGGCCCGACAAACCCGACTTCGACGAGGTTGCGGCGGCGATGGCGTCGCTCGCGGGCGATTAGCGGGAGTCGTCGTATGTGTAAAACAGCCGTTCGAGCGTGTCGGTTCGTCCGCAGTACGGACAGACGAAGTCTTCCACGTCGGCCTCGCCGACCATCTCGTAGGTGAAGGCCAACTCGAACATGTCGAGTGGGCAGTCTTCGTTTCTGCAGACGACCTCTAGCGTCGGCGGCATGCCCTGTCGTTCTGTCCGCCCCGTCTTAAGGGCTCCGCGGAGGTCGACGGCGAACCGTCGGGAACCGTCGATGACGACTGCACTGGGAGGGTGTCTTCGGGGCCCACAGGCGACCCGCCCGACAGCGTGCTGTTCACGTAAACTGGAGGGTGACGCCGCCGACATGAAAAACGCCTATTTCCGTTCCGGTAGTAGGACGAGACGATGCAGCGCCACCAGATGTTCATCGATGGAGAGTGGTGTGACTCGGCTTCGGGCGCGGTTCTCGAAGTTCGCAATCCGGCGACTGCCGAACCCTTCGCGGAAGCCCCGGACGCGACCGAGGCCGACGTCGACAGGGCGGTTCGGGCGGCCCGACGGGCGTACGACGAGGGGTGGAGCGACTGGGACGCACGCGACATCGGAGACCTCCTTCGAGACGTCGCCGACGCGCTCGAAGACCACTTCGACGAACTCTCCGAACTGGAGACGCGGGAGAACGGGAAACCGCTTCACGAGTCGGAAAACGACGTTCACGGGGCCGTCGGGGCGTTCGACTACTACGCCGGTGCCGCGGACAAGTTCCACGGCGACACCATCCCCGAGCGCAACAACATCCTCGACCTGACGCTGTTCGAACCGTACGGTGTCGTCGGCGTCATCATCCCGTGGAACTGGCCGCCGATGCACGTCGCCGACTTCGTCGCGCCGGCGCTCGCGACCGGGAACACCGTCGTCCTCAAGACCGCCCCCGAGACGCCCCTCTCTGCGCTTCGAATGGCCGAAATTCTCGACGACATCCTCCCGCCGGGCGTGTTGAACGTCGTCACCGGCGGCGTCGAACCGGGGGTCGCGCTCACCAGCCACCCCGACGTGGGAAAACTCGCCTTCACCGGCAACTCGGACACGGGTCGGGCGGTGCTGAAAGCCGCCGCAGAGAACATCACCTCTGCGATGATGGAACTTGGCGGCAAGAACGCGAGCATCGTCTTCCCGGACGCCGACCTCGACAGGGCCGTCCCAGGATTGGTCGAGGGGTCCTTCTACAACACTGGAGAGGCCTGTTCGTCCTCCGAGCGCCTGCTTGTCCACGAGGACATCTACGACGAGGTCGTCGAGCGATTCGTCGCCGAGACGGACGCCACGGCCACGCTCGGCGACGGTATGGACCCGGACACCTCCATCGGCCCGCTCATCTCTCAGGGCGAGTACGACAAGGTCCGCGAGTACGTCCAGATTGCCAAAGCGGAGGGTGCCGAACTGGCGTACGCTGGCGAGACGCCCGAGGACCCCAGACTCGCCGAGGGCTACTTCGTCGCCCCGCACATCTTCGTCGACGTGACTCCCGAGATGCGCATCTTCCAGGAGGAGGTCTTCGGGCCGGTCATCACGATGACGCCCTTCTCGACGGAGACCGAGGCAGTCGAGTTGGCCAACGCCGTCGACTTCGGTCTCACCGGCGGGGTCTGGACTACCGACGGAGAGCGGGCCATGCGGGTGGCGAAGGCCCTGGAAGCCGGGATGATATACGTCAACAACTTCGACCGCGAGATGCTCGGTGCGCCCTTCGGAGGCTACAAAGACAGCGGCATGGGTCGAAAACTCGCG
>JBNJGG010000034.1:0-20579 GCA_051747545.1 Halobacteriota archaeon | reverse complement strand
CGCGTCGGTAGATGACCGTGGCGGTCTCGCGGACGTTCTCGGGGAGGCCGAGCGCGCTGGCCATGCGGTCGATCTCGCCCAGCGCCTGCTTCAGGTTGCGCTCTTTCGAATCGCGGGTGCGGAACCGCTCGTTCCACTTGCGCAGTCGCTGCATCTTCTCGCGTTGCCGAGAGCCGAGGGCGTTGCCGTAGGCGTCCCTGTTTCGCCAGTCGATGTCGGTCGAGAGCCCCTTGTCGTGCATCGTGTTCGTCGTCGGCGCACCGACGCGGGACTTCTGGTCCCTCTCGTGTGAGTTAAAGGCACGCCACTCCGGCCCTCGGTCGACGGAGTCCTCGCTCACGACTAACCCGCAGTCGGCACACACCGTTTCACCGTGGCCCTCGTCGGTGACGACGTTGCCGCCGCACTCGGGACACCGAAGTGTTTCTCGCTGGTCGACGTGTTCCGACCGGATTCGTTCGGTCTCGGTTGCTATCGTTCTCGTCTCGGTCTTTTCGCTCATTGGTGTGACGGCGGCGCTCTGGGGGCGACCAAACCGAAAAAGCCCAGAGCCTTCCGTTAGCTTCCCGACGGGGCGAGCACATATAAATCGATTGGTGTACGGATGGGAACGAGCCGTATCCGTGGGTAATGCGGCCGTCTGTGGACACATTCCACATTATTTATATATCATCGTTGCAGGCTCGATGCGTTCATGCGACGGGAGTTCCTGGTCGGAGGCGATGAGCGAGAAACGCTCGGCCGACCCACCGACCCGCGTCGTCTCGCTCGCCCCGAGCGCGACGGCGACGCTCCGGGCCGTTGGTGCGGGCGACCGTCTGGTCGGCGTGTCGACACACTGCGACGCCCCGTCTGACCTCCCTCGACTCGGCGGGTGGGTGACGCCGGCGTTCGACCGCGTGGACGCGCTGGACCCGGACCTCGTCTGCACCAGTGACGACCTGCAGGCACCCGTCCGAGACGAGTTGCGCGATCGGGGCCACCGCGTCTGTCACACGGCCCCGACGACGTTGGAAGCCGTCTTCGAGTCGTTCGAGACGCTCGGGCGGGCAGTGGGGTGCGCCGACGAGGGGGCCGCGCTGTGCGAGTCGAGTCGTGAGCGCGTCCAGGTACTGCGTGACCGACACGCCCCGGTCGAGCGTCCGACCGTCTACTGCGAGGAGTGGTCAGACCCGCCGATGGCCGCCGGGAACTGGGTGCCAGAAGTCGTCGAGGTCGCGGGGGGGAGCTACCCCTTCGTCGACCCCGGTGAGCGCTCTCGCGCCGTGAATGCGTCGACCGTCTCGGCCGAGGCCCCCGACCACGTCGTCCTCAACATCTGCGGTCGAGGCGACCGTGTCGACCCCGCCGTCGTCACCGACCGCGACTGGGACCTCGACGCCGAGGTCCACGTCGTCGACGACTCGCTGTTGAACCAGCCGAGTCCGAACCTGCTCGACGGTATCGAGGCAGTCGCCGAGGCCATCCACGGCTAGCGGGTGGCGTCACCAGCGACCGGCCCCGTCTTCCACGACTCCGTCCCGTCTCCAAACTAGTCCTGTACACCGTCTTCGAGGCTGTCAGTAGCGGGATGACGGCCGGCCGCTCCCTTGTCGACAGCGGTCGTCAGCGAGACGTTGAGCGAGAGCATGGCGACGACGCCCCCGGCGATGGTGACGACGTTCTTGACTGCGTGGTCGAGGACCGAGGCGGTGAACGCCACGGGGGCACCGACCGGCGTGAGGCTGACGACGATGGCGGTGAACGCGGCCTCGTAGAGACCGATACCGCCCGGCGACAGCGGGAGCACCTTCGCGAGGTTGCCGACGCTGACGGCGAAGAAGCCGACGGAGACGAGCAACGGGAGCGGTAGCGACACGTCGAGGGCGAGGAGGACGACGATAGCCGTAATCACGTCGAGCGTCCAGATGGCGACGCTAGAGAGTCCGATGCGCGAGAAGGCGCGGCGGTTCCCCGCGGACGTCTGGACGCCGCGGACGAACTGCTCGACGAGGTTGGCGAGCGTGTCGGCGTACGAGTCCGAACTGACACGCGAGATGGCCGCGCGGACGAAGTTGCGGTCAGAGCGCGCGGAGACGACGATGGCGGCGAGGGCGACGACGGCGGCGACGCCGACGCCCGCGGCGACGGTGACGGCGGTTCGGATACTCGCCGGGTCGACGCCGGGAACGCCCTCGGAGATGGCAGTGGCGAGGTCACCGACGCCGCCGGTGACGACGAGGCCGGCCAACACGGTCCCGGCGAGCGCCGTGATGGTGAGGAGGTCGAACACGCGCTCGGTCGCCAGCGAGGCGAATCCAGACGGGTACGGGATGTTCCGACGAGCTTTCACGACGTACGCGCGGACGGCGTCGCCGGCCCGGGCGGGGAAGACGAGGTTTCCCGTCTGACTGATGAACACCGCCCCCGTGAGGAAGCCCACGCGCTCGTAGTAGCCGAGTTCGGCGAGGATGTCGCGGTAGCGCGCGCCACGCAACGGCCACGAGACGAGATAGACGAGCGCAGCGGCCACGACGAGGGCGGGGTCGGCACCCGTGAGAGCGTTCCAGACGTTCGTCGGGTCGATGTAGAGTGTCATGAGGCCGAGCGCGACGAGCGTGAAGAGGACGCCGGCCCCGAGCGTCACCCCCCGAGTCGCGCGCGGACGCACCGACAACTGCCAGAAGAGGCGGAAAATCTGACTGCCCATCCCGAACACGTCGCGGACGAGGTCGACCTTGGTGTCGCCCTTGGGCGTCCAGTCGACGGGGAACTCGGCGACGCGCAGTCCGGACCGCTGGGCACGAACGAGCAGTTCGGTGTCCCAGAACCAGTGGTTGTCCTCGATGTCGTCGACGAGCGTCTCGAACGCCGCCCGACTCACGGCCTTGAACCCACACTGGTGGTCCCGGAGGGTCGAACGCAGCAAGAGCCGAACGAGGACGTTGTAGGCCCGACTCGGGACGCCGCGTTTCGACGGCCGGTCTGCGACGTGCCCGGCCATCCACCGCGACCCCGTCGCCACGTCGGCCTCGCCGGAGCGAACCCGCTCGACGAGTTCTTCGAGGTGCGACATGTCGGTCGCCAGGTCGGTGTCGAAGTAGACCAGCGTGTCACCGGTAGCCGCGCGGAAGGCCTGTTCGAGCGCGCGACCGCGGCCCAGGCGCTCGTCGCTGTGGAAGTGTCCGACGCGAGCGTCGGCCGCGGCCAACTCCTCGGCCAGTTCGGGCGTGCGGTCGTCACACCCGTCCTCGGCGATGACGACTTCGAAGGCGTCGGGCGGCAGAAACGATTCGAGCGTCTCGATGGTGGTCGATACGGTCCCTTCGATGGTTCGCTCCTCGTTGTACGCCGGGAGGACGACGCTCACCTCGGGAGTCGCTGATGCGGAGGACACCGAATCGACCTGCCGATTCATCACCGTTCCTTGTCCAGAGTGAGGTAAGTACCTTCTGTCTCCACGCAACGACCGTGTCGGGTTATTGGCACGTATATGGGTATCCGTACTCGGCTCACTCAGGTGAGAATCCGCCGGGGACCAGACGGTGAAATCGAACGCAAACGCCGTGTTAAGTTGCTGTACCAAACCTCTCAAGGGAATAATCGTCCTCTTCGTAGGTATGAGCGCAGCAGCACAGACGACGACCCTCACGGACAAGCAACAACGAATCCTGGCGTACCTCAAAGAGCGGGCGAGTACCCAGACGTACTTCAAGTCGAGGCTCATCGCCGACGACCTGGACCTCACGGCGAAGGAGGTCGGCGCGAACATGCGAGCCATTCGGAACGGGGACTGCGACCTGACTGTCGAAAAGTGGGGATACTCCTCGGGGACGACGTGGATGGTCAGCGTCTAGGTTGGCGTACCAAGCCGAGTTCGTTCTGACGCCGTCGAACTCGTCGACTCCGATAGCGTCGAGCGCGTCGGCTTAGCACGTCCGGGAACGACGCGACGGACACCGCCGGGGATGCGACGGGGGGAACCCCTGAAGTTGGGAGGTCGTCGGGACGGCGCGCGAAATTAGTCACCGGGAGGGTCGAACCTGATGAGGTCCGTAGCCTCGTCGGCGAACGCAACGACGTTGGCGTCGAAGGACTCCGCGTACCGGAGCAAGAGCGTGATGAGCGTCTCGGGTTCTCGAACGGCGTAGCCGTCCTCGCGGGAGAGAAGTCCTGCGGCATCGAGTTCCCCCGCGTACGTGCTCACCGTCGCACGCGAGACGTCCAGGGCGTCGGCGAGGTCGGTCCCCGTCGCGGCGGGATTGCGGAGTAATTCGACGAGCATCCCGCGTGGGGTCTGACGCCGAAGGTACCCCAGCGCCGTCTGTTCGAACGGCGAGAACCGCCCAGCGGGGAACAATCGCCGGTAATCGCCGTCGCGTCGGGACTCGATGGCCCCCTCGTCGAGGAGGCGACGCAGGTGGTGTTGAGTCTCGCCGGTTCCGAGCTTGAGGTCGTCGCGGACTTTCGAGAAGTGCGCACCCGGTGTGGCTGCGAGGTAGCCGACGATTGCGTCGCGAACGTCGCTGCGAGAGCGGTCGCCACCCGCTAAGCCGACGAGCGGGGTCGTCGCTCCGAGGGCGGCAAACCGCCGAAGCGTCGCGCGTTTCTCCTCGTCGACCCCTCGTTCGGGCATCGAGTGGAGGTACGACGGCCAGCGATTAAAAGCGTTGGCTTGCGGCCGAGTTTCGGTTCGAGAAAACGAACGAGTGGAAATCTGGCAGGAATCGAGTTCGAAAACGGTCCCCCGTCTGAGTCGGATTCCGTGGCGAGGGGCGTTCCCGTCCCAACCAGAATTCCGCGTCGGCGACGTTCGAGGTCCCGCGTCTACGGCGAGGCCGAACCCGTCGCTGGCGACGACTTACTCGACTTCCTTGTCGAACTGCATCTCGCCGTCACCCGAGGAGGACTCTTCACCCGGCGAGGCCGAGGACGGCCCCGCGGCCGTTCGGTCTTCTTCGAGCGGCGCGTCGCCCTCGACGGACGCCTCGGCTTCCGCAGCCTCGTCGTCGGCCGCCTCCGCTTCTCGGATGACCTCCGTAGAACTCTTGATGTCGACGCTCTCGCCCGACTTTATCGCCTGGGCCGCCTTCTCCAGTTCCTCGACGTCCATCTCGGCGGCCTCGTCTATCTGGCCGAGGATTTCGTCGATGTCGTCGAGGCCGAGCAGCGCGCGAGTCTCCTCGTCGAACTGCCGACTCTCCAGTCCAGCCATCTCCTGTACGTCGCTCCCGGTGAGTTGCTTGCCGTACCGACCGAGCAGAGAGGACAGTTCCTGCGGCAGGACGAACGTCGTCGACTCGCCCTGCCCGATAGATTCGAGCGTCTCCATGCCCTTCTCGATGATAGCTCGCTCGCCCATCGACTCCGAAGACTTCGCGCGAAGCACCGTCGAGATGGCGTCACCCTGCGCTTCGAGAATCTGCGACTGCTTTTCACCCTGTGCGCGGATGATGTTCGACTGCTTTTCACCCTCCGCCTTCTCGACGGCACTGCGGCGTTCACCCTGCGCTTCGAGAATCATGGCTCGGCGACGGCGTTCCGCAGAGGTTTGCTGCTCCATCGCCTGCTGAACGTCGGCGCTCGGGTTCACCTCGCGGACCTCGACTGATTCGACGCGGACGCCCCACTCGTCGGTGGGTTCGTCGAGTTCCTTGCGGATGCGAGCGTTTATCTCCTGCCGCTTGTTGAGCGTCTCGTCGAGTTCCATGTCGCCCAGCACGGCCCGGAGGGTCGTCTGCGCTAGATTGGAGACGGCCCGTTTGTAGTCGTCGACCTCGAGAAACGCCTTCTTGGCGTCCATCACTTTGATGTAGACGACGGCATCGGCCGTCACGGGGGAGTTATCGCGCGTGATGGCCTCCTGCTGGGGAACGTCGAGCGTCTGCGTCCGCATGTCGAAGGCGTACGTCCGAGAGACGAAGGGTGGGATGAAGTTGATACCCGGCTCTAACAGTTTCCGGTACTCACCGAACACCGTGAGCGCCTTCTTCTCGTAGGCGTCGACGATTTCGACCATCTGGTAGACGGTGACGACAGCCAGCAACAGGACTAACAACCCCACGGCGAACGCGCTGATGCCGAGTCCTGCCTGCAACAGTACGGGGTCCATACGCGGCAGTTAGGTTGTCACTCTGATAAGGCTTCGCCCCGAGAGAGTGTGTCTTCAGCTGGCGAGAGAGCCTCTGAAACGACAGTATTTCCGAAATTCCCACCAAATGCGGAGAACGGGACGGACAGCGAGCGAGACCCAGCGACGTCAGGACCGACCCGACTCGGTCTCGGGTTGCCGCTCTCGTTCGGCCGTGCGACTCCGCCGGAGTTCGCGGTCGATTTCGTCGTCGATAGCGTCGAGCGACTCGACGGTGACGACGTTTCCGCCACCGGGATCGGTCACGATGACCTCGGCATCTACGGGAATCTCGCCGTGGACCGAGCGAGCGACGTAGTACGGATTGAAGCCACCCTCGTCGAGTTTGATTTCACCGGTCGTGGGCGTCACCCGTTCGGTCACCCGACCGGTCTTTCCCCGGAGCGAATCGGAGTCACTCGTCCGTCCGGACCCCTTCCCGCCGTAGATGTCGAGTTCGCGGTACCCGTACAGAGCGGCCGCACCGAACACGAGGACGAGTACCGCGAGGACGATGGGACCGGCCAACGGACCCAACAGCAACCCGACCAGTCCGGCGGCCAGGAGGGCGACGCCCAGGACGATGAAGTGCGCTCCCGGTGCGAGGGCCTCGGCTAACGACAACCCGAGACCGGCGACGATGAGCAACAGAGGAAGCATCTCCGGGCCGACGAGGTCCAGCTGGAGCGCCACCGCCAGGAGCCACCCTGCCATACCACTGATTGGGAGTGCCGCCGGTTAAGGGTTAGTGATTACAGGGACCCGAACAGGAGGACCAACGTCATGACGGCCCCGAGAAGGACGAAGAGCGTATTTTCGGCGGATGGCGAGCCAGGTTCGATTGGTGGCTCCTCGAGTATCCACGCGTCCTCGTCCGTCGCCTCTCCACCTGTGTCGTCTGTGTCCGCCATCCGTCTATCTGTGTCGTCTGTGTCGGTCATCCGTCTATCTGTGTCGTCTGTGTCGGTCATCCGTCTATCTGTGTCGGCCATCTGCCCGCGTGAGTCGGCGAAATTAGCGGACGATTCGGTCGCCGACAGGTGGCTGAACTCCCGACCGGCCGAGTCCGGGGGCGCGCGCCCATCGGCGCGTCCTCGGGCACGTCGTTCATACCAGGTCGTAGCCGTCCGACGCGCAAAGGACTGTCGGCTCGGTCCACGAACCGAACACGGGAGCAGACTCCCGAGAGCCACACGTGGCGAGCGACGTCACCGCGACCGACCGGTTGCGCAGGTGACCGATCACTTCAGCGTGTCGAGACGCTCGCCGAGACCGAGTGGTCGTGGACGAACCTGACGCTGGGTCGCGAAGAGGAGTCCGTTGGATGGACGAGGACCGTCGCGCTGGTCGACGCTCTCGGGACAGAGAACGCGAGCCACGCCGACGTCGACTCGTTCGGGTCGAGGATTCCCACTTCGAACCCGGAGACGCCCTGGAGGGGTTGGTGTGCGTATCGCTGACCCTCGGATTCGACGAGCACCTGATCGGCATCGAGCGTCGTCGGCGTCGACCCGGTGTTCGTGACGTCGAGGTGGAGGACGACGAACTGTTCGCCGGTCGGGGCGGCGTACGTCGTGTCGTTTCCGGTGGTGACCGTCGCGCCGGTGCGTGCACGCCACGCCACCTCCAGCGAGGCGTCAGCGACGCCGGTCGCCGAAACGGCCGACACGGCGATGTCGTCAGACGACGAACCGGGGACGCTCACGCTGGGGATGGCCAGACCGGGGGCGACGGTGCCGCCGACCCCGAGGACGACGACGAAGACGAGTGCCGCCACCCGCGTGAGCTTCGAGCGGTCGAGGCCGCCCGGAGAGCGTGCGGTCCCGACCCGCCGGAGGACAGCACTCGCGTCGGCGACGTTCGGCAGGACGCGACGGAGCGACGCAACTACCGACGCAATCCCTTCGGCAGAACTCTTCTGGTCGGAGTGCTGTTCCAGAATCTCCTCGAACCCGCCCACCTTCACCGTGTTAGAGACGTCCTCCGAGGTGATGACGTGGACCCCGTTTGCGGCGGCGATTCGCTCGGCATCGTCGCTGAAGGTCCCCCGAGTCGCGACGACGGGGTGGTTCACGTTCCGCTCTGCGCAGGTCGAGACGAACCGCTGGAGGTGCTGGCCGGTCACCCGCTGGTCGGCGTTCGGAAGTGCGAGCAGTAAGCCGCGCCTTCCACGTCGCTCACCGGCTATGAGCCACCCATCCTGCTCGCGTTCGTGGACCGTCGTCCGCCACCCGTTGATCGTCCAGATGTCCGCGAGAAAGTTCACGAACGCCGACGGGTTCATCTCGGAGATCATCGCCGCCTCGCGAGCAGCAGGCCGGTCGCGAACAGGGACAGAATCGTCAGGAGCACAGAGAAGTCCATACGCGTCTGCGTCCGTGGAGCCAGCGGCGTTCGAGACACGACCGGGTACGCAGTCGCCCGGGCGGAGGTTGGTTCGAGCGTCGCAGTCGGCGTGGGCGTTGCCGTCGACGACGACGACGGGGTCGTCGATGGCGCGGGTCGGGGCGACTCGGAGACCGTGACGAAGGCCTCCGAGTCGACGCGCACGCCCGATGGCGCGAACGCGGGGTCGCGACGTGGGTCGAACGAGCCGTCGAGATTACGGTCGACGTGGGCGACGGCAGCGAGCGTCTGGTTCGAGAGCAAAGCGGTGTCGAGCGACACCGTCACGTTGTCGTGGTCGCCAGCGACGAGATGGTCGGTCTGGCCGATGGTCGAGCCGTCTTCACGCTCGATTCGGACGAACCCGTCCATCGGGAGGCTGACCGAACGGAGCGTCACCGCATCGTCGTCGAGACGCTGGTCGCGGAACGTCAGGTTCGCCGCCTGCGACGGGAGCGAGACGGTGGTGACCGACTCGTCCCGATAGTTCAGCACCCAGAGCGGGAAGGAAGTCCCGCGCTCGACGGTTCCGAAGTCGAACCGCGCCCGGAAGCTTCCGCTTCCGTCGACGGTCACGAGTTCGCGCTGCAGGAACGGGTCCGGTCCCGTCGAGCGCGCGCGGAGGTCGAGGGGCGTCTCAGGTGCGATGTTCGTCTGCCCGGTGACCGAGAGGTTCGATCCGCGCCACGGATACAGCGCGAACCCGGGCGTTGCCTCCAGCGTTACCGAGGGGGGGACCACGGTCACGTTCGTGCGGGCGAGGAGTTCGTCCTCTACGACCAGGTCGTTGTGGTCGGCCACCAACTCGGCGACGACTTCGTACGTGACGTTGCCGCGGGACAGCGAGACGTCGCTCGTGTCCCACACGAGGAGCACGGCGTCGTCCTCGAACTCGGTGAGGACCGTCACGTTCGTCTCCTCGGTGGCGACGAACGACCGGGGCGCTCTGTTCTGGCGGTGAGTGGTGTCTCGAAAGCGCACGCGAATCCCCTCTGCGTTCGGCCCTCCAGAGAGGTCCTCGGCGTCGAACGCCGATTCCAACCCGCTCCCGTCGAGTCGAACGACAGCCAGGTCGCCTCGGGCGACGTGTTCGCGGTGGGTGAGAAGCGCCGCCAACTCGTCGGCGTCGAGTTCGTCCAGGTCGGACGTCCCGGGAGCGACCGATACCGCGGTCGTGACCGTCGAACGCTCCTCGATTTCGAGCGTACCCAGATCCTGTTCGACCCCGTCGACGGTCACGTTCATCAGGTACCGGGACGGGACGAGCGGCCTGTCGAGAGAGCGCGTGTGAAGCGTGGCGTTACCGCCGGTGACGTGACTCTCTGCCGGGCCCGTGGAGTTGTACGTGTCGAGCGTAATCGTGTCCGTTCCCGACCCATTGAGGACGATTTCGAGGTGGTAGCCGAAGCCCGGACCGCCGACGTGGACCCGGGCAGCCTTCGAGTGCGACACGGTGATTTCGGCGACGTCGCCGCGAGTCACCGTGACCGTGTTGTTGACGAACGAGGGCGACCCGCTCTGGTCGGCAGCGGGAGCAGTTTCGAGTGCCGCGTGCGTCGGCTCCGAGACGCCAGCCGCGACGACGGCCGTCGGCGTGGCAGCGACGAGCGTCACCACCACGGAGAACGTCAGCGCGAGGTGAAGCGACCGTCTCATGAGGGAGCGCGGCACGGTGTGTCGGGACACCTGCCCGGTGGTTGCCGATTGTTCCCGACACCGGTATAAAAAATTACACACCCAATTATCAGCTGAGATAACTCGGCTGCGAGTGGTCGATGTCCTCGGACCTCGCTCTCACGCGGGTCGCTCGTGTTTGAGGACGTCACCCTCGTAGACGACGCCGCGCTCGGCGTAGAGCGTGAGCGTCGTCCCGTCGGCGAGAGCGTCGGGAATCGGCGCGTCGCTTATCATCGGTACGTCGAGTTCCCGTGCGAAGAGTGCCGGGTAGCCGGTCAGCCCCGAATGGGCGTCGACGATACCACCGAGTGTGCTCACGTCGCCAGTGAACTCCCCGTCGAAGTCGGTGTCGACGGCGAGTATCGCCCCGTCTGGAAGCGTCGTCAGGTCACCGTCGGGAGCGCGGGCGAGCGGACCAACCGCGCGCCCGCCGACGATTTTTCGACCGACTGCAACCGTCTCGGCGGCCACGTGGACTTTGAGCATGTTCGTCGTGTTCGTCCCTTCGAGTTCGGTCATCATCCCCGAGAGGACGACGACCGTGTCGCCGCTCTCGGCGACGCCAGCGTCAAGGGCCGCCGTGACCGCGCTCTCGACGACGGCGTCGATCCCCTCGGCGTACGGGGCGTACTGGGCGCGAACGCCCCACGTCAGCGCGAGTTGGCGACGAACCGCGTCGCTGGGCGTCGTGGTCACGATGGGGACCGTCGGACGGAACATCGCCGTCTTGCGGGCGGTGTACCCGGACTCGCTGGCGGTGACGATGGCCGCGGCTCCGATGTCTCGGGCCAGCGATCGGGCCGACCGAGCCAGTGCTTCCGTGCGCGAGTCGGCCGCCGGGATGGGAACGTGCTGGGCCTGGCTCTCGGCGTACTCCTCGCTGGCTTCGACCTCGTCGACGATTCGGTCCATCGTCTCGACGACTCGGACGGGGTGGTCACCGACGGCCGTCTCACCGGACAGCATCACCGCGTCGGTCCCGTCGAGAACCGCGTTCGCAACGTCGGAGGCTTCCGCGCGCGTCGGGCGACGGGCGTGGACCATCGAGTCGAGCATCTCGGTCGCCGTGATGACTGGGACGCCGGCGGCCTGACACCGCCGAATGATGCGCTTTTGAATCATCGGCACCTCCTCGAGCGGGCACTCGACGCCGAGGTCACCGCGGGCGACCATGACGCCGTCGGCCGCCCCGACGATTGCGTCGAGAGTGGCGACGGCGCTGGCCCGCTCTATCTTGGCGACGACCGGAATGTCGCCGCCGAGCGCGCCGAGTGCGTCGCTGACGGCGTACACGTCGCTCGCGTCGCGGACGAAACTCGCGGCGACGAAGTCCGCATCCCGCTCGACCGCGACTTCGAGGTCACGGTAGTCGGTGTCGGTGATGCGGTCGACGTCGAGGTCGACACCAGGGACGTGGACGCCCTTGCGCCCGCCGAGTTCGCCGCCGGAGTCGACGCGAGCGAGGACGGTCTCGCCCTCGATGGCCTCGACCGTGGCTTCGATGTGGCCATCGTCCAGCAGGATTCTGTCGCCGGGAGCGGCCGCGTCGATTGCGACCGACAGGCCCACCTCCTCCGGGGTGGCGGTGTCACCGACGACGAACCGAACGGTCGACCCGGTTTCGAGGTGAATCGGCTCGTCGAGGGTTGCGGTTCTGACCTCGGGGCCCTGCAGGTCCACCATCGCCGCCAGCGGCGTCTCGACGACGTCGTCGACGGCGCGAATCCGGTCGATGGTGGCGGCGCGTTCCGCGACCGTTCCGTGGCTGGCGTTGAGTCGAGCGACGCTCATCCCAGCCTCGGCGAGCGCCCGAATCGTCGCTCGGTCGTCCGACGCCGGGCCGAGCGTGCAGACGATTTTCGCCTTTCTCATGCTCGCCGCTACGAGTGAGTCGAAGAAAAAGCCGCGGGCGACGGGTCAGTCACAAAGCCACAGACGACGAGCGTCGGCTCCGAGCACGGCGTCGACCGCTCCGGGTTCCCTCGATCGACTCACCGAACGCGCTCGCCAGGGACGGCGTCGCCGTAAGTGGTGAGGATGTCGGCGGCCTCGCCCGCCGCGAGCAACATGCCGTCGCTCTCGACGCCGAACAGCTCGGCCTTTTCGAGGTTGGCGACGACGACGATTCGCTTGCCGACGAGGTCCTCGAGGTCGTGAAGTTGCTTGATTCCGGCGACGATTTGGCGCTCTTCGAGGCCGATGTCGACGCGGAGTTTCGCCAACTTGTCCGCGCCCTCGATTCCCTCCGCCGAGAGGATTTCGCCGACCCGGATGTCGAGGTCCTGGAACTGCTCGAAGCTGATGCGGTCGTCGAGGAGCGGGTCGAGGTCGATATCCGCGACTTCGTCCTCTTCGTCCCCGTCGGTTCCGTCGTCAGCACCGCCCTCTGCGGCGCTCGCCGCTGCGACTCGGTCGGCCAGTTTCTCGTTGAGTTCTTCGACGCGCTCGTCGGGGATCTTCTCGAACAGTTCCGAGGGTTCGTCGAACGTCGCAGCCGGCGGTTCGAGCGCGGCGTCGACGCCAACGTCGTGGACGGACCCCGATTCGTTCAGTTCGGACCAGACGCGCTCGCTCGCACCGGGTGTGATGGGTTCGAAGAGGACGACGACGGCCTTCGCGATCTGGACGCAGTCGCGGATGACCCGTGCGGCCGCCTCGGGGTCCTCGTCGGTGAGCTTCCACGGTTCGTTGCGCTGGATGTACTCGTTGCCGAACTGTGCGAGTCGAACGGCGGCGTTGCCGGGCTTGCGAACCGAGTAGTCGTTGATCCCCGCGGCGAACTCGTCGATGGCCTCCTCGATTCGCTCGCGGACCTCGTCGGACAGTGACGTGTCTGGCGTACCCTCGTAATTTCGAAACGCGAAGAGCAGCGACCGGTAGAGGAAGTTCCCGACGGTACCGACGAGTTCGTTGTTGACGCGCTCGCGGAAGCGCTCCCACGAGAAGTCCACGTCCTGCTGGAACCCGCCGTTCGTGGCGAGGTAGTAGCGAATCAGGTCCGGATCGAACCCTTCGTCGAGGTACTCTCGCGCCCAGACGGCGCGGTTCCGACTCGTCGAGAAGCCCTTGCCGTTGAGCGTCATGAAGCCGCTGGCCATGACCGCCCGCGGTTCGGTGTATCCGGCGGCGTGGAGCATCGCGGGCCAGAAGATGGTGTGGTGCTGGATGATGTCGCGGCCGATGATGTGGACGACATCACCGCCAGCCTCCGTCGGGCGAGCCTCCGAACCGGACGCTTCGGAGACCCCGCCCTCGCGCCACGCCTCCTCCCAGTCGTACACGTCGGGACCGACGCGTTCTGTGTACTGCTTCGTCGAGGAGATGTACTCGATCGGGGCGTCGACCCACACGTAGAGGACCAGGTCGTCTGCTCCCTCGCCGGGGTAGTCGATACCCCAGTCCATGTCGCGGGTGATACACCAGTCGCGCAGTTCCCCCTCGATCCACTCGCGGGGTTGGTTGCGCGCGTTCGCCGTCCCCTCGAGGCGGTCGATGAACTCGCGCAGGTAGTCCTGCAGTTCGGAGACGCGGAAGAACTTGTGCGTCCGCTCGCGGTACTCGGCGGGATTACCCGTGACCGTACTCGTCGGGTTCTCTATTTCGCCGGGTTCGAGGTGGCGACCACAGCCCTCGTCGCACTCGTCGCCCCGGGCGTGCTCGCCACAGTACGGACAGGTTCCTTCGACGTACCGATCCGGGAGGTACTGGTCCTCGTCGGGGTCGTAGGCGACCATGATGTCCTTCTCGTAGATGTACCCCTCCTCGTCGAGCGTGTTGACGATGTCAAGCGTCGTTTCGATGTTCGTCGCGTCGTCGGTGTGACCGTAGTTGTCGAACTCGACGTTGAATCGGGGGAACGTCTCCTGATACTGCTCGTGCCAGCGCAGTGCGAACTCCGCGGGCGTGACGCCTTCTCTCTCGGCGTTGACGGCGACGGGCGTGCCGTGCATGTCCGACCCGCTGACGAACGCGGTCTGCTGGCCGAGTTTTCGCAGCGCGCGGGCGTACACGTCGCCGCCGACGTACGTCCGGAGGTGACCGATGTGCAGGTCGCCGTTGGCGTAGGGCAACCCACAAGTCACCACCGCGGGATAGTCGGTAGGAAACTCCTCGTGGCTCATAGTATGTGTGAATCAGTCGATACGGGCCTAAAGACTCGTGGTTTCTGGTCGTGCCAAGATTCAAGTACGAATCCGAGGCCAGACACCTCCGTGACCTGAAATTCGCCGCGGGGTGTCACGCGGGTGAAACCACCCGAACGAGGGCCGTCGCCCCTCGGGTACGGCATCTTACCTCGCGTCGGGCGGACGTCGGTGACTACCGTCGACCACGTGTGCCGTCTGCTCGCCCCCGCGACGAGCGTGCTCACGAACGAGTCGAAACGCCGAGTAGTGAACGCGACGATTAGAACGGGCGACGAGAATAACGGCTGCTACAACAAGAACAGGATGGCCTGCCCACCGGCCAACCACACCAGCAACCGACCGACGCTCCCGACGAACGTCGACAGCGCGAACTTGAAGTAGTCCTCTTCGAGGACGGCGAAGGCGTAAATCGACAGCGTGTCGGGGAAGCCGGGGACGCAAAGTGCGAGTGCGAGCCCCGCGTAGCCGTAGCGCTGAGCGACCTGGACGGTCTGGCGTTGCGACCAGCCGATGATATCGAACCGTGAGCGCCGCAGCAGTCCGATGATGTAGCCGGAGTCTTTCGCCTCCTGGCCAATGTGGAACGCGAACACGCTCCCGGCGGCCTTGCCGACCCCGCTGGTAACGATGATGAGCGCCGTCGTCACCGACTGAGGAACGCCGAGGTTGAGCGGTGCGAGGAGGACGACTTCACTCACGCCGGGAAGCGCAAACGCGATGAGAAACGAGTAAACGAAGATGATGACGAGACCGACCCAACCGGTCGCGGTGTGGACGAGACCTTCGAGCCACGCGAACTCCGGCCAGACACCCGACCCGGCCAGGAGGAGCGAGACGGCGGGGGACACACAGGCTACTCTCCGCGGTGACGACGTAAACGTTCAGGTTCCGGCCGGAGTGGCAAAGATGGTTTTGAACTGATAGTTAGGCGGTTGTCAAGCGAACGGGCGCGTCTCGAAACGGAATGGTGATTAACTCGATTCGAAGCCGTCTACGGCGCTCCGAAGCGCGTCGATGTCGGAGACGAACGCCGAGAGCGACTCGCGGGTGACGTGTGGCATGCAGACCACACGCAGTTCGCCCGCCTCGGTTCGAGACAGTCGCCACCCCCGAGCCCGGAGGGCGTCGAATAGGTCGTCTGGGAGCGAGGCGGCGACGAGAGGCAACACCGGGTCGACGACGTCGAAGCCGCGAGCATCGAGCGCCGTGGCGAGCCAGGTCGCGTTGGCCTGTCCACGCTCGAATTGCGAGCGATACTCGTCCGGCCACAGGGCCGTCAACGCGGCGTGAGCGCTGGCGACGCCGGCTCCGCTCCGAGTGCCGGTCAACGTCGCTTGCGACGTCGATTCGAGATACGGCGTGTCCACGGCGAGAGCGTCCAACGTGGCCCGTTCGCGGGCGAGAAAGCCACCCGCGGGGACGACGGCACGGCCGAGCTTGTGCGGGTCGATAGTCATAGAATCTATCTCTGCGTGACCGAAATGCCACTCGTGGTCGGTAAACGGGAGTGCGAACCCACCCCACGCGGCGTCGACGTGGAAGAACGCCCCGGCGTCGGCCGCGAGGTCGGACAGCGCCGGAATCGGGTCGACACGTCCGTACTCCGTGGTACCCGCGATTCCGACGAGTAAAATCGTGTCGTCGTCGATTCGGTCGGCCATCGCGTGGGGGTCCGCGCGAAGGTCGTCTGCGACCGGTACGAGCCGTAACTCGACGTCTAGCACCTCCGCAGCCTTCTGGAAGCTGAAGTGGACGCTATCGGGGGCGACCACGTTCGGCCGGTCGGTGTCACTACGGTTGCGAGCGGCTCTAATCGCCTGAATGTTCGATTCGGTTCCACCGCTGGCGACGTAGCCTGCCGGGTTCGAAAGCCCGGTCATCTCACCGAGCAGTTCCACTGCTTCGGCTTCCAACGCGGCGACTTCCTGATACGTTTCCGGGTCCCCTGGATTCGTAGCCATAAACCGCGTCGCGGCCTCGCTGGCGACGGGGTGGGGCTCCGTACACATCGAGGAGAGAACGCGGTGAAACTCTTGCGGGGCAGCCCGCTGCATATCGGCCCACTACGGAACGACCGGGTATATCGGTTCCGTTGTGAATCGCATCAGACAGACGGTTCGGTGAGGGAGAATCTCCCTACCGAATCGAATCGAGGATGAGTTTCTGCTCGACGCGCTTGACTTCGTGCTGAACGTCGCGAACGGCGTCGATGTTCGCGCTGATGGAACTGATTCCCTCTTCGACGAGGAACTGAACCATCCGAGACTTCGAGCCGGCCTGTCCGCAGATGCTGGTCTTGACGCCGAGTTCGCGGCACGTCTCGATGGTCGACCCGATGAGTTCGAGCACCGCCGGGTGGAGTTCGTCGAAGCGGTCGGCGACGTTCTCGTTGTTGCGGTCGACCGCCAGCGTGTACTGAGTGAGATCGTTTGTTCCGAACGAGGCGAACTTGATACCCGCAGACGCGAGGTCCTCGATGCGGAGTGCACTGGCGGGAGTCTCTACCATCACGCCCCAGTCGCGCTTGTTCGGGTCGATACCCGCATCGACCATGTGCCGTTTCGCTGCCAGCACGTCTTCGGCGTCGTTTACGAGCGGGAACATGATTTCGACGTTGTCGTATCCCATGTCGTAGAGCCGACGGAACGCTTCGAGTTCGTGACGGAACACCTCGGGGTTGTTGAGGCTCCTGCGGATGCCGCGGTACCCGAGCATCGGATTGTGCTCGTGGGGTTCGTTGTCGCCGCCCTCCAGTTGTCGGAACTCGTCGGTCGGCGCATCGAGCGTTCGGACGCGAACGGGCCTGGGGTAGAACTCCTCGGCGACGGTGCGAACGCCATCGACGATTTCGTCGACGTAGGCTCGCTCACCGTTCTCCTCGATGTACCGCTCTGGCGTCTGTCCGAGCGAGAGCACCATGTGCTCGATTCGGAGCAGGCCGACGCCATCTGCGCCGGTCGCCGCGGCCCGTTCGGCCGCCTCCGGAATCGAGACGTTGACTTTGACTTCGGTCGCAGTCATGGGTTTGACGGGCGTCTTCGGACGGGCATCTTCGATTGGCTCTGTCTGCTCGACCGGTTCCGTGGAACCTTCGCGAATGGTTCCCTTGTCGCCGTCGATAGTGATAACGAGTCCATCTTCGAGTTTGTCGGTGGCACTGCCGGTGCCGACCACTGCGGGGACACCGAGTTCCCGCGAGACGATGGCGGCGTGGGAGGTCATTCCACCTTCGTCAGTGACGATGCCGGCGGCACGCTTCATCGCGGGCACCATGTCCGGCATCGTCATCTCGGTCACGATGATGTCGCCCTCGGCCACCTGGTCGAGGTGGTCGAGTTTCGTCACGATTCGGACCTTGCCGGAGGCGATGCCGGGGCTCGCACCGAGTCCACGCAGGAGGACGTCACCGTTGGCGGACGCCTGGGGGTCGCCATTGGACGCCCCCGGGGCCGCGTCGACGCCGCTCGTGCCACTGATGGTAGTAATCGGTCGAGATTGCAGCATGTAGGTCTCACCGTCGGCAATCGCCCACTCGACGTCCTGCGCCGCGTCGTAGTGGTCTTCGACCAGTTCGCCGAGTTCGACCAGTTTGGCGATTTCCTCGTCCGAGAGCACCCGCTCGGTTCGACGGTCGTCGGAGACGTCGCGCTCGACGGTCTTGCCCGTCTCGGGGTCCTTCAGCATCATCATCTTCTTGTCGGCCACGGTGACCTCGTCGACGGCCCCGGTTGCTCTGTCGACGACGTAGTTGTCGGGGGAGACGGAGCCGGAGACGACCGCTTCGCCGAGGCCCCACGCGGCCTCGATGATGATTCGAGGCTCGCCCGTCGAGGGGTGGCTCGTGAACATGACGCCGCTCTTTTCGGCGTCGACCATCTGCTGGACGACCACCGCGATGTCCACGTCCTCGTGTGGGAAGCCCTGTCGATTCCGATAGTAGATTGCCCGCTGAGAGAACAGCGAGGCCCAGCACTCCTTGACGCGTTGTATGAGTTCCTCGCGGGTGACGTTGAGAAACGTTTCCTGTTGGCCCGCGAAGGACGCGTCGGGGAGGTCCTCGGCCGTCGCCGACGAACGAACCGCCACGAACGCTTCGCCGTCACCGAGCGTGTCGTAGGTTTCGAGAATCTCCTCACGTACCTCTTCGGGAACCTCCGTCCCGAGGATGAGTTCGTGCGCCCGTTCCTCGGCGGCAGCGAGCGCGGCGGAGTCTTCGGAGTCGACGTCGACGGCGTCGAACAACTCCTCGTCAATTCCTGCCTCCTCGATGAACTCCCGATAGGTGCCGGCCGTGACGACGAATCCGGGCGGGACCGGCAGTCCAGCTGCCGTGAGTTCACCGAGCGAGGCGCCTTTGCCACCGACTGTGGCGAGGTCGGCGGCGCGTACCTCATCCAGCCAAAGTACAGCCATTTCGTATTCGGACGGTCACCAAGAGTGATTAAGAAGCTTCCGAAGCGAGCAACGTCGAAAAGCGTTCACTCGAAGGCGAGTGAGCCGTTTTACGCCCGCCGCGACAACGTACGTCGAGAGGTCGAGAAACCATCGAAGGGGGACGCCAAAGGAAGCGGTCGACACGAGAGGGGCGGCCGGTTACACTTCGATGATGCCATCGTCCTCCTCGGCGTCGGGAACAGTGAGGGTCCCGTCGAGGACCGTCACGGCACGTCCCCCGACGCGAACGTCGGTGCCGACGCGGACGCGAACCACACCGGGCCGGTCGACGAAGTGGCCCTGCTCGAAGCGCATCTCCTCGGGCATCGCGTCGAACGCGCCGACGTGACGGAGATACGCCCCGCAGGCTCCGCTCGCGGTCCCGGTTACGGGGTCCTCCTCGATGCCGGCACCCGGAGCGAACGCGCGTGCGTGCAGCGTCGACTCGCCGTCTAGCGTGTCGAAGGTGAAGACGTACAGGCCGACCGCGTCGTACTCGTCCGAGAGCGACGCGATAGCGCCGGCGTCGAGGTCGATAGCGCCGAGGTGTTCGAGGAAGTCGACGGGGAGACACACCCACGGCAGACCGGTCGAAGCCACCGCCGGAGGCAAGTCGTCGCGCGTCCCCGAGAACGCCCCCTCGTCGAGACCGAGCGCGGAAGCGACGCGACCGTACTCGAGTTCGACGCGGTCGACGGTCGGGGGCGCTTGCGTCATCCACACGACGCCGTCGTCTTCGACCGCGACAGGGAGGTCGCCCGCGTTCGTCTCCAGCGTGTGCGTTCCCGCGTCTATCGCCCCATCCTCGTTGAGGAACGCGTGAGCAGCGATGGTGGCGTGGCCACAGAGGTCGACCTCCCGCGTCGGCGTGAAGTAGCGCGCGCGGCGCTCGGCAGAGCCCGACGGGAGCAGAAAGACGGTTTCGCTGACGGCCAGTTCGCTGGCGATCGACTGCATCTGCTCGACCGATAACCCCGAGGCGTCGGGAATCACGCCCGCGGCGTTTCCGGACAGTGGGTCGGCGGTGAACGCGTCGACGAGAAGCGCACGACGGGTGTTCATAGCGGACACTCTGCGGACTGGCGTATCAAACCAACGCACCCGGGGCACCCGAGACTAGTCGGCTCAATCTCGTCACGGTAAGGGCCTCGTGTTGAGAAGAGCCTGGTGTTGAGAAGAGCCACGTGGTCGAGGCGTCGGTCGATGAATGGGGCCCCGCTGCGTCTAGTGGTGGCTGACTGTGTCCACACCAGCGGGGTGCTTGTCTGGCGATACGCGAGACGATATGTAAACGGGGGTAGATGGGCTTTGTGGCTCCTCGGAGGGTTGCGAAATCGTGTCAACTCACCTCCGCGACGTGTCGTGAGAACTGGAAAACCGGGTGACGTTCGGGTATGCATTCAGAAACCGCCCTGTATGACGTTCGGGTATGCAACAGAAACCGCCCTGTAAACCCTTATAATCCGCGCGCGGCGACCCACAACCAGAGATGAGCGACCTCCCCGACCAGTTCACGTGCACGATCACCAACTGGGAGTACATCTACGGACTCTGCCGGGACGTAAGCAACCAGGTGAAGGCGTCGTCGTTCGAGCCGGACGTGGTCGTCGCCCTCGCCAGAGGTGGGTGGTTCGCCGGGCGGTGTCTCTGCGACTTTCTCGGGTTGGACGACCTCACGAGCCTCAAGGTCGAACACTACGTCGGCACCGCCGAGAAGTCTGGCAACCCCGAGATTCGGTACCCGATGCCCGAGGGAAGCGTTCGGGGCAAGAACGTCCTCGTCATCGACGACATCGCCGACACGGGCGTGTCTAATCGACCCGCCCGTG
>JBNJGG010000033.1:0-20949 GCA_051747545.1 Halobacteriota archaeon | reverse complement strand
GGGTTAACCTACTGGACGGCCTTCGGAACCATCATCGTGCTGTCGTTTGTGAAGGCCGTCCAGTAGGTTAACCCTGCGAACTCGACGAGTACCTGAACCGTCGCCGAGACGAACAATGCCACGTAAATTGCGGTGTAGAGTTTTGTTGAAACCATGGTGTCACCTCACAGGATGTAGAACAGCGGGAAGAGGAACAGCCAGACGATGTCGACGAAGTGCCAGTAGAGTCCGAAGTACTCCACCGGTCGGTTGTCCTCCAGGTAGGCTCCACGCCACGCCCGCCCGATGAGGTACATCGTGATTAGCAACCCGATGACGACGTGCGCGCCGTGTAGCCCCGTCGTGAGGAAGAACGTCGAACTCTGCACGTCCGTCGAGAGCCAGTGTCCCTCGTGGAACAGGTGGTTCCACTCGATTCCCTTGTTGACGAGGAAGCCGATGCCGAGGATGAACGTCGTCGTGAGACTTGCGACGACGCCCCACCGACTCTTCTTCTCGGCGGCCACGAGCGCGAGGACGACGGTGAAACTACTCGTCAGCAGCAGATAGGTGTTCATCAGTCCCGGAAGTGGGTCGATGACGATGGACTCCCACTGCGTCCACCCGAAGGCGACGCGCGTGAAGATGTACGCCCCGAGGAAGCCGCCGAACAGCACCACGTCGGAGGCGAGGAAGATCCAGACGCCGACTTTGGTGTTGTCCAGCCCCGAGAATGGCCACGCCTCACCTTCGACGAAGTTCGGTCCGTGGAACGGTTCGAGCGTCATGAACAGCAGCGACCCGAGCGTCACGGCACCGCCGAGTGAGGCCAGTCCCAGGTAGACGTTGCCCACCGTGTCTGGTTGAAACGATCCGTCCTGCATCCCGGAGAGTCCCATGAACAGGAAGAACGCGCCGACGCTGAGGACGAACGGCCAGATGCTCGCGTGACTGCCGTGTTCTTCGGCTCCGGTGTGGTCGTGAGCGGCGTGGACGACACCGCCGTCAGTCTCTCTCGAACTCGCGACCCCACCGTCGGCTTCGGTCGTCGCCGACCCGCCGCCGAACGAGAGCTTTCCGTCGCCGTACGTCGGGACGCCGGGGAAGTTCTCGAGCGGCGGCGGCGAGGGGACTGCCCACTCTGCGGTCGTCGAGTACTCCCACGGATTGTCGCCGGCGGGGTCGCCCGAGACGGCGCTTTTCGCCAGGTTGTAGAACATGATGACAAAGGAGAGGCCGAGGACGAACCCGCCGATAGTCGCCAGTTGTTGCCACGGGGCCATGCCGGGCGCGTAGTCGAACACCCGACGGGGCGTCTGCCACGCGACGAACATCGGGAAGTAGAGCAGGTTGAAGCCGACGAAATACGTGCCGAAGTGGAGTTTTCCGAGGAACTCGTCGTACATCCGCCCGGTCATCTTCGGGAACCAGTAGTAGAGGCCGCCGACGAGGGCGGTGACGCCCCCGACCATCACGTAGTGGAAGTGTGCGACGACCCAGTAGGTCCCTCGGAACTCGTAATCGAGGACGACGGCCCCGAGGAAGACGCCGGTGATGCCGCCGATGATGAACAGCAAGAGCGCCCCGAAGCAGAACAGGAAGGGCGTCGTAAAGCGAATCCGGCCCTTCAGCATCGTGTAGATGAGCGCGAACACCATCAGGTCGAACGGGAGCGAGATGCCGATGGTGGTCACCATGAACAGCGTCTTTATCTGGAGGTTGATGGCGGTCAGGAACATGTGATGCATCCAGACGACGAAGCTCTGGAGTGCGACCAGCACCATCGCGGCGATGAACCACTTGCGCCCGACGAGTCGGCGGCCCGTAAACGTCTGGAAGCACTCGGCCATCACGCCGAGGGCCGGGAAGAAGACGATGTACACCTCCGGGTGACCGAAGAACCAGAACAGGTGCGTCCAGAGGAGTGACCCTGCGGGCGACTCCATGGCGAAGTAGGTCGTCCCAAGCAGTCGGTCCGAGGAGAGAATCATCAACGCCGCCAACAGCGCCGCGAAGGCGAACAGCATCATCCACACCGTCAGGAGAATGGTCCACGTAAACAGTGGCAGTCGCCTGAGTGTGAGTCCCTTGGCCCGCATTCGATGCATAGTCGTCAGGAAGTTGACCGACGAGACGGTCACCGAGACGACGAACAAGGTGAGCGCCAGCACCGCCGTCGTCGCCCCCACGTCAGGTGTGAACGTCGGCATGTTCAGCGGCGCGTACATCGTCCAGCCACCGGCGAACGTCCCGCCCTGGAAGAAGGAGACGCCGAAGAGGATGCCCGAAAAGAGGTAGAGCCAGTAACTCAGCGAGTTCAACCGCGGGAATGCGAGGTCCTTCGCGCCGATCTGGAGGGGGACGATGTAGTTGGCGAAGCCGAAGGCGAAGGGCGAGAGGAACCAGAAGACCATCAGCAACCCGTGGGCCGACACCGCCTGATTGTACGCCATCGCGCTGAGGATGCCCTCTCCGGGCGCTCGTGGTGCCCACATTTGAAGCCGCATCAGCAACGCAAGTACGCCTCCCAGCAGGAGGAACAGGAGCGACGTCACGATGTACAGGAGGCCGATGTCCTTGTGGTTCGTCGTGATGAACCACCGACGAATCGTGTTCGTCGCCGGGAACGTCGATTCGTGCGTCGTCAGCTCCTCACCGGCGGGGACCGCTATCTCTCCTCGGTATGCGGTCCCGCCGTCCGTCTCGCCACCGTCCGTCTCCGCGTTTGGCTCGTTCTCGGTCATGATGCGCTCCCGCTCGTGTTCGCGTACCACTCATCGTACGCCTCGGGTTCCATGACGACCACGTCGGCGGTCATGTACGAGTGGCCCGCGCCGCAGAGTTCGTAACACTGTGCGGTGTACGTCCCCGTCTCCTCCGCGATGAACCACGTCCGCGTCGCTTCTCCCGGTATCGCGTCGGACTTCACCTTCTGCGCTGGTATCCCGAAGTTGTGAAACACGTCCGCCGAGGTGACGTTGAGTCGAACCGCCGTGTCTTCTGGCACCCGGAGTGCGCCCCCGCCCGCGGTATCTTCGGTGTGCCCGTTCGGGTACGTAAAGCGCCAGCCGAACTGGTACCCCTCGACGTCGACCGTGATGCTATCTTCGCCCGGTGGTGGTCCCTCCTCGACGAATAGAAGCGTCCCGTACGTCCACGCGACGAGCGAAATGACGATGATGGTACTCAGCAGGAACGAGGTGAACAGTTTCTTCCCACCACCGCCGCCGGTCGGAATCTCCCCGAGTATCGGCCTGTCGATTCCGTCGTCGACGTGGCCGCCGCCATCGCGGTACTTGTAGGCGTTGTACAGCATGTAGGAGATGACGACGACCCCGACCAACGTCCCGAGTAACAGGAACACCTCGAAGATGCGCTGGAACACGTAGACCCGCGTTCCCTCCGGAACGATGCCCGTCTGGAACAGGGGTGCTCCGATGATGTGTGTTGCTGTCGTGCTCATTGGTAACGCATTACCTTCCTAAAATATCATTATGGAAGGGTACTTATCCATTTCGGGGCCACGAGTCAGCTGTGCTCTCATTCTACGCCAACACGAGATTGGCGGCGATGGCCCCGACGACTAACGTGCCGACAATCCACGCATCGAGGGCGACAGCCTGTGCTCTGTGGTATCCCCATCCACGGGCCATCTGGTAGATTCCGACGACCAGAAAGCCGATCACGGGGAGGAACAGCAGCCCCATGGTCATCGAGACGCTCAATTGGAGCGACCCAGTGTCACCGCTGCTGGAGGCCAGCAGAAGTATCCCACTCACGATGGCGAACGTCAGCAACACCGCCGCGAGGGCCATCTCGTCTCGACGTTTGGACGCACTCGCCATCATCGACGTCTCGGTCTCTAGCTTCGGTGAGTAGTCTTGCCAGTTTTCGAGGCGAGTGAGGCCAACGACGAGTGCGAGCAAGACCACTCCCATTACGACTGAGGTTACAGCGTAAGCCGGATTCACCATGGTTCTTATTTGCTGTATGGTATCACCGACCATTATAATAATTGTTTGTGTACTCTCCCCGCCGTCCACGTCGGTGTAGTCGGTCGACTCTCGGACGCTCCGCTCGCCACCTCACGAGGACGCCGACCGAAACTACTCTGTGAGCGGTAACTCACCAAGTTCGAGCGAGCGACGACTTTCTGAAGATGTCTCTCGGCGGTCGGTTCGTCCGAAAGCAATTGGTACGTCGGGCGAGGGTTAGCAGGTCGTCTCGATACGCTCTGGTCCGCTCTGGGTCGGCGCTAGGGTGCTTCGCCGGTCTCGATGGAGAAGCTCCCGCGGGGGTAGGCGACGCACGTCAGGGTGTAGCCGTCGTCGAGTTCGGTGTCGTCTAGCATCTGCTGGTTGTCGTGGACGACGTACTCCTCGGCGGGACCGTCGGTGATGCGACCAGCACACGAGACACACTGGCCCTGGCGGCAGGCGTACGGGAGGTCCCAGCCGTGCTCCTCGCCGGAGTCGAGGACGGTCTGGTTGTTCGGAATCTCGATGGTTTCTCCCTGCTTGATGAACTCGACTTCGAAGTATTCGATTTCGTCTTCGGGGATGTCTGCGGGACTGGCTCCATCAGCCTCTTCGGCTCCCTCTTCGAGTTCTGCACTCTCTTCACCGGCGGCGATAGCGCCCGAAATCGCTCCACCGCCGATGGAGCGGTTCATGGGCTCCGGGAACTCCGGCTCTGCGACGGTCGACGCTCGGCGTTCGAGGACCTCCTGTGAGATGTCCTGCGTTGGCTCCCACACCGTCCCCTTCGTCACGTGCAGTACGACGAGAACGAGCGTCAGGACGAGGCCACCCCCGAGTCCGACCATACTTACCTCTACCATGCGCGGTGGTACGGAAGCGGGGTTTAACAGGATTGTGATTGTGGTCCACCTATCGTTCCCGTCGTTCGCTTCGTCTCACGGGACTTGCCGCCCCGTGGGTTGATTCTACTCCTCGCGCGCGACCTCGTGGCGGCCGAATCCGTATCGGAGTCGGTTGACGAGTCGGCGCGAAAATCGCGCCTCGTTCCGGCTATCGAAGCGCTCGGCCAGCGCCTGGTAGATGAGCGGGACCGGCACCTCGCGTTCGAGGGCTTCCTGAACCGTCCACGTGCCTGTCGACCCGCCGGCGACGTGGTCGGCGACATCGCCGAGGTCGGTTCCCTCTTGGCTGAACGCCTCCTCGCAGAGGTCGAGTAGCCAGGACCGGATGACTGCACCGTTGTTCCACGTTCGTGCGACAGCTTCGAGGTCGAGGTCGTATCGTCCCTCGGCCAACAGCTCGAATCCCTCGCCGTATGCCTGCATCAGCGCGTACTCGACGCCGTTGTGAACCATCTTCACGTAGTGGCCCGACCCCGATGGTCCCATCCGGTCGTGACCGTCTGGCCCCGTTGCCACGGCGTCGAACACCGGGGTCATGTCGTCGTAGGCCCACTCGGGGCCGCCGACCATGAGCGAGAACCCGAGTTCCGCACCCGCCGGACCGCCGCTAGTGCCGCAGTCGAGGTAAGCAGCCGAACACGCTTCGGCGCGCCGCACCGACGCCTCGAAGTGGGAGTTGCCACCGTCGACGACGATGTCCGTCGAATCGAGGTGCGGGTCCAGCTCGTCGAGCGTTGCATCGACCGCTTCCCCGGCGGGGACCATCAACCAAATACGCTTCTGCTCGCCGAGTATCGCCGCGAGATCCGCGACGGAGTCTGCGGCCTCCCCACCGGCTTCGACCGCGGCCGCGACTGCGTCCGTGTCGAGGTCGAACGCGACCACGTCGTGGCCCGCCTCCACGACTCGATCGACGACGATTTGTCCCATTCGCCCAAGTCCGATAACGCCCAGTTGCATGGCTATCCGTGTGCGAGCGAGTGAAGTAGTGATTGTGGTTCCCGTGTTGGCTCCCCTCCGTCGGAGTGATGGCCCCTCGTCACCTCAGCAACCGCGACACTCGCGTCATTCGAGTAATTCGACCGCTGGACTTAGGCCGCTCGGGTCACTGAAACCTCTCATGTCGCTGACCCGCCTCGCTCGCACCGACGTGCCGACTGCCGCCCCCGAGACGCCGGTCACCGATATCGTCTCCGCCATGCGGGCGCGTGAGGCGTCTGTCGTCGTCGTCCTCGAAGAGGGTCGGCCCGTGGGGCTTCTGACCGACGCGGACCTCGGGCGGGCGTACATCGCCGGTGAGCTGGCCGACGACTCCGTCGCCGTCGACATCTGTACCGAACCAACCCGTGTTTCTGTCGACGCAGACCTCCCGACGCTCGTCGCCCATTTCGACGCCGAGGGAACTCGTCACGCCGTCCTCGTCACCACCACGGATGATTTCGAGGGCGTGGTGACCGTCGACGACATCGTCGTCGAGTACGGGCGTCAGCTAACCGACGTGCTGTCCCTGTTGTCCGACGAGTAGCGCCCCGATACCGACGCCCGTTCGACGACGAGGACTGACCGCCCCCGTTTCGTCTGCAGACTTATCACTCAAGAGGCGGCCAGACGTTCCATGAGTTGACCGCCGCCCGACGGGGTTCGCGGTTGTGCGGCATTCCCCGTCGTCAGTTCGGCCCCGCCGCCTGTTCGCCACGATTGTTCTGTGTCGTTCGTCACGCCGTTCATCGTCGTGACGGTGAGACGTTCGGCACGCCAGTCCACCGTCGTCCCCTCTCGTTGTCTCCCCTCATCGCCGCCGTCTCGAGACCTGCAGGCCGTCTCACGTCGTCGTCTCGGAGGAATGCCCACGGGCTATCCTTGTGGTTTTTTCTCCACGCCACGAAGCGTCGGCTATGGACGACCGAATCAGCCACCACGCCGAGGTACTCGTCGACTGGAGCGCGCGAATCGAGGCTGGCGACAACGTCGTCGTGAGCGTGTCCGAGGGCGCTCACGACCTGGCCGTCGCCGTCGTCGCCGCGCTCGGCGAACGAGGGGCCAACGTCGTCACGGCGTACGCCTCCGACGAGGTACAGCGGGCCTACCTCCGCGCCCACGAGACCGACTTCGAGGCCGACCCCTCCCACGAACTCGCGCTGTACGAACACGCCGACAGCGTACTCATGTTACGCGGCGGATGGAATACCACAGCCACCGCGGACGTTCCCGGTGAGAGCCGACGGGCCTTCTCTCGGGCGAGGGCGGGCGTGCGAGAGGCCCGACTCGACACCGACTGGGTCGTCACCGTTCACCCAACTCGCTCACTCGCCCAGCAGGCCGGGATGTCCTACGAGGCGTACCAGGACTTCGTCTACGACGCGGTCATTCGTGACTGGGAATCGTTAGCCGCGGAGATGGCGAAGTTGAAGGATCGACTCGACGACGGGAGCGAGGTCCGACTCGTCTCTACCGACACCGACTTGACGATGTCTATCGAAGGGCGTCTCGCCGTCAACAGCGCGGCCTCCGTCGCCTACGACTCTCACAACCTTCCCAGCGGAGAGGTGTTCACCGCCCCCTTCGACACCCAGGGCGAGGTCCGCTTCGACGTACCGATGACCGTCAACGGGCGGCGCGTCCGCGACGTCCACCTCACCTTCGAAGACGGGAGGGTAGTCGACTGGAGCGCCGCCGAGGGCGCAGCCGAAATCGAGTCTGTCCTCGACACTGACGAGGGCGCGCGACGTCTCGGCGAACTCGGTATCGGGATGAACCGCGGTATCGACCGCGTCACCGACAACATCCTGTTCGACGAAAAGATGGGCGGGACCGTCCATCTCGCGCTCGGCCGGGCCTACGACGACTGCGTTCCCAACGGGGAGGGAAACCAGAGCGCCGTCCACGTCGACCTCATCACCGACGTGACCGAGGGCTCACGACTCGAAATCGACGGGGAGGTCGTCCAACGGAACGGTGTCTTCGCGTGGGACCCGGAGTTCGAATCTCGCTGACTGCTTCGGTTTCGACACCGCCGCGATGGCGGCCGCTCACCGGCATTCCTCGTGGTCTCGGTTCGAGTCATCCCGACGAACGGTGTGAGGTGAGACGCGTCCCTTTCCTGGCCGTCTATGCGAGAATTCGGGGGCGTCGCTTTCGACGTACTTTTTATCGGCGACCGATTTCTACCCTCTATGGCAGATTTCAAAGTCGTCGTCTCCGACCCGGGGACCGGCACCACGTATCAGATGGACGTGGACGGACAGGACGCAAATCGATTTATGGGTCGCGAACTCGGCGACGAAATCGACGGTAGCGCAGTCGGCCTCGACGGCTTCACGCTCGAACTCACCGGCGGTTCGGACAAGGTCGGCCGCCCGATGCGAAAGGACGTAAGCGGCCCGAATCTGCGAGAGATTCTTTCGACTGGTGGGGTCGGCTACAAGCCGAGCCGTGACGGTGAGCGAAAACGCATCACGGTTCGTGGCCGCCAGATCAGCGAAGAAACGGTCCAGATAAACGCCACGGTCGTCGGCGGTGAGGGCGACGTCGGAGCTGCACTCGAAGGCGACGACGAAGCCGAAGACGACGAGTAAGGCTGTGATTGAGCGCGTCCCATCCGACCACCCTTCTGTGACGACTGTCGGAGCGCGCGTCGCTCGACGCGGGGGGACCCGCCGGTCGTGTCTCCGTCTCCCCGCAGAGTTGGCCCTCGACGGGAGTCCGATCAGCGTCGTCATCGACGGTCAGGTGTACGACGCGAACGTCGTCGAGGACGCTACAGGATACCTGCTTCAGGGCGCATACGACAATCGCCGGTTGGCTCGGACGCCGGGCGAAGGGGAAAACCGACTCGTGGCGTGGCTCGAAACCGTCGGTCGGTCTCCCGGGTCGAGCGTGGAAGTCGACGAAGTCGAGCCGGGGTTCTTCTACGGAGTTCGCGTCCCCGGTACTCGGGTCGTCTACGACGTTCCCGAGCGACCGTCTTCCTCGCTTTCGGCCATCGCTGAACGACTCGAAGAGCGAGAATAACACGACGGCAGAGTCGAGACGGCGATTGGCCCGGATTGCTTCGTGTGCCGCCCTGTCACTCGTGGGTTCTCATCCAGGCTGAACGTCTCCCCGGTCGGTTTCCGTCTCGGTGTCTTCGGTTTCGATGCCGCTGAACTGTTCTGTTTCTTCGGGGACCTCTTCGGCCTCTTCGATTCCGGGCCCTCCTTCTTCGGGGTGCAACATCTCCGGGAGCACGATACTCACGAACGAGGCGATGAGCACCAGCAGCAGTGGCCCGAGGAAGATGCCGTACCACCCGAACAGCGGTGGTCCGAGCAGGTACGCGAACATGATGAGGCCCATCGGATAGACGCCGCCGGAGAGGTACGGTCGGATGTACGTTCGGACGACGTTGTCGAAGCCGAGGACCATCACGAGGAGGAAGGCGATGGGATACCAAAGGGGGGCGGGGTTGACTGCGAGTGCCTGCACGGCCATAATGCCGACGATGAGGAAGTAGACGATTGACCGACCAACCAGTGGCACGAGCGTCATTACACCGGTGATAACTGCGAGGAGAATCGTATTCGGAATCGAGAGGCTGGCCGGTGCGAGCAGATTGACCACGTTGTAGATAATCGCCGAGAGAATCATGATGGCGAAGATAGTGAGCGTGTAGCCGAAGAAGACTGAGTTGAGCCCCCGGTCGACGGCTCTCAAGTAGTCGGTAGACAGTGACCCCTCGAACATCCGTTTTTCGTGCGCCCACTCGATGATGTGTCGGTCCTCGAAGAGCAAGAAGAACGCCAGCAAGAGCGAGAGGAAGGCGTTGTACAGCGTCCCCATGAACCCACCAAGCGTCGCCCCGAACGCTCCGAGGGCCGACTGCACCGACGGCTGTTCGAGGAGGTTGACGACGTATCCGGTCAAGTCTGCTGGGTCGCTCGGGACGTTCGCCACGTCGACGGGTAACCGGGCGACGATGAGTCTGAGCAGGTCCTGCGAGACCAGCGAACTCAACTGACCGATGGCGATGAACAGCAATGCGCTCAGTAACACCACGACGGGGAGAACGACGAGGAGGAGCGTCACCGCCGCCGCGAGCGTTCCAGAGCCGATTCGTCTCTCGATGCGACGACTGATGGGCCGTGCCACGTAGTAGATGAAGAGACCGAAGACTATCCACGGAACGTAGCGTTGCGCTAATACCACAGTGACTACAAGGAACGTAATACCGAGTACCCACCAGCTTAGCCCCGGTTGTCGGAGGCGTATCCCCACCTCGTCCATGGTTTTTAATTCCCTGGCCATGGCATCCATACGCCGGCGATGGGGATAAATTCCATGTCAATATATGTGTGAATTGAATATCTCGTGACCGTGAACGTCTGATCGGTGTTGAGTGACTGGATAGAATGACAGGCGCTTTTTACGGTTGGCACTCCGTGGGTGGATATGAGCAAACTCTCGTCGTTCCTCGCGGGCGACAGACTCGACGACGTCGTCATCTTTCTGACCGGCGAGCACCTCGACAGTCAGGGGAAACTCCCGAACCTCGGCAAACGCGTCGAGAACGGATACGTCCTGGTCGTTCCCGGCGACGAGGGTCGACGGGCGTTTGCCGCCGGGACCGGCATGGACGCCATGCAGTTCGCCCAGCGAGCGATGGGCAAGGCAGGAGAGATCGACTCGACGCTCGACGGTGGGACGTGTCCCGACGTCGAACCCGACGAGAACCACAACGTAAAATTCGTCTTCGCGTTCGCGGAGGCGCAGAACGAGGACGTGGGCGGCATCTACGCCGAGGGCGATGTCGTCCACGCCTACGCCCAGTGTGAGTGCGGCACCACCTACTCGGATCGGTGGGTCGTCGGCGACCGCTGACGCTCGGGGTTCGTCCGACCAAGTCGTCTGTGCGTCGAGCGCGTTGTTCCTCGGTTATTCGTCGGTGCTGGCCTCGTCGCTCTCGGATTGGTCGCCTTCCGTCTCTTTCTCGGCTTCCTCGTCGGCGAGTCGACGAAACCCCGCGAGGATGACCTCTTTGGCGGCTTCGCCCTGCGTCGTCCAGTGGTGAGCGTAGTCCAGCATGTCGTCGTAGATGTCGGGCTTGCACCCGGCGGCTTTCGGATGACCGCCGCCGTTGACCTGGGCGGCGACCTCGTGACACCGGGCGAACGCGTCGGTGCCGCGGATGCTCGCACTCCCCGCTGGCTTGACGATGACTGCCGCGTCCGTGCCACGTTCGCGCAGGGCCTCGGCGACTTCGTTCTGCGAGCATCGACCGTAGGTGACGCCGACCGTCCACGGCCCGACCTGCTTGATTTCCGCACGTTCGACGGCGCGCTCGATGAGTGCCTGTTTCTCGACGCGGCGGTGCTCGACGTACGACTCGACGGGTTCGGGCAGGTCTGGCCCGTATCGACCGACGACCGTCACGTACTCTTCGGGGTCGGTCCAGTACGCGTAGTCTGCGAGGTCGTCGCTCCGCGAGTCCTCGCGGAGCCAGAGGTCGTGGTCGCGGGTGACTGCCGCCAGATCGTGTAGGTAGTCGGGGAAGTCGTAGTCGAGCGACCTGAGTGCCACGTCGGTCGTACACTCCTCCTCGGAGTCGCCGATAACGAGGTCGACGCCCGTCTCGCGAACCGCCCTAGCGACGTCTGCGTCCCACTGGTGGTGGTCGAACCATCGAACCGTTCGCTCGTCGTTGGTCAATTCGTCGAGCGCCGCCGCGACGTACTCGAAGCGGTCGGGACAGAGGTCGCAGACGAACACGTCGACGGCCGGTTCTGCAAACTCGGCGACGCGACTCAGCGCGTCCTCCATGTTGTGTGGCCCGGCGGGAACCAGCGCCACCGACGACCTGTCGGTGTCCTCGGCCTCACCCTCTGTCGTCTCCCCGTCTGCCCCGTCCACGTCCCCGGTCGTCGACGCCTCAGACGCCGCCTCGGTGAGGCGGGCCTCGATGTCCATCTCGAACGCCGCCACGTCGAGGGCGGCGTCTTCGACCGCCCTGACGAGAGCGACACAGCCAAGTCCGTCTGCGTCCGCGTCGGCGACGACGACGATTTCGGCACCCTCGACCGCCTCTTGCACCTGTCGGTCGGCGTACTCCTCGTCGAGTGAATCGGGGTAGAAGAAGCCGGTCCCCGGGAGGAGGGACTTCCGAGCCAGCGAGAGTCGCTCGTCGTCGATGAGGTCTTCGTTCATACCGGCTCGACGAGAGCGGACACAATGAGTCCCGCGATTCTACGGTGCTCGTCTCGACTTGTGGTGCCCGAGGTTTGGATGTCGAACCGGGGTTGAGATGGTGGTCCAGGGTTGCGGCGTTACTCTCGACTCCGTGCCGTCCCGTCAGGCCGTCTCGAACGGGTCGGCTTCGTCGAGTTGCCGAACCGTCAGCACCGGCACCGGACAGATGCGCACCGTTCGCTCGGCGACGCTGCCGATGAGAAAGCGGTTCTCTCCGTGGCGGCCGCGAGTCCCCATCGCAACGAGATCGGCGTCGTGTTCGCGGGCGTAGTCGGTGATGACAGTCGCCGGTCGCCCCTCGCGGATTGCTGTGGTCACCTCGCGGTTGGCCTCCGCGGCAACCTCCGAAACCGAGGTTTCACCTCGCTCGCGGAGTGCGTCGCGCAATTCCTCGCGGATTCGCTCCGGTGCCGAGTCCACCTCGCCGGTGTCGACCACGTAGAGGGCGTGGACTGTCGCATCGAAGCGGTCGGCCAGGTCGAGTGCAACTTCGACCGCCCGCTCGACGCTCGCCGAGCCATCCGTCGCGACGACGATGGTGTCGAACATGCCACGACCTTGTTCGGGCCCTCGCATAAACTCCTCGGGACCCACTCTCCGAGGGGGGAGCGTTTTTGCCCTCTGGCCACACACCACCGGGTATGACCGTCCCACTCGACATCGACCTCGTCTTGGTTCCGGTCGACGGCAGCGACGAGTCGCTCACCGCCGTCGAGTACGCCGTCGCTATCGCCGCAGAGTACGACGCCGGGGTCCACGCCGTGTACATTCTCAGCGAGGAGGTCACTCGAGCCATCGAATCCAACAGCGTCGACGAGGCGGAAGTCGCCGCCGAGAACGAGTCGTTCACGACCACCGTGGCCGAGATGGCAGCCAGCCGAGACGTAACTCTGACTTCGTCAGTCGCCTACGGCTTTTCGACGCGAGTGAAGACCCGCCACCCGGGTAGCGTCATCCTCGACACCGCCGAAGAACTCGACGCCGATTTCCTCGTCGTCCCCCGGGAGCCGCTCTCGACGGACCCGAGCGAAGTGCTCGAAAAGGCGGCCGAGTACGTCCTCCTGTACGCGAGTCAACCCGTCCTGTCGGTCTGAGTGGGCCGTCCCGTCGCGTCAATCCTCGTCGCCGCTCTCGTTCTGCCGACCTACGCGAGTCGGAGCGCCATCTCGAGTTCGAAGCTCTCGGCGTCGCTCACTTCGAAGCCCATCTGCTCGTACAGCGAGACGGCGGCCTGATTCCACCGTTCGACCGTCAACCACACCTTCTCGACGCCGGACTCGACGCCGTACCCGAGCAGCGCCTCGATGAGTTGCGTTCCGATTCCCGCTCGTTGGTACGCTTGCAGGACGAAAATCGCCAGTTCGTAGGCCTCGCCGTCGGGTACGAGCGTGGCGTGACCGATCACCTCGTCGTCGTGCCACGCGAGCACGTTCAGACAGCCCTCGGCGAGAATCGTATCGAGCCACGTCCGGATGCGGTCCTCGTTGCTCGGCGGGATTCCCTGTGCTCGGTCGGCCGGGTCGAACCGGCAGTACATCTCGACCAGTAATGCGCGGTCGTCGCCGTCGGGGTCGAACACCCGTATCCGGATGTTTCGGTCGGCGTGGTCGGTGAAGTCGATCGGCGGCGAGTCGAACGATCCGGCCATCGTCTCGGGGTACGTTCGCGTTCGATTCATCGAACCAACTTCACGGTGACGTGTGAGTTCAGCAGGACGAACTCTGCGATGTTTCCGACCTGTATCTTCCCCATCGGACTGGTCCTCCCGCCGCCGAGGACGAGCTGGTCGTATCCCTCACCCTCAGCGATGTCGACGAGTCGGCTCCCCGGATCGCCCTCGACGTACTGTACTGACGCGTCCAGCTCTGCCTCCGAGAGGACGCGTCGAACCTTCGCTTCGATTTCCTCGCGCGTCGCGTCGGTCGCGGGGTTCCCGACGATAGCGATAGTGAGGTCGTCCCCCGCCTCGATAGCGCGCTCGACGGTGACCTCGAGTGCTCGAATCGAGTCTTCGCTACCACCGGTTCCCAACAGCACTCTCATGCGGGGTGACTTGCGTCCACGACAGAAAACAGTTCCCCCGCCGTCGACGCAACTCTTTTGCGCCGCCGCAAACGACGACGGGGTATGGCCGACAATCCCGGACTGCCGTCGGACAGCGACGCGACGCCGCGTGATGACGCCTCGGACTCGCGCGATGCGGCCACTCGGTCGTCTTCGCCCACGACCGAAGCCACGGCATCGCTGGAATCGGACGCGGGGGAGACCGACTTCGCCGATAACGGGACCGACGCTGCCGTCGACGGGACAGACGCCGAGGCGACCGGCGACCGGGTCGACGACGAAGCCGAACAGGACGTACCCGAAGACGTCCGCAAGTACGAGCGCTTCACCAAGATGGACGGCGCACAGTACGACCGGGTCAACACGTTCCTCCGGGACCGAACGTACATCACGGCCCGCGAGTGGGCCATCGCTCGCCTCTGCAGCGACTTCCGAACCGAGACCGGAGTCGAGATGACGAAAATCGGTGACAACCTGCCCGAACTCGTCCCCTTCATGACCGACACCTACACGCCGCAGGCGGTCAACCAGGCGCGAACCTCCTTCGAGTCGAAGGTCAAGAAAGCCGGCGCGACGTTCCTCTACGGGGCGATGTGCGACTTCTTCACCGCCGAGGAACTCGACGAGATGATGTACGAGGTGACCGAGATCGCCAAATTCCTGCTCGAGGTCGAGGGCGTCGACATGTCCGTCGACGAGGAACTCGAAGCCGAGGAACGGATTTCGACCATCATGCGCGAGGTTCGCGATTCGAGCGCCCAACTCCGCCGAGAAGAACTCTAGGGAACTGCACGACGCCGACCCACCGGAAAGAATCTCGTCCCGTTCTGCGCCGTCGACCCGCCGAGTCAGATCACCGTCCGTGAACTACGTGATTCGAACGTTTTCGCCGACCGCGTCGCCGAAGGTGCCGTCCTCGTAGACGACGGTCCCGCGAACCATCGTCCACTCGGGGAAGACACCCCGCCATCCTTCGAACGGGGTCCACCCGCACTTGGAGTGGAGGTCGTCGCCTCGAATTTCCCGCGTCTCGTCGGGGTCGACCAGCACGAGGTCGGCGTCCTTGCCGACCGCGACTTCCCCCTTCTGCGGGAGGTCGAACACCCGAGCAGGGGTGCTGGCGGTGAGGTCTCTGACGCGCTCGTAGGTGAGTCGCTCGCGTCTCGCTTCTTCGAGGAGTAACGGGAGCATCGTCTCGACGCCGGGGACGCCGCTCGGTGCGTCGGTGATGCTCGCGTCTTTCTCCTCTCGGGTGTGGGGTGCGTGGTCGGTCGCAATCACGTCGACCGTCCCGTCGACGACGCGCTCGTAGACGGCCGCTCGGCGCGCTTCACTCCGGAGCGGCGGGTTCATCCGCCCGTACGTCCCGAGGTCCGACAGGTCGTCTCGGGAGAGCAGCAGGTGGTGCGGCGACACCTCGCACGTCGCATCGGCTGCCGCGGCGGCGTCGATGCCTTCTGGCGTACTCGTGTGGGCGATGTGTATCCGGGCGTTCAGCTCGGTGCCGATTTCGACGGCGCGTTCGACGGCGGCCGCCTCGGCGTCGGCCCGCCGGTAGGCGCTCCACGCGTCGGCGTCGGCCGCTCGCTCTCGCCCCGCTCCGGCGGTGTCGAGCGCCGACTCGTCGAACAGGTCTGCGTCCTCGGCGTGGACCGTCACGGTCACGTCCGCGTCGGCGGCGCGTTCGACCGCCTCGCGGAACAACGGTTCCTCGATTCCCATGTTCCCCGTCGAATCGGCGAGAAACACCTCACCGAGGGCGAACAGCGGTCGGGAGAACAGCGATTCGGGGTCCCACGATTCGGTCACGCCGCCGTTGATGCCGTAGTCGACGAGTGACTCGCGTGCGAACCGCGCTTTCTCGTCGAAGGCCGCACCCGTCGTCGTCGGCGGGTCGGTGTTCGGTTGGTCGACGACGGTCGTGACGCCGCCGGCGGCGGCACTCTTCGACCCGGTCGCCCACGTCTCCTTGTGGGACCCGCCGGGTTGCCGGAAGTGGACGTGAACGTCGATAGCGCCCGGAAGCAACAACCGCTCGGACGCGTCGACGACCCGCTCGTCGCCGGCGTCGAGACGGGGTTCGACGGCGACGATTTCGGACCCCTCGATCCGAACGTCTCGGACCCGTCCGTCGGCGAGCGTGGCGTTCTCGATGAGCATACCGACCCTCTCTCCGGCATCCATCTAAGTCCCGCGGTCGGTGTCGACGCCGAGGGACCCGTCGTCTCCCGTGACGCCTACAGTCCTCACGTCGTAGTCGCGGCCACCGACGAACGCCGATTCGACGGCCTGGACGACGGTGTCGGCGTCGTCGGACTCTCCCGCCCGGGCGACGCTGCCGACGCTGTCGGGGTCGAAGGGGACGCCCAGCGCCCCGTACACCGGGTCGAGGACCGCGGCTATCTCCTCGTGGTCGGCGACGACGACGATGCCGCCGACGAGCGCCGCTCCGCGTCGGATTCGCTGGGCGACGCCCGCGAGTTTGCCGCGACACTGCAACGAGTGCGCACCGGGACAAAAGGAGTTCGGCGGTTCGCCCGGACGCGCCTCGACGCCGAGGCTCGACAGCGCGTCCGTGAGCGTCGTCGTCGCGATTTCGTATCGTTCGTCGAGCCCCCGGCGAATGTCCGAAACCGGGATGGCGTGGGCGAACGCCACTGTCCGACCGGTGTATGCGACCGCGCGGCCGCCGACGCTCCGCTCGATCGGCGGAAAGCCGCGGTCTTCTGCGGCCTGACGAGCCCGTTGGTACCCCGGTTCGTGGGCGTCTCGTCGCCCGAAGGCGACCTGTCGGTGTGGCGTCCACACGCGCAGGACTTCACCCTTCGATTCGGCGGCGTGCGCGAGTACCTCCGCGGTGAGTTCGCGGTCACGTTGGGGCGTCTCGCCACGTCCTCGGACGACGCGCATGTCCGTCCCGAGGCGAGCGCCGTACAAAGCCCCGTTGCATCGGCGGTGTGTCTCGTCGAGACGCCACGTCCCGATGTGGCTAAGCACTTCCGACTCCACCGTCGAGTATGGCGGTCTCTCTCTCGTCGGGCGTGGTGGAACGCTACGAGCGATTCACTCGGTTCAACTCTCCGTATCCCGCACACGACGAGGGCTGTGCAGTCGACCTCTACCCGGCGACCAACGACGGCATCTCGCCCGTCGCCGGTGAGGTCATCGACACCCGAACCGTTCGAGCGCCCCCGAAACCCTACGCCGCCGACTCGGACCACCTCATCCTCGTCGACACCGGCGACTACGTCGCGCGCATCCTCCACGTCGAACCCCAGGTCGAACCGGGCGACTACGTCGAAGTCGGTCAGGTGCTCGGCCCGATGGTCAGAGCGGGTTTTTTCGCCCCCTGGGTCGGCAACCACGTCCACCTTGGCTTTCGCTCCCACGGTGACGATCTCTACCGTGCGCGGGGGTCACTGCCGGTGAATGTGGAGGTAGAGGTTCAGCCACTTCCGTGGGACGGGACGGGTACGGTCGTTTCGACCGGCGACACGTTCGTCGTCCTCGACGCGCCGGCGCATCCGAATCCGGGTGGACAGTTCGTCGCCATCGCGGCCGACGACGGCACGCCCCTCGACGGAGGCCTCGTTCACTACGCGGGTGGTGGGACCTTTTCGGAGACTCACGGTTCGGTGTCGCTCTTCGGCCAGTACGTCGGCGTCGCGGACGGCTACACCGTCGCGTGGGGCGACGTCGAACTGCTGGCGAACGGTCGTCGAATCACCGGCCTGTCGCTGGTCGCCGCCCGGAATGTGGCCTTCGGTGCGAAACTCGTCTGTCCGGGCCACTCCTTCAGCGTCGGCGACGACGTTACCGTCGACATCCAGCCCTGCGAGACCCCCGTCAGACTCACGTCGGGATAACGTCGCCGACATCTGTGGGCGAACGTACCTCCCGAGAACGGTCGGCCTGTGGCGAGTGTATCCCCGGTAACCGACCGGTATCACGTCCGGCCGGTTCCCGCCCGCCGCTGCTTCGACACCGACCGTCGGCTACAAGCCCCTCCCGCCAGGACTCTGGTCATGGACGACGACGCCGGCGAGTTATCACCCGAGGCAACCGCTCTCCTCCAGCGGTTTATCGAACAAGAGCACGGCTACCTCTCGTGGCTCAACATGCGAGTGAACCGACTCGAACGTGGTCGCGTCGTGCTCACGGTCCCGTACGACGAGAAACTCACGAACACGGTGACGCCGCCGACTGTTCACGGCGGTATCGCCGCGACGCTCATCGACACGGCGGGCGGTATCGCCGCTCGAACGGTGCTCGACAACCCGTTGAACGGCGGTGCGGCCACCATCAATCTCAACGTGAACTACCTTCGGCGCGCCGCCGGTGACCTCACCGCCACCGCCGAGGTGATTCGAGCGGGTGGCACCGTCGGCTGGAGCACCGTCGTCGTCGAGAGTCCGACCCCCGACGACGGGACGGAAATCGTCGCCAGCGGACAGGCAGCCTATCGACTGTTTCGCGGGTGAGCGAGTGGTTGACGAGGGGGTGACGACCGGCCCGCAGATTCTTGTCGGATACCGCGACCAGTGGTCGTCGTGACCTGACCAGCCGTCGCGGCGCGTCTCGCGGGTGTGCGGTCGAGCGCGTCGTGTGTGTCTATCATCTATCGAGACCGCCTGTTCGCAACTTACTCCAACGAGAGGTCGTCGATCGTCGTCGTCTCGCCGAATAGCCAGTCTGCGTGGTCGAGTGCGTACTCGTGGTGCGCTTTCTCGATGTAGCCGATGGCGTCTCGAACGAGGACGGGTCGGTAATCGCGCAACCCGGCGCTCCCGGCCGTGTGGAGGACGCAGACGTTGGCGAGGGTGCCGCAGATGAGGAGGTCTCTGATTCCGTGGACGTCGAGCCAGCCTTCGAGGTCGGTCCGGTAGAAGGCGTCGTAGGTGTGTTTTTCGACGACGTGGTCCTCTTGGCGAACCTCGAGTTCGTCGACGATTTCGGCTTCCCACGTCCCCTCGACGACGTGTTCTCCCCACCGCTCGAACTCGTCGTAGTAGTGAGCGTCTTCGAACTGCTCGGGCGGGTGCACGTCGCGCGTGTAGACGACGCTCGCACCGCTCTCGCGCGCTGCCGAGACGAGGTCGGCGATTGGCTCGATGACCGTCTGACTCCCCGGTGCGTAGAGGCTTCCCTCCGGGTGACAGAACCCGTTCTGCATGTCCACCACCACGACGGCCGTCTCGTGGGCGTGATATCCCATAGACGCATCTCGGTCGGGGAACGAGGTAAAACCTCACCCGGACGCCGACGCAGCTCGCCGTGGCCGACGGCACCCTGCCCACCGTTCTGACAAGGTACTTCTGCGTCCGTCCCGACTTGCTGGTATGCGAAAGGCCGCCGGGCTGTCGCTGGCGTTGCTCATAGTCCTCTCCGGTGTCGCTCCATTCGCCGGTCTGGCGGGAGCCGCCGGTTCGGACGCAGCGGCGACTCCACAACTTTCGGACCCCCCGGAGGACACTATCGGCTGGGAGAACGGTTACTGGCACAACGAGACTATCACGGTCGACCAGTCGGACGGCCTCTCTGACGCAGAACTCGATGCGTACGTCTCACGGGCCAAAGCTCGCGTCGAGTTCCTCCGTGACCGCGAGTTCCGAGACCCTGTCCCGGTCGAGGTCATTCCGCGGGACCAGTACCGCGATGACACGTCCTCACAGGAGGTCGACGCGACGTTCAACGCGTGGAACAATCAGGTCTGGGAGGCGCTGTTCATCGTGGGTGAGGAGTCGGACACGAGCAACGAGATCAGTTCGACACTCGGGAGCTCAGTTGCCGGCTTTTACTCGCCAGAAGACGACGAAATCAAGATCATCACGGATTCTCCGAACCGTCCGGTCATCGACAACGGAACGCTCATTCACGAACTCACCCACGCAATGCAGGACCAGTATTACAACCTCTCGTCGTCGACGTACCGTCCGACCACGCAGGACACACAGCTGGCGACCGACGGCGTCGTCGAGGGCGAAGCGAACTACATCGAGGACCTGTACACAGAGCGCTGTGCGGCCGACTGGGAGTGCGTGGCGACACCCCGCCAGAGTGGTGGGTCCGCAGGCGGGTCACCACCGAATCTCGGGCTGTTCTTGACGATCTTCCAGCCGTACTCCGACGGGCCGGTGTACGTCGAAAACGCTCACCGCGAGGCTGGTTGGTCCGCGGTCGACGCGCTGTTCGAGACGCCGCCACACTCTACCGAGCAAGTCATCCACGTGACCGACGAGGAACCTCGACTGATTTCGTTCGAAGACGACGCGAGCAACGGGTGGCAAACCTTCCCTGAACAGGGCGAGAACGGGTCCGACACCGTCGGTGAGGCGTCGATTTACGCGATGTTCTGGTATCAGGCACGAACCTACGATGCCGACACAATCAACCCGCAGAACATCGCCCGGACGTCGGGACCGTACGACACGTACAATTACGACGCGGCCCCCTCCGAAGGCTGGGCGAACGACCGGGTGTTCCCCTACCAGCGCGGGAGTGGTGACGACGCAGAGTACGGCTACGTGTGGGTGACCGAGTGGGACTCCCGAGCAGACGCGCGAGAGTTCCACGACGCCTATCTCGCCATCCTTCACGCTCACGATGCCACCCAGACTGACGGCGTCTACGTCGTCGAGTCCGGTCCATTCGCGGACGCTTTCCGCGTCGTCCGCGATGGCACGCGCGTGACTATCGTCAACGGGCCGACGCCGTCGGACCTCCGCGACATCCGACCGAATCTGGACCCGGCAGCGTCGTCCGGGACCCCGTCCGACGCCAGAACTGACGGGGACGAAACCGGC
>JBNJGG010000032.1:20425-21294 GCA_051747545.1 Halobacteriota archaeon | reverse complement strand
TTTCGACTGCCGTCCTCATTCACCCCGCAGAGCACTACTCCATCCCCGAGGAGCGACTCGAACGAGCGATGGGGGAAATCGAGGACCTGATGGAGGCGCGGGTCCGCCACTTCGAGCGACAGGGCGACCTCGTGGCCGCCCAGCGCATCGAGGAGCGCACCACGTTCGACCTCGAAATGCTCAGAGAGACGGGTTACTGTTCGGGCATCGAGAATTATTCCGTCCACATGTCCGACCGCGAGTCGGGCGACCCGCCGTACACGCTGTTGGATTACTTCCCCGACGACTTTCTGACCGTCGTCGACGAGTCCCACCAGACGCTGCCACAGATTCGCGGGCAGTTCGCGGGCGACAAGTCGCGGAAGGATTCGCTCGTCGAAAACGGCTTTCGACTGCCGACCGCCTACGACAACCGACCGCTCACGTTCGAGGAGTTCGCCGACAAGACCGACCAGACGCTGTACGTCTCCGCGACGCCCGCCGACTACGAGCAGGAGCAGTCCGAGCAAATCGTCGAGCAAATCGTCCGCCCGACCCACCTGGTCGACCCACGGGTGGAGGTGGCCGACGCGACCGGGCAGGTCGACGACCTCATGGCTCGCATCGACGACCGGGTGTCGAACGACGAGCGCGTCCTCGTGACGACGCTCACCAAGCGCATGGCCGAGGACCTCACCGAGTACCTCGACGAGGCGGGCGTCGCCGTCGCGTACATGCACGACGAGACCGACACGCTCGAACGCCACGAACTCATCCGGAGTCTCCGCCTCGGCGACATCGACGTGCTCGTCGGCATCAACCTCCTCCGGGAGGGCCTGGACATCCCCGAGGTGTCGCTCGTGGCGATCCTCGATGCCGACCAGGAGGGC
>JBNJGG010000032.1:0-20402 GCA_051747545.1 Halobacteriota archaeon | reverse complement strand
TCTGAGACCACGCTCATCCAGACGATGGGTCGGGCGGCCCGAAACGTCAACGGCGAGGTCATCCTGTACGCGGACGACGTGACCGACTCGATGCGGCGGGCCACCGACGAGACCCAGCGCCGCCGCCGCATCCAGCAGGCGTTCAACGAGGAACACGGCTACGAACCGCAGACCATTCAAAAGGAGGTCGGCCAGAGCAACCTCCCGGGGAGCAAGACGGACACCTCCGGCATCACCGGTGACAGACCCGAAACCGACGAGGAGGCCGCCGACCGGATTGCCCTCCTCGAAGACCGGATGCAGGAGGCCGCGAGCAACCTGGAGTTCGAACTCGCCGCCGACATCCGAGACCGCATCCGCGACATCCGCCGGGAGTTCGACCTCGCCGACGACGGCATCGCGCCGGAACTCGACTCGGAGTTCTAGTCACCTGCTCTCTGTCCTCACAGATTACCCGTCGAGTTCGCGCTGGAGTTCTCCGTCGCCGTCGCTTCCGACCCCCACGTCGCCCTCGACGCCCACCTCGATGTTTTCGACCAGTTCCTCGATGTCGTCGAGACCGAGCAGTGTGCGCGTTTTCGAGTCGAATTCCTGGCTCTCGAGTCCATCCGCACGACTCACGTCGCTTCCGGTGAGTCGCCTGCCGTATCGACCGAGCAGTGACGAGAGTTCTTGCGGCAGCACGTACGTCGTCGACGGCGCGGTTCCGATGGTCCCCAGTGCCTCCAGGCCGCGGTTCACGACGGCCCGTTCGCCCATCGACTCGGCCGCGCGCGCCCTGAGAACCGTCGAGATGGCGTCACCCTGGGCCGACAACACGGTGGCCTGTTTCGTCCCCTCGGCGCGGATGACGTTCGCGGCTCGCTGGCCCTCCGCGCGTTCGACGGCGCTCCGACGCTCGCCCTGCGCTTCGAGAATCATCGCCCGGCGGTGGCGCTCGGCGGACGTTTGCTCCTCCATCGCTCGTTCGACGTCGGGGCTGGGTTTCACCTCGCGGACCTCGACTGACTCGACGCGGATGCCCCATTCGTCGGTCGGTTCGTCGAGTTCGCGTCGGATGCGACGGTTGATCTCGTCGCGGCGGCTCAGCGTGTCGTCGAGTTCCATGTCGCCGAGGACCGCCCGGAGGGTCGTCTGCGCGAGGTTCGAGACGGCGGTGACGTAGTCGTCGACTTCGAGAAACGCCCTCTTGGCGTCCATCACACGGATGTAGACGACGGCGTCGGCCGTCACGGGCGAGTTGTCCTCGGTGATTGCCTCCTGGGTCGGCACGTCGAACGTCTGGGTCCGCATATCGAAGGTGTACGTCCGAGAGACGAACGGCGGGACGACGTGTAACCCCGGTTCGAGCAGTCCCCGGTACCCTCCGAAGACGGTCAGCGCCCGCTTCTGGTAGGCCTCGACGACTTCGACGGCGCTGTACACCGTCACCGCCGCCAGTACGAGCGCCAGCAATCCGACAGCCGTGATCAGATTGAGCGGGGCGACCAGCAGGACGAGGGCGACGGCGACGGAGAGTGCGGCGAGGGTCCCCAGCCACGTCGGCAGGCGGCCCCTGCTGAGGCGACCGAGGTGCCACCAGACGCTAGCCATGGGTATCGCTAGCACAGCAGCGCGGTTAAGTGTTCGCCGGCCGGGCGTCGTCGCTCGCGAGACGGCGAATCGCCACAACGCTTTCGTCGTCTCATACCGCACACCGGAGTATGTCCGGAACCCGCGCTGGCATCGACGTCGACACCCTTCTAAAAGTCGTGTTGGTGCTCGTCGTCGTCTGGTTGATCCTCGAAATCGTCGGCGAGATTCTCGGCTTCTTCGCGGCGTTGCTCGGTCCGCTTCGACCGCTACTCGGGTTGGTCGTCGTCGCACTCATCGTCCTCTGGCTCATGGACCGACTCTGATCGGGCCGTCGAACGCGCGGTGAAAACGGCGGTCGTCGTCGCTTCGCGTCTCGGATTAGTCCCGGAGCAGGATGACCGCGAGCACGGCACCACCGAGCAGGAACGCGCCGCCGAAGAGGATGTTACGGGTGCCTTGACCGAGTCCGTCGTCCGTCGCGGGCCGCTCTGTCGGGGTTGCGTTCGCCCCCGCGGTCGCCTCGGTCGGCTCTCCGGACGAACCGCCAGTCGCTCGATCCTCGTCAGATTGAACGACGAGCGTCCCGACTTCGACCGGTTCTCCGCTCGCTTCGTCCCCTGCGTACACCGAGATTCCGTATTCGCCCGCGTCCAACATCGAATCGAGCGAGGTCTCGTTGCTGACCGACACCGAGTCGCCGCCGGAGGCGCTCACCGTGCGCCCCTCGCGACCGGCCAACGAGGTGTCGACGTACAGTACCACGCTTCCGTCCCCGTCGTCGTCGCTGACGACGGTGTGCAACTCGTAGCCCGCGTCGCGCTCGGAGCCGAGTGAAACCGACACGGTCTCGTCGCTGTCGACCTCGAGTTCGACGGCGACGACGTCGCCTCGATCGACCACCATCACCTGCTTTTTCACCTCCACGTCGCTCTGCTGTTCGGACGGCGGTGCCGTCGTCTGCGTCTGTTCGGGTCGCGGCGTTGGCGTCTGCGCCGGCGTCGGCTCGGTGCAGTCACCTTCGCACTCGACGATTTCTCCGGGGAGTTCGCTCACGAGCGACCCGTTTTCGGTCGCCACCCGGAGGTCGAACGTATCGCCAGCCTGCTGCCGCGAGAAGTTAAACGCCACCGCCCAGGTCCCGTCTTCCGTGACGACTGCGTTGTCGACCTGGATGAATCTCGGCTCCGTGTCGCCGCTCGATTGAAGCCTGACGACGAGTTCGGTGCCGACGCGCAGGTCGGCGGTTCCGGAGACGACCTGCGAACTGTCGTTGGCGACGGTTACCGCGTCGCCTTTGTGGTCGATTGTCAGGTCGTCGTCGGCAGCGGCGACCGGTATCGCCGTGGCGACCGAACCGACGGCCGCGATCAGCAGCAGCAACGCCATCGCCAGGGTTCGGAGGGGTGAATCGGTCACCGACTCCACCTCCGTCGTCGCCGACGTCGGTCGTTGGAGGGCGGTACACCAGCGCGGTGTGAGCGCGAACCTGTTGCCATTGCGAGTGACTCATGAATCGGTACCAAGTAAGAATCCCCGAAAGCTTAGAACGCGATTTAACGTATCTCGGTCCCCGCCACGTTTTCGTCTCGTCGGTCTCCGGTCGGTGCGCCCCGACCGGGTGATTGAAATACGTCTGCCAAGGAACTGTCACATCCATGCTGCCGGGACGGCCTCCGCGAGTGACGGTCGCTCTCAGCCGTCGGCGTGCACTGACCGTCGGCGGGGCCGCGATGACGACGGTGTTGGCCGCGACACTGCCCGGTTCGAAGGGGTCGCCGCCAGACGGGAACACCCCGGGCGACGACTCGCTCTCGAATCCCTTCGAGCGCATTCACGCGGCCGGTATCACCGGTGAAGGGGTTCGTGTGGGCGTCCTCGATCCGACCGGGTTCGACCCCAGTCACCCCGAAATTTCCGGTTCCGTCGCGGCGATTCGCACCTTCGGGTCTGGGCATCCGGTCGTCGACCGAACGAGTCACGGGACCGCCACCACCGCCGCCTTCGCCCAACTCGCCCCCGACGCCGAGTTCTATCTCGCCACCTTCGAACGCTCTCAGGGGTTCGTCCGCGCAGTCGAGTGGTTTCGACGGCGCGACCTCGACGTGCTGTTGGCACCGGTGGCCGCGTACGGAACCGCCGGTACCGACCGGTCGGCCGTGTTTCGGGCGGCCGCCACCGCCGTCCGCGCCGGCATCTGTTTGGTCGCACCGACCGGCAACGCCGCGCAGGGTCACTGGGAGGGTCCGTTTGCGGCGCTCGACACTGGTCGAGCCGAAGCGCGCACGCAACTCCGCGTCCGGCCCCTGTCGGGCGCTGGTGGGGCCACCGGCCGATTCGTCGCGTGGCTGGTTCACCGCGACGCGCCGGACGCCGACCTCGACCTCGCGCTCCTGGAACTGACCGAGACCGGCGACGGCCAGCAACTGATCGCGCTGTCGCAAGCGACAGCGACCGGAAACGCCGAGAAACTCGTCGCCCATCTCGACGGCGGCACGTACGTTCTGGTCGTCCGGCCGGGAGATTCGGACACCGACCCGCGCGACATCGACACCCTGCGCGTCGAGGTGACGACCCCGACGCACCGATTGGTACCCGCCCGCCCCGCGGGTAGTATCGCGGCCCCCGCGGCCGCTCCCGGCGTCATTGCGGTCGGGGCGGTTTCCGAAGACGCCGCCGCACCATACAGCGGTCGCGGGCCGACGAGCGAGGGACGGGTCGGGGTCGACCTCGTCGCCGCGCCGCGCCCGTGGTCGGGGGCGGGCGGAGCCGGAACCTCGGCGGCCGCGGCGCGGACGGCCGGCACCATCGCGCTCGTCCGGGCTGTCGCACCCGACATGCAACCGAGTCGCGTCCGGCGTCTCCTCCGCGCCTCGGCCGGCAATCTCGGCCGCGATGGCCCCGATCTCTCGACCGGGTGGGGTCGACTCGACCCGCTGGCGGCCGTCCAGCGCGCTCGCACGCGCTGACCGACGGTGCGCCTGCCGTACCCGGTAGCTGATGTCTTGGACTACGGCACCCGCTGGCCGTTTCCGCCCCCGCCCTTTCGACGACTAAAACCCCGATTTGAGCTAGCCGGGCATTGAAATACGTCGAACGTGTGACCGAACACGAATGTCCTCGCCGCTCACTCGTCTCGGCGCGACCGCCGAGAAACCGGACGCGAACCCGACCGTCGTCGAGCTGGACGACGAGAGGGCCCAGGTCGTGCTGGACGCGCTACGTTCCGACACCGCAAGAGCACTGGTAAGTGCCGTTCACGACGACCCCGCCCCACCGTCGGAGTTGGCGTGTCGACTCGACACCTCCGTCCAGAACGTCCACTACCACCTCTCGAAGCTCGCGGCCGCGGGCGTCGTCGAGTCGGTCGGCACGTGCTACTCGGAGAAGGGGAACGAGATGACCATCTACGGCCCGGCCGCCGACCCCATCGTCCTCGTCGGATCGACGACTCCGTCCGAACGCGCAGACCTCCGACGCTCGCTTCTGGACTGGGCGGCTGGCGTGGCTGCGCTCGGCCTTACCAGCGTCGCCGTGCAGGTGGGGGCCGAGCGGTTCGTCGGTGGTGCTGGGACCGACTTCTTCGAACCGGCGAGTCGAGGGGTCAGCGACCCCGGTGGAATCGTCCACTTCGGACTGACCGTCGCCGAACCCGGAACGCTGTTCTTCGTCGGCGGCCTGGTCGTTTTTCTCGTTGCGGCCCTCCGAAATCGCGGTGTCTTCTCGTCGTTCGACCTCGACCATTAAGCCCAGGGGTGCGTATAGCCCGGACAGATGGCTATCGACGAGTCCGAACTCATTGCGTGGCACGACGGCGAGTACCAACCGCTCTCGGAGGCGACCGTTCCGATCGACGACGCGGGCTTCCGGTGGGGCTATAACGTCTACGACCTGCTCATCACGCTCGAACACGAACCGCATCAGCTCGACGCCCACGTCGAGCGGACCTTCGACTCCTGTGCGGCGGCGAACATGCGCCTCGGTTTGGGCCGGGACGAACTCGCCGACGTCGTCCGGTCGGTCGTCGACCGCAACGTCGACGCCATCGGACCAGACGACGACCTGATGGTCTTCATCAGCGTCTCGGGCGGCTACCGCATCTACGACGGCGAGTACGAGTCGCCGCGCCTCATCGTCTCGGCACGACCCACTCCCTGTGAGCGCTTCGCCCGCGACTTCCTCCACGGCAAACCGTTCGTCACCGCCAGCACCCGCCAGTTGTCGAGCGATACGCTGAGTCCGAACATCAAACATCGCTCGCGGATGCACTTCGTGCTCGCGACGATGGAGGCCCGACGCGTCGACCCCGAGGCCGACCCGATCCTGCTGGACCACGCCGGCAACGTCACCGAAACCGCCATCGGTAACGTCTTCGTCGTCACCGACGGCGTGGTTCGAACGCCGCCGCTCGAAGCCGCCCTCCCCGGCATCACCCGCGAGACGACGCTCGAACTGGCCCGCGAGCGCTCGATTCCCGTCCGGGAAGAGCAACTCCAGCCCTACGACCTGTACACCGCAGACGAGGTGTTCTGGACGAACACCTCCCACGTCGTCGCACCAATCACGTCGGTCGACGGGCGAGAGATAGGCGACGGCCGCCCCGGCCCCGTCGCCGCCGAGTTGCTCGACGCCCACAGCGAGCGCGCCGGCGTCGACATCGTCGAACGCTACATGCGACACCTCCCGGCCGACGAACGACCCGAACAACTTCGGCTCGGTGGCGACGACGGCGTCCGTTCGTGAGAGCGGTCTCCACGCGCTGACTACTCCTACCGGCTCATTCCTCATCGACTCATTACTCCGCTCGGCTCCCTCCTCGCCCCGTCTTTCGCCGACCCCTCTCGTCGCGCTTCCCCGCCACTTTTCATTGCGCACCACATCACTTCCCCCGATGCCCTCCAGACGCCGCGTCCTCAGAACCGTCGGTGGCGCTCTCGCCGCCGGAACCGCCGTCGCCACCGCGGGGTGTCTCGGTCGCCTCCGCGTCGTCTCCTCGTCGGGCAGTTCGTCCGGTCCCGTCCCGACCGCCTCCGACGACTCGAACCGACTGACGCACGCGGAGTTCGACGCCTACGCCGACCGCATGGACGCCCGCTACGGCGACAACGGCGTCTGGGGAACCGGGGACCCCCCGGACGGTGATGCCTCGTTCGTCGGTGCGTGGACTGCTCGCTTCGTGACCGGGGACGCCCGATCCGGTGGTGATGGCTCCGGTCTCGCCCGCGGCGACTTCGCGTTGGCTCGGTACGACCTCGGGACGCGCGGGGAGGACGAGCAACGGGTGTTCGCCCACTGGTTGTGGGGGGGCGCGTCCCCGACGAGCGAGCGCGTCGACGTCGAGGTCGCCCCCGGAGTGTCGACATCTGCGGCGCTCACGCTCCGGGGTCTCGGAGCGGCGGTCGCCGTCGGTGACTCAGAGGAACTGTCCCTGTACGACCCCGCGGGCGACGTTCGCGGCCCGACCACGCTCGCCGTCGGGTTCTCTCGCCCCGACGGCATGCCCGTCAGCGCCTCGTTTCCACTTCACGCCGGTCTCGTCCGTCCGTCGTCACCGCGGACGTGGAACCCCGACGTTGGAACCGGGCAGGATACCGATAGCTACGTCGTCGGCTGGCAGGGCCATCGGGCGGGCGTTCAGTCGGTCAACGCGGTCTGCGAGACGGTTCGCCCCGCCGACGCCGACCCGGACGACTTCACCCTCGGGTGGCGAGTCCACGTCGCCGCCGGCGGCTACGTCTGATCCGTCACACGGCCGAGACGACCTCCTCACCGACACACTCAACCCACCTCACCACCGCGTTGACGTGTGTACAGTCTGAACGTCCCGGTTCCGGGCCGTATCGAGCGTCTCGCGTCCGACCTCTTCCCCCGGTTGACGGCGTTCGACCGCGTTCGTGACCGCCACACGCTCGTCTGCAAGCGGTTCGAAGCGGAGTCGCTGCCGCGTCTGCGAAAGCGTCTCCGTCGTGCTCTGGACGACTCTCCGTCGTTCGAGGCCCGCGTCGACGGCATCGACTACTTCGAGCGCCCGATCAGCGGTTCGGGGCCGGTGGTGTACCTCGCCGTCGAGAGTCTCGGACTCCTGCAGTTGCACGACCGACTCGTCGACGCCTTCGGTGCGGTTCCGGGTCTCGAAGGCGACGACTACACCCCGCACGTCACGCTCGCCCGTAGTGGGACCATCGACGCCGCGAGCGAACTCGCGTCGCTCGATATCGACCCGGTCGTCTGGACCGTCTCGGAACTCCACGTCTGGGACCCACGGTATCGCGAGACGGTCGCCAGAATCGGCCTCCCGAAGTGACGCTCTTCGTTCCGATTACTCACCGCGGGTGCGGCACCATCGTCATCGGCTCTCGCGGGTGCATCGTCAGCGACCCGCGGAGGTCGATTGGCGACTCGCCGTCGTATTCGAGGCGATAGCGCTGGCCGACCGTTCCGAGGATGAGTTTCGCCTCGAGCATCGAGAAGTACTTGCCGATGCAATGACGCTGGCCGCCACCGAACGGGAAGTATGAAAAGCGAGGACGCTTGGCGGCCCGCGACGGTTCCCATCGGTCGGGGTCGAACGCCTCGGGGTCTTCGTAGTATCGAGGCGACCGGTGGACGACCCATTGGGGAAGCATCACTGTCGACCCCTCGGGAATTCGGTACCCGGCGAGTTTCACGTCCAGTTTCGCCTCGCGGAAGACGATGTACACCGGCGGATACAGTCGCATCGACTCTTTCAGCACCTGCTCGGTGTATCGTAGCTTCCGCACGTCGCTGGCGGTCGGAACCGCTCCGCCGAGTACCTCGTCGAGTTCGTCGTGAAACCTCGCTTCGACCTCGGGATGCTCCGACAGCAGGTACCACGTGTAGGTCAGCGCCAGCGCCGTCGTGTCGTGACCGGCCAGCAGCATCGTCATCATCTCGTCTCTGAGTTGCTCGCCGGTCTGCTCGCCGCGACGTTGTGCTCGCAGGAGCACCGACAGGAGATCCATCGGTTTCTCGTCGCCAGCGCCGACGGTACTCTCGGCACCGCCGGAGTCGTCGAAACTCCCACCGTCACCGGAGTCGTCGAAACACCCACCGTCACCGGAGTCGTTGGAACTCTCACTGTCACCGGGAACGTCGAAAGTCCCGTCAGCACCGGCGTCAGCGTCGATGCGGCCGTCACCCGCCCGTCCACCGTTCTCGGTGCCCCGACGCTCGGCGACCACGTCGTCGATGACCTCCTCGAGCACGTCGATAGCGCGATGGTATTCGCGGTTCTCCCGCGTCGGCGTCCAGTCGGGGAGCAAGACGCGCAACGCGTTCGGTTCGAATCGAGCACCCAGCGGTTCGAGGTGCGCCTGGACGCGACGAATCGTCGCGTCGTCGAAGTCGGTTCCGAACATCGCCCGCGCGATTATCCCCACCGTCAACCGCGCCATCTCAACCTGTACGTCGAGCGGTCGGCCCGCCGTCCACCCGTCGAGTGCCGACTCTGTCGCCGCGGTCATCGTCCCCGCGAGGCCGTCGATTCGGCGCACGTCGAAGGCAGGTTGGGCGAGTTCGCGCTGTCGACGCCACGTCTCGCCGTCGCTCAGGAGCAGGCCGTCGCCGAGCAGTTCGCCGAAGGCGTCGTCCTGAAACTTCGGCTTTCGGTACCTGTTCGCCTCAGCCACCAGCACGCGCTCGATGTCGTCGGGATTGGTCAGCATGTACGTCTCCATCGGGCCGAGGCGCAGACGGACGATGTCGCCGTAGGCGTCGGCGCAGGCGGTCAGGAAGGCGAAGGGGTCGCGGGCGTAGCGAGGACTGTTTCCCAGCACGGGAACGCCTCGCGGCCCCGGCGGTTCCGTGCTCATCACACCGATTTCGGCCCGAGCGCGCAAAAGAAATTCGCCTCACGCCCCGGGTGGCCGGTTTCTCCACCCCACCGAGAGTCGCCACAACGTCTTTTTCCATTCGAGTCAACGTACTCACATGACGCTCCTCGACCGCGCACTTCCCCACCGGTCCCACGTCGCGCCGCTCCTAGCCACGCTCTTTCCACTGCTCTGGTTCGTCCTCCGGGACGCGACCGCCCCGGCGACGGGGTCACTCGACGCGACGAACGTCGCCCTCGCACCGGGTCGGTACGCTGGCTACGTTCTCGGGTCGCTGTCGCTCAGTTACGTCGTCGCCGTCGTGGTCGTCGCGGCGGTGACCGGACGCGACTCGGGCGTCTGGAGTGGCCGCGTGGCGAGGCTCGTCTTCTGCCCGTCGAACCGCACGCTCTCGGTTCTCGGTGTCATCCTCGCCGGCATCGCCGCCTACTTTTCCGCCAGGCTCCTCGCCCCGATTCCGTCCGTCGTCGACGCCCTCTTGACGCCGGTGGGTCTCGTCCTCGGCGCACCGCTGGTCGTCGCCGTCGCAGTTCTCGTCGCCGTCGGCAACCTCTTTCCCCCGGCCCAGTCGCTCGCCGTCCGCTCGGTCGGTATCGCCGTCGCCCTGGCGGTCACCGCGCTGTGGGTCCTGCTGGTCGCGACGTGGGTCGGGCGGTCCCTCGACTGGGTGCTGAACCGCTACGGATTCGGCGGCGGGCCGTCGTAGGCGTCGTGGTCGGTGAAGAAGTTCAGCATGGCGAACTTGAGTTTCTCCGGGACGAGGTCGAGCAGTTCGCGCCGCTCCTCGGGTGGGAACGTCTTTCGGACGCCGTACTTGCCCATCTCGTCGCTCCGCTGGGTGTACCGTCTGTCGGCGAGGATGCGCACGCCGAAGTCCTCCGGCGAGCGAATGACCCGCCCGAGCGCCTGCCGCGTCTTTCGAATCGTCGGAATCTCCACCGCGTAGTCCCAGCCGGCGTCGCGCGAGTGGGTGCCGTAGGTGCGGTCGTAGGCGTCCTGTACGGCGTCCATCCTGTCGGACAGGTGCGGGTAGGGGACGCCCACGACGACGACGGTTCGCGCGTCGTCGCCGTCGAAGCTCACCCCTTCGGCGAGCGTCCCCCACAGCGAGGTGAAGAGCGCGCCGTCTTCGGCGGCGACGAACTGCTGGCGGATGTCCTCCGTTCGGACTCCCGCCTCGTCGAGGAACCACGTGCCCTCGCGTCCGACGGCGCTGTTCCGTAGTCGCTCGTGGTAGCGCGCGGCCTCGGCGTACGAGGGGAAGAACAGCAGCGCGTTCCCCGGTGTCATCCGAATGGCGTCTGCGAGAACGTCCCCGACCAATTCCTGCGTCTCTGGCTTTTCGCGCTCGGAGGCGAACAGCGGCGGCACGTCTACTGCGAAGGTTCGCCGGTTCTCCTCGGGGTATTCGAGGCCGTAGGCGAGCGTCGCGGGCGACGCGAGTCCCAGCACGTCCTCGGTCACGTCGAACGGGCGGAGCGTCGCGCTCATCAGCACGCTCGCGTGAACCTCCTCGAACAGGGTTTCGGTCACCTCTCGGGGAATGCACGTGTACAGTTCGGCGCGGCCGTACACCTCGTCGGTGCCGCCGTCTCGCCGCACCGACACCATCGGATGCTGACCGAGTTTGGTCCCGTCGCTCATCCACGCGGCGATGAAGCCCGCCGCCTGCAGGGTCTGACACTCCTTTCGCGTCGTCGTCTCGCCGTTGCGGTAGGCGTCCTCGTAGGACTCGTCGAGCGAACGTCCCAGTTGCATCGCCAGTTCCACCTCGGTGTCGATGCCGCGGCCCTCGTACAGCCGTAAGAACGCCAGCGTCAGGTCGTCGCGGCGGTCCTCGTTGACGATGGCCACGTCGTGCCAGTTCTCGCCGACGCGCTCGCGTTCGCCGAACGCGAGACCCTCTTCGTACGTTTCTCTGAGCGCCTCGCGGAACGCCGTGACGACGTTGCGCGCACTCGACACCCGGGAGTCGTCGACCTCTTCGAGTTCCGCGAGCGCGCTGTCGAGGGTGTTCTCGGTCAGCGTCCGACTCGCGTGGTCGCGGGCGGCGTCCTCGATGTTGTGTGCCTCGTCGAAGACGGTGATGACGTCGCCCGGATCTCGGTCCAGCCACCTGAAGAACTGCTCGCGGATGGTCGGGTCGAGCAGGTGGTGGTAGTTACACACCACGAGGTCGACGCCCTCCATCCCGTCTTTGAGGAGTTCGTACCCGCACAGGGTTCGCTCTCCTGCGTAGCGGTACACGTCGTCCGGCGTTCGCACGTCCTCGAAGAGCCACCCGAAGAAGTCCTCGGTGTCGCCGACGAGGTTGTTGTAGTAGTGCTCACAGACGTTGCCCTCGCGGAGGGTTTCGAGGTCCGCCTCGACCGCTTCGAGTTCGTCCATGACGGCGGTGCGTGCCTCGGCGGCCGACTCGTCGCCGTCGCGACTCGCGTCGAGCAGGTCGCGCTGGCGACGCTCTAACTGCCGCTTGTCGGCCTCGGCGTCGACGACGTTTCGGGTCGTGTCACGGAGGGTTTGACACTCCTGATAGCCCACGTCGATGTGACACATCGACGCCTTCCCCCGGAAGACGACCGCTCGGATGGGCTCTTTCCGCGTGATGGCACGGGCGTCCTCGACGAATTGGCGCATCTGCTGGTGGACGTTCGTCGTGATGACGACCGTCTTGTCGTGCTCGCGGGCGTGTTCCAGCGCGGGGACGAGCGCAGAGAGCGTCTTCCCGGTCCCCGGAGCGCCTTCGAGCAGGACGTTCTGCTGGCGGGCCAGCGCGTTGGCGACGCGGTCCATCGCCTCCCGCTGGTTCGGATACGGCTCCTCGTAGGGGAAAAACCGCAGATATCCGTTCGATTCGGCCACTCGGAGTGATTGTTCCCCATCCGGCTAAAACACTCGGGATGGCCCACCGCCCGGAACTATACTGATTCTTCCTGCATCCATATCAACGTTGGTGACGTGTGCGCGTGGCCCACCTCCTCGAAATAGGGCTTTAGCGCCCTGCTGGGATCGTTTGCTCGCAATGAGTTCGACAGAGATGGCAACTCCGACGGTCACAGAACAGGGACGATGGAAAGGCGGCGTCGCGGCGGGGCTCGTGGCGAGTGCGGTGATGGGAATCATGTTGACGATGCAGATGACGCCCGTCATCCAGAACGCGATACCGGCGCTCTACGGTCTCTCCGGCGGGGCCGCCGGATGGGTCGCCCACATGGCTCACGGCGCTGTGCTGGGCGTCGTCTTCGCTGGCACCGTCGAGGCGATTGGGTCCGGCGACGACGCGACCAAGAGTGCGGGGCTCGGCATCGCGTACGGCGTCGTCCTGTGGATTGTACTCGCAGCGGTCGTGATGCCTATCTGGCTCGGTGCAGTCGGCTTCCCGGGTACGCCGCCCCTCCCTAACGTCAACCCGATGAGCCTCGTCGGCCACATCGTTTACGGCGTGGTTCTTGGTGTGGTCTACCCGTACGTGAGAGACCTCTGACCGGGCCACCACACCCGTCCGAGTCACCCCGCCACGCCCCACTTACTCGCCGATGTGAACGACCAGCACCGGCCGACCCGCGTTCTCGACGACGCGCTCTGTGACGCTGCCCATGTTGGCGAGGCGCTCTCGTCCGGTTCGGCCGTGCGTGCCGATGACGATGACGTCCGCGTCGTGTTCGTCGGCGTAGTCGACGATGTCGCGGTCGGGATAGCCCTCTCGAATCGCCGTCTCCGTCTGGACACCGGCTTGCTCGGCGATGGATGCGACGTGTTCGACCGCCCCGTTTCCCTCGCTCTCTAGTCGCTCGCGAACCGCGTCCCGGTCATTCTCGTCGGCGGCGAAGTACAGTCGTCGGTCCACCACGTACAGCGCGTGAATCGTGGCGTCCGCGGTGGCGACGCCGAGCGCGTGTTCCAGTGCCTCGTCGACTCCGTCGCTTCCGTCGGTCGGTACGAGTACGGTATCGTACATGGAGATGACTTTCGGCGGCGACGACTTGAATCGTCGGACCATTCTCGGATTCCTGGGTCCCGTCGGTCCCACCACCTCTCGCCTTCCCGGTACCTGCGGCCTGCTCGGCAGTGGAGCCGCCTCGGTAGACGCGGTCTACCCGTCGACGAAAAATCCTACTCGAGGAGTTCGACGAACCCTAGTCGAGAAGTTCGACGAGCAGTCCTTTCTGCGCGTGGAGTCGGTTCTCCGCCTGATCCCACACGAGCGCCCGGTCGCTTTCGAGCACGTCGTCGGTGATTTCCTCACCGCGGTGGGCTGGGAGGCAGTGCATCACCTTCGCGTCGGTCCCCGAGAGCAGGTCCATGTTCACCTGGAAGCCGTCGAATGCGTCGAGTTTCTCGTCGGCCTGGTCCTCCTGCCCCATGCTTATCCACACGTCGGTGTAGACCACGTCGGCGTCTTCGACTGCGGTCCGTGGGTCGTCGACGACTTCGGGGACCGACCCGAGTTCGGCCGCCCGGTCGAAGACGTCGTCGTCGATGCGGTAGGCCTCTGGCGTCGACACCGTGAGGTCCAGTCCGGCGAGCGCGCACCCGAGGACGAACGACTGGCCGACGTTGTTACCGTCGCCGACCCACGCCGCCTGCACGCCGTCGAAGCCGTCGAAGGCCTCCTGAATGGTCAGCAGGTCGGCCAGCGTCTGGCAGGGGTGAGCGTCGTCAGTCAGCCCGTTGACGATTGGCACGTCGGCGTAGTCGGCCAGTTCGAGCAAGTCCGCGTGGTCGAACAGGCGGGCCATCACGGCGTCGACGTACCGCGAGAGCACTCGTGAGGTGTCCTTCATGGGCTCGCCGTGACCCAGCTGGATGTCCTCGGGACCGAGGAAGATGGCGTGCCCGCCCAGTTGCGTCATCCCCGTCTCGAAGGAGATTCGCGTGCGCGTGCTCGGTTTCTCGAACAGCATCCCGAGCGTCGCCGACGGAAACTGCGTGTCGTCGTCGCCGCGCTTGAGCGCCGCCGCCCGGTCGAGGACCGTCTGTAGGTCCCCGCGGTCCAGGTCGTCGATGTCGAGGAGGTGCTCGGTCGCGATCACGCCGACGCACCTCCGAGCGTCTCACACACCGCACACAGCACCTCGACCGAGCGGTCGTACTCGGCCAGCGACAGGTGTTCGTCCGGCGCGTGGTCGAGGTCCGAATCGCCCGGGCCGTAGGTGACCATCGGGCAGTCCCACGCGGCGGCGAGCACGTTCATGTCCGCCGTCCCGGTCTTTCGCAGGAGGCGCGGGTCACCACCGGCCTCTCGAATCGCCACGCGGAAGGCCCGCGCTATTTCGGTTCGCGGGCTCATCATCACCGGCGGCACCTCGTCGTACCAGTGGACGGTCCCGTCGGCGAGTTCGGCGTCGGCCAGTTCGCGCACCTCCTCGACGGTGAGGCTCGGGGGGACGCGGAACTGAACGGCCATCGTCGTCTCCATCGAGAGGCCGTCCTCGGTGAGGCCGCCCTCGATGTCGACCGGCTTGCACGTCACCCGGTCGAAGACGGGCGTCCACTCGTCGATCTCGAACGTCTCCTCGACGCGCGTCCACCAGTCCATCGCGTCCTGAATGGCGTTGTTCTCCGGACGGGAGGTGTGGCCCGACTCGCTCGTGGAGACGTACGTCCCCGCGAGCAGGCCGCGGTACCCGAGCGTGATACCGTCCCATCCGCTGGGCTCGCCGTTGACGACCGCTCCCGGCGCGTCACGCCCGGAATCGACGAGGTGGCGTGCGCCTCGGGAGTCGACCTCTTCGCCGACGACGCCGACGAAACTGACGCCCGTGCGAACCGCCGCGACGGCCATCGCCGCCAGCGAGCCGGTCGCGTCGACGCTGCCGCGCCCCCAGAGGTTTCCCTCGTCGTCGACTTCCACGGGGATGTCGCCGGGAACGGTGTCGATGTGCGAGGTAAGCAACACGGCGTCGTCGCCGGGTGCGTTCACGTTACCGACCTCGTCTGTCCACGCCTGGCGGTCGTGCGCCTCGAAGAACTCGACGAGGCAGTCGGCGGCAGCATCCTCTTCGCCCGACGGCGACGGGATGGACACGAGGTCGATGAGCAACTCGCGCGCTTCGGTGTCGTCGACGACGGTCGGGTCAGACCGTTCGTTCGCCGCGTTCATCCAAGCACCTCCGTGAACGCGTCGACCACCCTGTCGGCGTGCTCGCGCTCGACGAGTAGCGGCGGGAGCAGTCGAACGACGGTTCGGCCCGCGGGCAGGGCGAGAATCTGGTGCTGCAGGGCGAAGTCGCGCAGGATACGGTTGGCACCGCGTTTGACCTCGACGCCGACGAGCAGGCCGCGACCGCGAACCTCGCGGATTGGCAGATCGTGCTCGTCGGTCGCGGCGTCGAGTTCTTCGACGAGGTACGCGCCAACGTCGCCGGCGTGTGCCGGGAGGTCCTCCTCGACGAGGGTGGTGATGGTGGCGTCGACGGCCGCCGAGACGACCGGACCACCGCTGAACGTCGAGTTGTGCGAGGCCGCCCCCTCGGCAATCCAATCGGCGACGACGACGGCCCCGACGGGCAGGCCGTTTCCGAGGCCCTTCGCGCTCGTGAGCACGTCGGGGACGACGCCCGCCTGCTCGCAGGCCCACATCGTCCCGGTGCGTCCCATGCCGGTCTGCACCTCGTCGAAGACGAGTGCGGCACCCGCGTCTTCGGTGACCTCGCGGGCGACTTCGAGGTAGCCCTCGGGCGGGGCGTGGACGCCGCCCTCGCCCTGGATGGGTTCGAGGATGACCGCGGCCGTCTCCTCGTCGACGGCGGCTTCGAGTTCCTCGCTGTCGCCGTAGGGGACGAACTCCACGTCCCCGGCCAGCGGCTCGTACGGCTTCTTGTACGCGTCTTTCCACGTCGCCGCGAGCGACCCCATCGTCCGCCCGTGGAAGGAACGCGTCGCCGCGAGTATCTTCGACCGCCCGGTCGCGCTGCGCGAGAACTTCAGTGCGGCCTCGTTGGCCTCCGTCCCCGAGTTATAGAACCACGCCCGCCCGAGTCCCTCGGGTGCCGAGGCGACGAGCACGGCGTAGGCGTTCTCCCGCGACTGGACGGGATACGACGAGTCGACGAAGGTGAGGTCCGCAACCTGCGTCTGTACTGCGTCGACGACGGCCGGGTGACTGTGACCCAGCGGGGTGCAGGCGTAACTGGCCCCGCAGTCGAGGTATTCTGTCCCGTTTGCACCGTACAGGTACGGGCCCTCACCGCGTTCGATTTCGATTGGCTTACTACCGGAAATGAAGTCGATGTCGCTCATTGGGAAACCTCCTGTTCGCTGTCGCTCTCGCCGTCGGTCTCGCTGTCGTCGTTCGTGTCGAGCGCGCTCGCCTCGACGTGCGTGCCGCCGCCGTTCAGCGCGGCGCTAACCGGTTCGTCCGCGTTGGCGTCGGCGACGATAACCGTCCGGGCACCGCCGTCGAGCGCCTCCGTCGCGGCCATGACCTTCTTCGTCATGAACCCCTCGGCGGCGTCCTTCAGCGCGTCCATCCCGTCGGTCGTCTCGACGGATTCGATGAGCGTCGCGGGATCGTCGGGGTCGGCGTAGACGCCTTCGACGTCCGTGAGCACGACGAGGGTCGCACCGAGCGCGCCCGCGACGGCCGCCGCCGCTCTGTCGGCGTCGGCGTTGACCGCGACGCCGTCGTCTGCCAGCATCGGCGGGCCAGTCACGGGGGTGTAGCCCGCCGCCAGCAACGTCTCCAGCAGGTCGGCGTTGACAGCGACGATTTTCCCGGAGTGGTCGCCCCGCTTGATTTTCTTTTTCCCATCCTCGACGACCCGCACGGCCGACTTGCGCGGGCCGGTCATGAGACCGCCGTCGACGCCCGAGAGACCGAGCGCGTTCACGCCCGCCGCTCGCAGCGTCCTCACGAGGTCCGTGTTGAGTTTCCCCGCCATGACCATCGTGAACACTTCCATCGTCTCTTCGTCGGTAAAGCGCCCGACGACGCCGCCGGGCGTCTCGACGTAGGTCGGTTCGACGCCGACGCGTTCGAGTAGCTCGTCGACTGCGGTCGACCCGCCGTGGACGACGACCACCTGCTCGCCGTCTGCGACGAGCGAGGCGATGTCTTCGATGGCTCCTTCGGGGTTGACGGCGCGAGCGCCGCCGATTTTGACGACGACCACCATTTATGGAGCCCCCACTGGGTGCAGGCCGAGGAAGTCGAGCCCCGCGGTCTCGTCGAGGCCGAGCGCGATGTTGGCGGCGTGGACGGCCTGCCCGGCCGAGCCTTTCATCATGTTGTCGATGGCCGAGAAGACCACGACGCGACGGTTCGGCGGGTCGAGTTCGAAGCCGACCTCGCCGACGTTGGTCCCGGCGACCGCCTTCGGCTCTGGGTAGCGGTAGACGCCACCGCCGCCGGCGACCATCCGCATGAAGCGTTCGTCCTCGTATGCTCCCCGATACGCCTTCCAGAGGTCTCCCTTCGTCACCTTCGAGGAGGGAAAGACGTGACACGTCGCCGAGGCACCGCGAATCATGTCCACCGCGTGGACGGTGAAGGAGACCGAGACGCCGAGGAACTGCTCGATTTCGGCCTCGTGACGGTGGCTCGTCGGCGCGTAGGGCCGGACGATGCCCGACCGCTCGGGGTGCGAGGAGGCCTTTCCGCCACCCGCCCCGCCCTCCGAGGAGCCGACCTTCACGTCGACGACTATCTGCTCGTCTCCCTCCAAGATTTCGGCGTCGAACAGCGGTTTCAGTCCGAGCATCGTCGCCGTCGCGTTGCAGCCGCCTCCCGCTATCAGTTCCGCGCCGGGGAGGTCTTCGCGGGTCAGTTCGGGGAGGGCGTACACCGACTTCTCCAGGTACTCGGGACAGGTGTGGCCGTCGTACCACTCGTCGTACTGTTCCTCGCTATCGAGTCGGAAGTCCGCGCTGAGGTCGACGACGGTGTCGGCCGACTCGAAGAACGCGTCGACGTGCTGCATCGAGACACCGTGCGGCGTCGCCGCGAAGAGCACGTCGACCGATTCGAGGTCCTCGGGGTTCGAAAACCGCAGGTCCAACTCTCGAAGGTTTGGGTGGACGCTCCCGATGGTCTTGTTCGCGTACTCGCGGCTCGTCGCCTGTGCCACCTCGAAGTCGGGGTGGCCCGCAAGCAGTCGGAGGAGTTCGCCCCCGGTGAAACCGCTGCCGCCGACGACGCTGGCCCGCAGGGTCATGCGGTCACCCCCGTCTCGGCGGCCACCTTCGTTTCCAGCCAGTCGACGACCTTCCCGGGCACGTCCTCGTCGACGGCCGAATCGAGCGCCTTGAACTCGACGGTGTGGTTGACCTCGTGGACCGTGTACGAGTCCCCCGTCTCCATCAGGTCGACGCCGAGCAATCCGCCGCCGACGGCGTCGCTCGCGCGAGCGACGATGTCGGCAGCCTCGTCGTCCACCTCGAACGGTTCGACCGTCGCGCCTTTCGCGGCGTTGGTCAACCAGTGGTCCGAAGAGCGCACCATCGCGGCGATTGGCTCGCCGTCGGTCGCGAGTACCCGGATGTCCCGCCCCGGCTTCTCGACGAACTCCTGAATGTAGAACACCTTGTGCTCGTAGTGACCGAGCGTCGCCTTGTGTTCGAGGATGGCCTCGGCGGCGTTTCGACTGTCGATCTTGGCCATCAGTCGCCCCCAGGACCCGACGACGGGCTTCAGCACGCAGGGGTAGCCGAACTCCTCGATGCTCTCGAGTGCGGCCTCCTTCGTGAACGCCACTTCCGTCGCCGGTGTGGGAACCCCCGCCTGTGCGAGCGCCAGACTGTTCTTCGCCTTGTCGGCGCAGATTTCGGCCGTCTCCGGCGAGTTGACGACGGGGACCCCGTAGGCCGCCAGAAACCTCGTTGCGTAGAGACTCCGGCTAGTCGACAGACAGCGGTCGACAACGACATCGAGTCCCTCGACCGGGGCCGTCGTCTCCTCGAGCCCGAAGCGGTGTTTCCGAACGTCTATCTTCGTCACGTCGTGGTCGCGGTCGCGGAGCTCCGAGAGGAGGAGCTTCTCGTCTTTTCGGATGCGCGAATAGAGGATGCCGACGTTCATGTTACGACTCTCTCCTGACGGGTTGGGGTGGCTGGTGGCTCGTTTCGTCGATCAATTTACTCCCCCCAGTCCTCTTCGAGCTCGGGGGCTCGGTCGAGGACCGGTGGGTTGACGTCGATGACTTCCAGTTCTGCACCGCAGGTTCCGCAGTCGATAATCTCTCCTGCCTCGAGGTCGTCGTGCAGGGAGACCTCGGCCCCGCACTCGACGCATTCTGCTGTCGTCATACGTGTACCCGCACGTATTCTCTTCGAAGGTATAAAGGCATCGAAACTATCAGATGAAGATAATGACGTACTCTGCGCTAAAAAGGTCAAAATAGGGCGTTTGGGTCGATGAGTCGGAATCTGATATCAGAAATCAGGTATTTTCGGTGCCCCCTGACGGGGACGGGTCCGGTGGGCCCGACGTCGCCTGGGGCGCGGCACCGCGCCACTCGCCGAGCGCCGCCTCGGCCAGGTCCAGCGCCGCCTCGGGGTCGACGCCCCCGACGATCACCAACGTCGCGCCTTCGGGCCCGACGACGGCGCCGCGACGCCGGCCACGGTCCCCAGCGCGCTGCGGGCGTGCGGGCCGACGAACGCCCGGGCGTTCAGCTCCTCGTCCAGCCGGTCGACAGGCCGGTCCGTCAGCGCGTCCAGCGCCTCGAGCGCGTGGATCCGCGCGGTATCGAACTCGGCGTCGTCCAGCGCCGGATCGGTCACCTCGTGCACCGTCAGCGCCAAGCCGTCGGCCAGCACGTCGACCAGGCCGCTGCCCGCGACGACGCTCCGGTCCCGGCCCGACGCGCCGCCGCCGCGCACGCCCAGCCGCGCGAACGCCTCGCGTCGCTGCCTGGCGCCCAGGCCGGCCGCGCCGCGGTCCTGCCACTCCCAGAGCAGCGCCGTCGCGCCCGGCGCCGCCTCCGGATCGTGCACCGACCCGACCGGCAGCGACAGCTCCCACGAGACGCCTTCGCG
>JBNJGG010000031.1:0-21325 GCA_051747545.1 Halobacteriota archaeon | reverse complement strand
TTACAATCACAAACAATAGAATTATGTCGGGTACTCGTAGGTGGCGACCCTGCGCGAGCGGGGCGTCGACGGGGTCATCGTCGACGACTGGGACATCGTCGACGACCGCTAGCCCGGTATCGAGTGAAACGAGTCACTCTCGGCACAGAAGGTACGGCTACACGGGGAACGCGAGGACCGGCTAGAAGCGGTCGATTCGCCCGGCGGCGGTCCACCGGTCGGTGGGCGCACCGTCGGGGACCCGGGACGAGCGCTCGCCGAGGGCGTCGAGGCGACCCGCGAACGCCCAGCGGTTACCGTCCCACGTCTCCGCCTCGTCGGCGGCGGCGAGCGCTGAGACCTCACAGTCGCGCAGGTGAGCACCGATTGCGGCGACGATGGCCGCGGCTTCCTCGGGACACGCTTGTTCCAGACCCGCGACGACGAGGTCGCTTGCCGGGTCGTCGGAGCTACTTCCGGGGCCGAGTGCGACGATGTCGATCACCTCCTCGGAGTCGGCCGTGTCGCTCATAGCGGGAGGTTCCCGTGCTTCTTGTCGGGGAGCGACGTTCGCTTGGACCGGAGCATCGAGAGGTCCTGAATGAGTCGGGCCCGCGTCTCCGGCGGTTCGATGACGTCGTCGATGAAGCCCTGGTCGGCGGCGGAGTAGGGATTGGCGAACTCCTCGCGGTACTCCTCGATGAGGTCCTGCCGACGCGCTTCCGGGTCGTCTGCGGCGGCGAGCTCGTCTCTGTAGAGGATGTTCACGGCACCCTGTGGACCCATGACCGCGATTTCTGCGGTCGGCCACGCGTAGTTGAGGTCGGCTCCGAGGTGCTTCGACGCCATCACGTCGTAGGCCCCGCCGTAGGCCTTCCTGGTGATGACCGTGAGAAGGGGGACGGTCGCCTCCGAGTAGGCGTACAGGAGTTTCGCGCCGTGGCGAATGATACCGTCGTGTTCCTGGTCGGTGCCGGGCATGAAGCCGGGTACGTCCACGAACGTCACGATTGGGACGTTGAAGGCGTCACAGCACCGGACGAACCGGGCCGCTTTCTCGGACGATTCGATGTCGAGCGTCCCCGCGTTGACCCGGGGCTGGTTGGCGACGATGCCGACCGAATGGCCGTCGAGGCGGCCGAAACCGACCACGATGTTCTTCGCGAAGCCCTCGTGGACCTCGAAGAAGGACCCCTCGTCGATGACGTGTCCAATCACGTCGTGCACGTCGTAGGGCTTCCGTGGCTGGTCGGGGACGATTTCTGTGAGTTCGTCGGCGGCGCGTTCGGGGTCGTCCCACGGGTCGACGCGTGGTGGGTCCTCGACGTTGTTCTGGGGGAGGTACGAGAGCAGTCGACGAATCTCGTCCAGTGCCTCCTCTTCGGTGTCGGTGGCGACGTGGGCGACGCCGGAAGTCGACGCGTGGGTGCGCGCGCCGCCGAGTTCCTCGAACGACACCTCCTCGCCGGTCACCGTCTTGATGACGTCCGGTCCGGTGATGAACATGTGACTGGTCTCTTCGACCATGAAGACGAAGTCCGTCATGGCGGGCGAGTAGACGGCCCCGCCCGCACAGGGACCCATGATGGCGGAAATCTGCGGGACGACGCCGCTCGCCTCGGTGTTCCGGCGGAAGATTTCGCCGAAGCCGCCGAGACTCTTGACGCCCTCCTGGATGCGCGCACCCGCCGAATCGTTCAGCCCGATTACCGGCGCACCGACCTCGACGGCCCTGTCCATCACCTTGCAGACCTTCTCGGCGAACACCTCGCCGAGTGAGCCTCCGAAGACGGTGAAGTCGTGAGCGAAGACGAAGACCGTTCGGCCCTCTACCTCACCGTATCCGGTGACGACACCGTCGCCGGGTAACTGTCGCTCCTCCATCCCGAAGGTGTGGGTGCGGTGGGTTCGAAACTGGTCGAACTCCGTGAAGGTCCCGTCGTCGAGAAAGTAATCGATGCGCTCGCGGGCGGTCATTTTCCCCTTGTCGTGCTGGGACTGAATCCGCTCTTTTCCCCCACCGGCGAGTGCCCGCTCGCGTTTCCGTCGGAGTTCCTCGATACGGTCGTCCATCGTCATCGGGGACCACCTGTGCTCATTGGCCTACACCTGTACGACGTGGAGCAAAAGGGTTGTGCAAATCATCGTAGACGCGGTCGTCAATCGTCGAAATTTTAGCGAACCTCGCGGTATCTCGGTGACTGTCACACCGCGCAGACGATAGCGTCCGAAACACCGACTGTCGGTCACGCTTCCCCGTACACCGGAACCGCCGCGCCGCTTGTCACCTCGACGGCGTCCGAACAGAGCGTGAGCACGACGCGAGCGATCTGCTCGGGCGCGACCCACTTCGAGTGGTCGGAATCGGGCATCATCTCGCGGTTCGTCGGCGTGTCGATGACGCTCGGCATGACCGCGTTCGCCCGAACCGTCCCCAGATTTTCTTCGGCGATGGTCTCGGTCAGGAGACGGACGCCCGCTTTCGACGCCCGATAGACGCCGTCACCTTCTCCGCCTTCGAGCGAGGACCGAGCGGAGACGCTGACGATGGACCCCGCTTGCTCTCGGAGGTGGGGGAGGGCGTGCTTCGACGCGAGAAACATCGTCTTCAGATTCACGTCGAAGAGGAAGTCGAAGGTGTCGAGTTCGGTCTCCTGGATTGGCGTTCCCCCGCGCCACGTCCCGGCGACGTTCGCCAGCACGTCGAGTCGGCCGTGTTCGTCGACGACCGACGAGACGACGCGCTCGACCGCCGCTTCGTCGGTGAAGTCGCCCTGCTCGAAGGAGACGAGGTCGTCGTCGAAGAGCGTGACGTCGCCGCCCGGTTCGACGACGTCGGCACCGACGACAGTGGCCCCTGCGTCCCGAAACGCCTCGACGACCGCCCCGCCGAGTGCTCCGCTCGCGCCGGTCACGAGTGCAACCTGGTCTGTGAAGTCGAAGGTGACGGACATACACCGAGAATGCGTCCGGAGGCGCATAAATCGACGCCTGGCTCGCTCTTCGAGGAGTGCCGCCGGGTCGAGACGGAGTGGACCGCGAGTTCAGGGCGTGACGACGAGTTTCCCGAGGAAACTGTCTTCCATGACCGCGCGGTGGGCCTCCGGTACTTCGTCGAGGTCGTACGCCCGGGCGACCGCGATTTCGATGTCGCCGTCGGCCATCAACCGGGCCACGCGTTCGAGCGGGACCGTGAGGTCCGGCGTGTTGAACATGCTCATGAACGTCGCGTGGAAGTCCTTCAGGCGGGCGATGGCGGGGGCCGTCGTCCCGACTTCGGGGACGTTCTCGCCGATGCCGACCATCCGGCCACCCGTGGCCGCGACCGACACGTCGAACTCGAAGTAGTCGTCGAGTCGGTGGTCGAGGATGACCTCGACCTCGCCGCCCGCCGCGTCGAGGACGGCGTCTTCGAGGTCGTCTCGGTCGTAGTCGAGCACGGCGTCGGCACCGAAGTCGACGAGTCGGTCGTGGTACGTCGGGGCGGCCGTGGTGACGACGTTAGCACCCATCGCCGCGGCGAGCTGGACGGCCGCGTGACCGACGCCGCCGCTCCCGCCGTGAATCAGCGCCGTCTCTCCGGGTGCGAGTCGCGCGTGGTCGACTAGCGCGCGGTAGGCGGTGACCGCCGCGGTTCCCGCCCCGCCGGCGGCGACGGGGTCGACCCCGTCGGGGAGGGGTACGGTTCGGTCCGTCGGAGCGACCGCGTACTCGGCACAGGGGCCGAGGTGGTCCTTGCCGAGTCCGGTCCCGTAGGCCACGTCACCGACGGCGAGACCCTCGACGCCCTCGCCGACCTCGACGACCTCGCCCGCGAAGTCGCCGCCGGGAATCATCGGCAACGTGAACGGCGTGTACGCCCCCTCGCGGAAGTACGTGTCTACGGGGTTGACACCCGCACCCGCGACCTCGACGACGACTTCCCCGGGGCCGGCCGACGGCCGGTCGATTTCGTCCACTCGCAACACGTCGGTACCGCCGTGTTCGTGATATCGGACTGCACGCATGCGTTGGCAGTCGGCGCGGCGGGCGATAAAAGTGGCTCTGTCGGCCGTCCGCGCCGGCGTACGAGTTTATCTTGAGCGACGACGTCTGAGTGGCATGGTAGACGAACGAATCCTCCACCGAGTAGACCTCTTGCTGGTGATGCTTGCGGTCTGGTTACTGCTCGGCCTCGTCGTGGCGAGTTTCGCGCTGATGGTGGTCAACGTCGCGGTCGGACTGCTGGCGCTGGTGACGGTCGTGTCGACTGCTCTCGTGACGGCCCTCTCGTTGCGGTCGAGCGAGTCGACCCCGGAGGCCAGGGTGTCGCTGCGCTGATACTCGCGCGTCACCCGGCGAGTGCTCACCTCGTCGCGCCCACGATTCTGCGGTCACTCCACGTCTCTGGTCACTCCTCGTCTATCGGCTGTGTCTCCGGGTCTTCGACGCGCCGACTGATGTCGAGGAAGTAGTGCTTGAGGATGTCCCGCCCGATCAGCAGCGGGTGTGTCATGTGACTCCTGTCTTCGATGTTGGCGGCGACGGTGTGCTGGTTGCCGCCGATACCGACGACGAGGTCGACCACCGGTCGACTGCGGCCGCGTCTGCTGGTTCCCGACCGCACCCGACTCACGGTGTGAATCGGCCCGGCACCGATGTCGGCGGCGAGTCTGAGGTCGATGCTCGTCCGCGAGGCCCCGGTGTCCGCCTTGCCGATGACCGTCTTCGTCCCGCTCGTGCCGCTGACGACCACCCGTTCGGTGAAGCCGATTATCATCTGCTCGTCGGGCGAGGGCGGTTCCGGCGCTGGCCGGCAGGTCGGCGTCGAGTCGTCCAGCGTCGCGGACAGTTCGTAGACGAGTTCGTCGTCGACGGTGCCACCGATTCGCTCGATTGCGAGTCTGGCGATGTACGGCGCGGGGCTCCGACCCGTCGCGTCGTACAGTCCGGTAAAGCCCGCGGTGGGGTTCACTTCGAGGACGAACCACTCGCCGTCGTCCTCGATGAGGTCGACGCCGGCGTAATCGAGCCCGACGACGCCCGCAGAGCGCAGTGCGATGCCTTTGACGCGCTCGGAGAGCTGCTGCGTCGCGTCCTCGACAGCACCGCCCAGGGCGACGTTCGTCCGCCAGTCGTCGGCGGCGGCGTACCGAAACATCGCCCCGACGACTTCGCCGTCGACGACGTAGACGCGGAGGTCTCGCGGCCGCTCGCGGTCGCCGAGGAGCTCCTGCAGAAACGCCCGCCGACTCCCCACTTTCGCGGTCAGCGACTCCCCGGTGTCGACCTTCCACGCGCCGCCGCCGTGGGTCCCGATGGCGGTCTTGTACACCGCCTCGTCCCCGAACTCCCGACGGCGACGGTTCAACTGCTCGGCGCTGAGAGCCAACAGCGTATCGGGTACGGGTACGTCGTTCGTGGCGAGGGCCGCGGCCGTCGCTATCTTGTGTGCGGCCCGAGAGGTCGACTCCGGGGTGTTCAACATCGGCCGGAGACTCGCCAGCATCTGTGCGATGCCGAGTTCCTCGCTGGGCTGGTCGGTGTTCGACAGGAGCAGTCGGTTGGCGATGATGTCCGCGGCGGGTTCGAGTCGAACCGACCCGTCGGTGACCCTGAAGACGGTGTTCTCTTCTCTGAGCCACTCGGTGTCGTGTCCGAGCGCCTCGACCGCGTTGAGAATCGCTTTCGTTTCCTTGCTATTGTGGAAACTCAGTACGCCGACGCAGACGCAGCCTTCGCCCATGGTAATGAGTACCACACCGGTGCCTGAATACGTATCGCCGAAAATCAGACGACCCGTCCGAATTGCTCATCCCGAAAATTAAACCGAAGCGACGAGTACGGCCGGTATGGACGGCGGGTCGGCGGAGGCGACGCCCCAATCGACGGTGCTCGAGGCGGGCGTCGAACTGTAGCGGACCATCTGTCCCGGCGGGGGTCTCGCCATCGGCGTCGGGACCATGATCGGCGCGGGTATCTTCGTCTTTCCGGGGTTGGCCGCGGGTATCGCCGGTTCGGCCGCGAGCGTCTCCCTCGCCATCGGCGCGGTGGTCGCCCTCCTCGTCGCACTCCCGGCCTCGGAGTTGGCGACGGAGATGCCTCGAAGCGGCGGCTACTAACTTCATTTCGCGCGTACTGGGAACGACCTACGGGTCGGTCGTCGGCCTGAGTCAGTGGCTCGGACCCGTGTTCACTCACGACGCCACGAGGACGTTCGAGCGGGTAGCCCACGAGGAGAGGGTCGACGCCATCCTGCTACTGAATCCCGCGCCGAAGACGGAGCACGTCCTCGTCGCCCTGAGCGAGGGAATCAACGCCGAGCGCTCGCTCGCGCCGGTCCTCGTCGTGCGCCGCCTCCCCGCACTCGACGAGGGAGAGTGACCGATCCCGCGGACAGCCAGACCGACAGACGCCCGATTACGGCCTGGCCGTCGAAGGCCACTCCCGGCCGAACTCGTCGAACTGAACGAAGTCGTCGGGCAGTTCGGTCGGTAACCGACGCGAGTCGCGGTTGTCCGCCAGCGAACCGGTGTCCTCGGCGACGGCCTCCCAGCCCGGTTTGACCGTGACACTCGCGGCGGGCGTCCCGACGGCGACGTGGTGGGCGGGGACGTCGCCGCGAACCATCGCCGACGTGCCGACCATGGCGTTCTCGCCGACGTGACACCCGGCACTCACCATCGAATCGTAGCCCAGTCGAACGTCGTCTTCGAGAATCGTTCGGTAGGTCGTCACGTCCGTCTGGTCGACGATGTCGTGGCCGTGGGTGTGGACGTGAGCGCGGTCGGCAATCGAGACGCGGTCACCGACGACCAACTCCCCGCGGTCGTCGAGGAGAACGTCGTTGTGGACGACGGTGTTGTCGCCCATCACGATGTTGTGACCGCACTGGATTTTGATGCCGCCGAACAGGCGCAATCCGTCGCCCGCCTCCGCGAAGAGGTGGTTCGCCAGCATCTGTCGAAACGGGAGCGCGAAGGCGACGTTGTGCGAGAGCGGCGACGCGTCGAAGCCGCGCCAGAGGTACTGGAGGTACTTCGACTCTCGGAGCCGTCCGAGGTCCTGTTCGGCCCAGTACTCGGATTCGACGACGGCGTTCCGGGGGTCGTAGCTCTGCAGTCGAGCCTCGGCCATCGGCGGGAGGGCTTCGCCGGCGCGGTACCGTTCGAACAGCATGCGGTCGCCGAACAGGTCGGCGAGGACCTCTCGAACGACCACAGCGGTCTCCTCCGACGAGGAGAGTCGGGTGTCGACGTATGCGATGGCCTGGTGAATCGTTTCCTGTGCGTCTGACGGGAGTTCGATGTGGCGTTTGGTCATATTGCGTTGTCTCCGATGGGGCTCAGGGTGCTTCCTCACAAACCTGCGAGCGAGAGTCGGCATCGTGGGAGTACGTCGAGGAACACGTCACGTTTCGATTGGTGATTTTGTCGCTAACACACACATTAGTTAACAGCCGCACACAGGTATAAAGAATTTCTGGACGAAATTCCTAATATTGTATAATGAGTTCTTCGAACGTCTTGAGTATCCAGACATTAGTTGACATTCGGAGTTCAACCACGGAGAGAGTGTGACCAGCGTCGATTACGGTGATTCAAGAGTCCAGTCGACCGAAAATCCGAGATACGGGCAGAGTCGTGTCGGGGTATCACCTCGTTGTGACCAGGTCGTTTCCGACTCGTTCCGGTAACACTAACTCACCCACTCGGCAAGTAGCGAGCGAGTCAATAATGAAGCTCCACGAGTATCAGGCGAAGGAGGTGTTCGCCGAGACTGGGATTCCGGTGCCGAACTCCCAGTTGGCCGCGAGCGTCGACGAGGTTGTGGAGGCAACCGAAAAACTCGGCTTCCCGGTCGCCATCAAAGCACAGGTCCACGTCGGAGGGCGTGGAAAGGCAGGCGGTATCAAAATCGCGACCGACGCGGACGAGGCTCGCCAGTACGCCGACGAGATTCTCGGGATGGACCTCAAAGGGTACACGGTCGACAAGGTTCTCGTCGAAGAGGGCGTCGACTTCAAGGACGAACTGTACGTGGGCGTGACCCTCGACCGCACCGAGGGCAAGCCCGTGGCGATGGTCTCGACCGAAGGCGGCGTCGACATCGAGGAAGTCGCCGCCGAGACGCCCGAGGCAATCGCACGCGAGCACATCGACCCCGCGTTCGGCATGTTCCCGTACCAGGCCCGAAAGGCCGTCTACGACGCGGGCGTTCCGGACGAGGTCGCTCGCGGCGTCTCCTCGATTCTCTCGACGCTCTACCAGTTGTGGGACGACCGCGACGCCAGCGACATCGAAATCAATCCCGTCATGATTACCCAGGACGACGAGGTCATCGCCGCCGACGCCGTCATGAACATCGACGACGACGCGCTCTTTCGGCAACCCGACCTCGCCGAACTCGAAGACGAGACCTACGAGGACGACCTCGAACGCAAGGCGGGCGAGTACGGCTTCGACTACGTCCGTCTCGACGGCAACGTCGGCATCATCGGCAACGGTGCCGGCCTCGTCATGACGACGCTCGACCTCGTGGACTACTACGGCGGCAAGCCCGCCAACTTCCTCGACATCGGCGGCGGCGCGAAGGCGGAGCGAGTCACCAACGCCCTCGACATGGTCTTTTCGGACCCCAACGTCGACTCGGTCGTCTTCAACATCTTCGGCGGCATCACCCGCGGTGACGAGGTGGCCAAGGGCATCAACGAGGCACTCGAATCTTTCGACGAGATTCCCAAACCCGTCGTGGTCCGCCTCGCCGGGACCAACGCTGCAGAGGGCATGGAAATTCTGAACACCGATCTCGTGGAGGTCGAAGAAACGCTCGAATCGGCGGTCCAACAGGCCGTCGAGAACGCACAGGAGGTCTCCCAATGAGTATTCTCGTCGACGACGACACGCGAGTGGTTGTACAGGGCATCACCGGTGGGGAGGGGAGCTTCCACACCCAGCAGATGATGGAGTACGGGACGAACGTGGTCGCCGGGGCGGTCCCCGGCAAGGGCGGCCAGGAAGTCAACGGCGTCCCCGTCTACAACACGGTCGACGCCGCAGTCGACGCCGAGGACGCCACCGCCTCCGTCGTGTTCGTGCCGCCGGCGTTCGCCGGTGACGCGATATTCGAGGCGCTCGACACCGACCTCGACCTCGTGGTGGCCATCACCGAGGGCGTCCCGACGCAGGACATGGCCAAGGTCAACAAGCGACTCACGGAAGTCGACACCCGACTCATTGGCCCGAACTGTCCGGGTCTCATCACGCCGGGGGAGGCCAAACTCGGCATCCTGCCGGGCAACATCTTCTCCGACGGCAACGTCGGCCTGGTCTCGCGGTCGGGAACGTTGACCTACCAAGTCGTCGACAATCTCACGAGCCGCGGTATCGGACAGACGACCGCCATCGGCATCGGCGGCGACCCCATCATCGGCACCTCGTTCATCGACGCGCTCGAACTGTTCGAAGCGGACGAAGAGACCGACGCCGTCGTCATGTGCGGCGAAATCGGCGGCGAGGACGAAGAGCAGGCCGCGGCGTTCATCGCCGAGCACATGGACACGCCCGTCGCCGGATTCATCGCCGGACGAACCGCACCGCCGGGCAAGCGCATGGGACACGCCGGAGCCATCGTCTCGGGGTCGGGAACCGGAACCGCCGAGAGCAAGATTTCGGCGCTGAACGACGCCGGCGTCCCGGTCGGCGACACGCCCGAGGAAGTCGCAGACTCCATCGAAGAGTTCCTCTAAACTCGCAGTTTCGGCGGCACTCCGTCGCCGACGGCTGTGTTCGCGGTTCCAGCAACTGCGTGGGACTCACTGCGTTCCATCTCGTCTAGACGCATCGCTCCGCTCGACTTCACGTCGTCAAACAGCGCGAGGGTAGGGCGTCGGGCGTCGGCGAGGAGCCGCAGACGAAGTAGCAAGCCGCAACGACAGGAAGACCGACCGCGCCGTCGAACGGGACAGACGTGACGGTGATGACACGTCCCCCCCGAAAGTGTCAGAGGCAGTCCACCGGCGACGGACCAGTTGGTCCGCCAGGTGCCGGGGACGGATGAGTATTCACCCCCCGAGACGTATGTCCACGCCATTGCCACTCAAGCATTTATATATGAACGCCGGAGATTCTGTATCGTGAGACGTCACGTCGAGTCGGAGGAAACGAGCCCTTTCACCATCTCGACGTGAGCGATGTCGGCCTCGAAGAACTCGTCGCTGACGGTTCGATACCCGAGACGTTCGTAGAACGGTTCCACCGGCGTCTGTGCGTGGAGCACGAGTCGGGTCGCGCCCCGCTCCGAGGCGGTCTCTTCGACGGCGTCCATCAGTCGTCGACCCCAACCCTCACCCCGCGCGTCCGGGAGGACCGCCACGCGCTCGACCTTGGCTCGGCCCTCGTCAAGATGCCGGAGTCGCGCCGTACCGACCGGGCGGGCCCCTCGATAGGCGACGAAGTGGGTCGCCGCCGCGTCGTATCGGTCGCGTTCGAGGTCTTCGGGGACGCCCTGTTCGTCCACGAAGACACGGTGTCGGATACCGTACGCGTCCTCGCGCTCCTCGTTCGTTTTCGCGATTCGGACGCGGTCGCGGTCGGCACCAACGGCGTCTCCGGTGTGCGGGTCGGTTCCTCCGACGTTCCCCGACGTGTCAGCGTCTCCCCCGGCCGCACTCGACTCGTGTTCGTCTGTCATGGGTTGCCCTCGACGTGGTGTAGTCGTTCGCGGGCGAGACGGAAGTACCATGTCGGTCGAACCACGGGGGGCTCTCCGGAGCGTCGCTCGACGATTCCGGTGTGCGAAGGCGCTCTGTTCGGACCCCTGTGTGCAGGCCACCGAACGTCGTCGCGCCGGCCGTTCGGTCAGGGCGACGATCCGAGCGAGACGGCGGCGTCGAGCAGTTTCGTGGCCCCGAACAGCGCGACACAGGAGACGAACGCAATCGTCCCGAGTTTTCCACCAGCGCCCGCGAAGGCGGGTGAGACGCCGATGAACAGCAGACCGGAGAGCGTTCCAGCGGCACCGACCTGAAGCGGCGTGGAGAGTCGGTCGACCGTCGACATCCCCACGAACGAGGCACAGAAGGCGACGGCCGCCAGCGTCGCCCCCCACCGCGGGAGGAGCGCGGGGAACACCACGCCGGCGACGACGCCGACGAGTGCCGAGCCGAGAACGCCGCCGAGTTCCAGCCGAACGCTCAGCACGACAGTTGCAACGGCACCGACGAGCGCCACCGGGACGACTGCGGAAGCGGTGGACCACGGAAGTGGGCTTCCAGCGACGTACTCGACGCCCGGCAGGAGCATCGCCGTCGCACACCCGAACAACGCGACCGTGCCGAGTTTCCCGCCGAACCCACCGAACACGCCGTTCGAAGCGACGTACGCGAGGCCGGCGGCGATTCCCGCCACCGCGAGATACGCGGTCGCGGAGAAGACGCTCGGTGACGCCATGCCGACGAACGACCCACAGTACGCGGGGACGGCAACCCGGGGGACGACGACACCCACGGAGAGGCCGACGAGTGCCGAGCCGAGAACCGGACCGAGACCGGACGCGACGCTGAGAACGTAGGTGAGAAGCGCCCCGAGGACGACTGCGAGCGCATCGACCACATCGTCACCGTCGAGCGTGGACACGTCGAGTCGCTCGAAGACGCGCTCTCGCTCCATCGCGGCGGCGAACCCACCGGCGACGAGGACGCCGCCATTGAGCGTGACTGCCCCGAGTGTAACGCGGGGAGGAGTGAGAAGGGACGCGCCGAGTAAGGCGAGGGGCGTACCGACCAACGCGGCGTACCCGACACGTCGAACCAACGCGGACACGTCTTCGGGTGGCGAAGACTCGTGCGAAAAGGTTGCGATTCGACCCACTGCGTCGCCGTCGGCAGTGACTGGGGGAGTACGCAGATTCAGGTTCGGTCGGGACGAACTCCCAAAGCGAGCGTCGAATCTTCCATGAGTACAACACCGGACAGCGAGAAACGTCGAGACGTGAGCGTCTCGGCACACACGAGTGCGTCGACGCACGCGTATCCCAGCCGCGTCTGTAGCGATTTCGCGGGTGTGGCCGCGAGTGTGTGAGTGGTTCGAACGGCGTTCGGACCCAGTGACGCCACCGACGAACGGTTCGTCGCCGCGAAATGGGGGAGGACGGCCCGAACGACGGTCTGTGAGCCCACCTCAACTGACGGTCAGGACGGGGTGTTCGAACCGGCGAACGACCCGGGCGGTCGTGCTTCCGAGAAGCCGCTCCGGTGCCCCCGCCCGGCCGCGAGTACCCATCACGAGCAGGTCGGCGTCGACGCCCGCTGCGTAGTTCAGAATCTCCGTTTCTGGGACACCCCGCAGGACGTCGGTCGTCACGGGGAGGTTCCGGTCGCGGGCTTCGGTCGCGATGGCCTCGGTCGCCTCTGCCCCGCCTTCCTTGAGCAGGCCGACGATGCTCCGGGGGGCGTCCTCGAGCCCGTACGTCGTCGTATCGACCACGTAGACGACGTGAACGTCGGCCCCGTAGCGTTCGGCAATCGCTAATCCGTGCTCAGCGGCCCGTTCGGCCGCCCCGCTTCCATCAGTGGGTATCACGACGTGGTCGTACATCGTGTACCCCGTCTCCGGGAGTTCGACTCCCTCCATTAGACGGACGGCCATGACGGGGACCTCCGAGAGGGCGATGACTCGCTCGGTAGTACTCCCGAGGCGAGCGCGCTCGGAACCCGTCCGGCCGTGCGTGCCCATCACGAGCAGGTCGACGTCGAACTCGCGGGCGTACCCCAGAATCTCGTGGTGCGGAACGCCCTCCCGGATCTCCCGGACGGCGTCGACGCCGAGGTCGGCCGCCTCCTCCTGAATCCACACGGTGGCGTGACGGCCGCGATTTTCGGAGGCCTGCCGAATCTCGTCGCGCTCCTCGACGCTCAAGCCACTCGGTTCGGGGGCGGTATCGACGACGTAGAGAGTGTGAACCGTGGCGTCAGCGGTTCGCGCGAGGTCGAGTGCCCTGACCGCCGCGCCCTCGACACCCGGGCTTCCGTCGGTTGGAACGAGGATTGAGTGATACATCGCTGTTGTCGTCACATACGGCGTCCAGCGACAAATACGGGGCACGGCCGGGTCGCTGAAACGGAGCACGGACGAGTCGCTGAAACGGAACACGGACGAGTCGCTGAAACGGAACACGGACGAGTCGCTGAAACGGAACACGGACGAGTCGCTGAAACGGAGACGATCGGATCGCTGCACCGACGCGGGGAAGGAACCGTTTTCCTGTGTCAACGCGTACCATGAACGGAGTGACCAGTGATGGAACTTACACGGGTCGCCGACAACGTCTACGAAATCGGGCGAACCGATGACATGCGCGTCCCCGCCCGCGTGTACTCCTCCGAAGTTCTCCTGGAGGAAATGCAGACTGAGGGCGACCTGACGCTCGAGCAGATCCGAAACGTTGCGACCCTCCCCGGCGTCCAGCGGTTCGCGGTGCTCCTCCCCGACGGCCATCAGGGCTACGGCTTTCCAATCGGCGGCGTCGCCGCCGTCGACCCCGAGGACGGGGTCATCAGTCCGGGCGGAATCGGCTACGACATCAACTGCGGCGTCCGGTTGTTGCGGACGGACCTCACGTACGACGACGTCCGCGGGAGGGAATCGGAACTCGGTGACCTCCTCTACGGACTCGTCCCGGTCGGACTGGGAAAGGGTTGCTTTCTGGACGTCGACCGGCCGACGCTTTGCGACATCCTCGAACGCGGCATGGAGTGGATGCTGGAAAACGGCTACGCGACGGAGGCGGACCTCGAACACTGCGAGGAGAACGGGCGACTCCCCGGGAATCCCAAGAAAGTACCTCCCCGGGCAGTCGACCGGGGTCTGAATCAGGTCGGGTCGCTCGGTTCCGGAAACCACTTCCTGGAGGTCCAGCACGTCACCGACGTGTACGACGAGGCGGTTGCGAGGGCCTACGGCGTCCACGAAGACCAGGTCGTCGTGATGATTCACTCGGGGTCGCGCGGCCTCGGGCACCAGACCTGCACGGAGTATCTCAGACGATTCGAGCGAGCGTATCCCGACATCGTCGAGACGCTTCCCGACAGGCAACTCATCTACGCGCCCCTGGGCGAGGCCGCCGCGGACGACTATCTGGCGGCGATGAACGCGGCGGCCAACTTCGCGTGGACCAACCGACAGGCGATGACGGCGGCGGTCAGGACCGTCTTCGACGAACTGTTCGACGACCCCGCCGTGGAGTTGGTGTACGACGTCTGTCACAACGTCGCGAAAGTCGAACGGCACACCGTCGACGGCGAGCAGAAGGAACTCCTCGTCCATCGCAAAGGTGCGACCCGTGCCTTCCCGGCCGGCCGACCCGAGGTCTCCGAGGCGTACCGCGACGTGGGCCAACCCGTCCTCATCCCCGGCAGCATGGGGACGAATTCGTACACTCTCTGTGGTGGCGACCGGTCGCTCGAATTGAGCTTCGGCTCGACCGCCCACGGTGCCGGCCGAGCGATGTCTCGAACCCGTGCGAAGAAAACGTACGCCCCGAACGAACTCCAGCGGTCGCTCCGAGAACAGCACATCTACGTCAGGGCGCGCTCACGAGGGACGCTCACGGAGGAAGCGCCGGGAGCGTACAAGAACGTCGAGGAGGTGATTCGCGTGAGCGACGCGCTCGGCATCGGTACGAGAGTCGCCAGAATGCGCCCGGTGGCGAACATCAAGGGATGAGAACCGTTCGACTGCACCCTCGGGGTGAGTGCGAGCGATGACCGTGCTCACCGACGCGAGGGCACTCCTCGACACCGGGGCCGTCTGTGACACCTGCCTCGGGCGGTGTTTCGGCGACCAGGGTTCCGGGCTCTCCGTCGCCGAGCGGGGTCACGCCCTGCGCGTCGCCTGCGCCGTCGCCGACGACGAACCGTACCACCCGGTCGCCCCGACCGACTGCTGGGTGTGCGACGGCGCGACGACAGTCGACTTCGACGAGTGGGCAGACCGGGCGGCAGCGGCGCTGTCCGACCTCGAATTCGAGTCGTTTCAGGTCGGCACCCGTCCGCCGGAGACGGTCGCGAAGAACGAACGCACGCTTCGAACCGAGGCAGGGCTCCCCGAGAACGCGGGCGTGACGTTCAACGCCGTGGTCAACCGCGAAGTCGGCGACCGCCTCGAACGCCGCATCGGTGCCTCGCGAGACACCGACCGTCCGGACGTGGTCGTGGTCCTCGACCTCGTCGCAACCGACGTCGAGGTCAGAATCACCCCGCGCTACGTCTACGGCCGATATCGGAAACTCGTGGCGGGCGTCGCTCAGCGGGTTCGCAAGTGCCCAGAATGTGGGGGGACGGAGACGCAGTCACTGGACGACGGGGACCGGGTCTGTGAGACGTGCGACGGGAGCGGACGCCTCCCGAGCGTCGAGGAGATCGTGGCCTGGAGCGTCCGAGACGCGCTGGACGCCGCGGAGGTCGTCTTTCACACCGCAGGCAGGGAAGCCGACGACGTACTCGTGCTGGGCACTGGCAGACCCTTCGTCGTCGAGGTCAAAGAGCCGCGACGTCGCGTCACCGAAGCGACGGACCTCCGCCCCGAAATCGAAGCCGCGGCCGCAGACCGAGTTGCGGTCGACGAACTCACGTTGGTCGATTCCGACGCGATCGGTCGCGTCTCCGGACTGCCGTTCCGACAGCGGTATCGGGTGACGGTGACGACGCGTGACCCTATCCCAGCGGGTGGACTTCGGGACGCAGTGACGCGTCTCGCGGAAACGACCATCCGCAGACACGTCCGTATGGAGGAATTGCGGGAGGGACGCCGACCGACAGAGGTCGTTCGGAAACTCCAGAACGTCGACGGCGAATGGATAGCCGATTGGAGGTCGGCAGTCGAGTTCGAGGTGGCCGCAGGCATCGACCCGGAGTCCGTCGTCACCGGCGAAGACGGTCGAACCGAACCCAGCCTCTCGGAACTGCTGAAGACGGACCTCGACGTAACGGAAGTCGCAATCGTCGCCGTGGAGGCCAGAGACGGGTCGTTCGAGAAGCCCTCGCGCGGGGACACCCGAGGACGAACTCGTCGCTATCGACGCCGACCACGCGCTCGGCGATGACGACCACGCAGGGGCAGGCGACGGACTGCGAGACGCCACGGCCCCGACGAACCGGAGTGGGTGAGAGATCTAGAGGCGCTCTCGAATGCGCTCGAAGTACGATTCCTCGCGCGCGGCGATGTCGCCGAGGATGCTTCCCGCTTCGTCGAGCGTGGCCGTCACGTCCTCGGACTCGCCGCTCGCGAGCGCGTCCATCAGTAACTCGCCGACGGTGCGCCACTCTCGGGCGATGTCGTGCAGTTGTTCGCCTTTGTCACCGCCGACGTGTGCCCACGATTCGAGGTCCTCGATAGCGTCGGCGTAGAGGCCGCGGAGGGCCGCGTCCTCGCCGTGGAAGGTGAGGGCCCTCACGGCGTCTCGAAGTGGTCCCGTCGGGTCGGGGAGGTCTGCCCACGTCGGAACGTCGGCCGCGAACGTTTCCAGTGCCCGGACACCCTCGACCTGAGGGCCGCGCGTGGTTCGCCCCAGGCCGAGCGGGTCGAGCATGTACGTCGCCGTGTCGCGGACGGCCCGTGTCGCCGCAGTCCGACGGTCTTCGACGATTCGGGGCCTGGTAACCACGAGGTTCTGATGCTGCATCGAGACGTATCGGTCGACGTTCCAGGCGTCTCGGAGTCGTTCGGTGGAAATCGCCTGTGGCGCAGACATCGTCGCGTCACTGAGGAGAACCGACACTTCGTCGTACCCGACTGCCAGCACGACGTGCGGCGGATAGTGAGGGTGGTCAGGGAGGTACTCGAGGTCCTTCGGGTCGACGAACAGCATCACGGGGTCGTTCTCGTCGAGGTGGCTCGTGAGGTTCGTCCATGCATCGTCCCAGTCGTCACCTTCCCGGACGGCGTACGGAATCTCGAACCGGTCGAGAAACGCACGTTCGAGCCACGGAGCCGACGGGTGGAACACGCGCCACGGCTGTTCGGAGTGGTCGACGTAGGTCGACACCAACCCGGCCCCGAATCCGAAACACGCAGGCTCGTCGAACCCCCAGCGGTAGAACCCCGAGAGATTTCGGAGCGCGGCTGACCCACAGTGTCGACCCAGTCGATGTTCGTATCCTTCGAGGTGCCGCATACCCTAGATATCTACGGAAACGTAGTTAACCGTACGTAGCTGTCGGATTTCCTTTCTAACGTGCTCCGGTGACTTCACAGCCTCGCTGGTGTCGGTTTTCCACTAAACGAGTCGGTTTTCCACTAAACCACAGTGTTCGGACATGGCGACCACCCCGCTGAATCACAGCACGTGGACACCTCGCGAACGAGAACAGTGCCGCAAAAACTTCGGACACGGTAACGGACGACTACTACGCCTGGGGTCGGTATTCGCGGGACTGCCACTCGATTACCGTCGCGACGTCTTTCAGCATCTCGCCAGCGGTGGCGACGACGTCGTCGAGAGTGGCGATACCCGTGAGGTTGCCGTCGTCGTCGACGACGGGGATACGTCGAACCCGTCCTTCAGCCATCCGTGCCGGGAGGTCGACGGCGGTTGCGTCTTCGTGGATTGTAACCGGGTCCGGAGTCATCACGTCTTCGGCGGTCAGGGACGAGAGATCGCCGTGGCGGGCGACCATGAGTGCGATATCCCGGTCGGTTACGATACCGACCGGCTTGCCCCCTTCGGTGATGACGAGGTCACCCAGTTCTTCGTCGAGCATCGTCTGAGCTAGCTCTGTGACCGAAGCGTCTGTCGTGGACGTTACGACGTCCACGGCGAGGTTCTTGACCGGCATGGTCACGTGTTACTACGTCGCACGAATACAAGAACCTAGACCGCATCTGTCGAACACCCTCGGCGGTGGCGAGGCCGGCGACGGTAGCGCCAGAGATGGCTGCTTCGGCTGCGGGCAGGTCGTCGTCGATGGCGTCCTCGAGGTCGACTCCGACTCCCACCGAGATGCGACACTCGCCCGACCGCTACGACACAGTTCAGAGACCGAACAGAGGTCCGTGGCTACACTCCGTCCACCCGTCGTACACGTCTCGCGGCCCGGAGGATTTCGGCAGCGATTACTCGAGATCGAAGCGATCCAGACTCATCACTTTCCCCCACGCGTCGACGAAGTCACGCACAAATTTCTCCTCGGCGTCGTCAGATCCATAGACTTCCGCGAGGGCTCGAAGCCGTGAGTTCGAACCGAAGGCGAGGTCCACGCGGGTAGCCTTCCACTTGAGGTCGCCCGTTTCACGGTCGCGCCCCTCGAACACGTCTTCGGATTCCGAGGCCGCCTCCCACCGGGTGTCCATCCCGAGCAGGTTCACGAAGAAGTCGTTGGTCAACGTCCCCGGTCGATCGGTGAAGACACCGAGGTCGGACTGCTGGTAATTCGCGTTCAGTGCGCGCATGCCGCCGACCAGAACGGTCATCTCGGGAGCGGTCAGCCTCAGGAGATCCGCCCTGTTCACCAGGTGCTCTTCCGCCGACAGGTCTCGCTCGCGCTCCGCAGCGAGGTAGTTCCGGAACCCGTCCGCATCGGGTTCGAGCACCTCGAAGGACTCGACGTCGGTCTGTTCCTGCGAGGCGTCCGTCCGCCCCGGTTCGAACGGAACCTCCACGTCGTATCCGGCGTCCTTGGCCGCCTTCTCGACGGCTGCGCAACCGCCCAGAACGATCAGGTCGGCCAGCGAGACTCTCGTCTCGTCGGACTGTGAGCTGTTGAACTCCTCCTGGATTCCCTCGAGGGTTTCCAGCACAGTCGCTAACTGGGCTGGCTCGTTCACCTCCCAGTTCTTCTGGGGTTCGAGCCGAATGCGGGCCCCGTTCGCTCCACCGCGTTTGTCGCTGTCGCGGAACGTCGACGCCGACGCCCAGGCGGTCTTGACCAGTTCGGAGACGGACAATCCCGACTCGAGGACGGTCTCCTTGAGTTCGGACACCTCTTCGTCCCCGATCAGGTCGTGGTCGACCTCGGGGACGGGGTCCTGCCAGAGCAGTTCCTCGTCGGGGACCTCCGGGCCGAGGAACCGTTCCGGTGGGCCCATGTCGCGGTGGGTCAGTTTGTACCAGGCCTTCGCGAAGGCCTCTCTGAACTCGTCGGGGTTCTCGTGGAAACGCTCTGCAATCTCCCTGTAGTCCGGATCTACCTTGAGGGCGAGGTCCGTCGTCAACATCATGGGGGTTTGTCCCTTCGACGGATCGTGGGCGTCCGGCGCGCTGTCCTGTGCCTCCTCGTTCTTCGGAGTCCACTGCCACGCACCGGCGGGACTCTTATCGAGTTCCCACTCGTAGTTGAACAGGTTGTCGAGGAAGCCGCTGTCCCACTCGATCGGCGAGTCGGTCCACGGCCCCTCGAGGCCGCTGGTGATCGTGTCGTTACCCTTGCCGGTGCCGTAGCTGTTCTCCCAGCCGAGACCCTGCTGCTCGATGGGAGCCCCCTCGGGGTCCGGGCCGAGGTGGTCGTCGGGGGCCGCACCGTGGACTTTCCCGAACGTGTGTCCGCCGGCGATGAGCGCGACCGTTTCCTCGTCGTTCATCGCCATGCGGTCGAACGACTGTCGAATGTACTTCGCTGCCTCTTCGGGATTCGGTTCACCGTTCGGCCCCTCCGGGTTCACGTAGATCAGGCCCATGTGGTCGGCGGCGAGGTCCCCTTCGAGGTTTCCCTCTTCGTCGTGGCGTTCGTCCCCCAGCCACTCCTCTTCGGGACCCCAGTCGACGGCCTCATCGGGCTCGAAGTCGTCCTCGCGTCCGCCGGCGAAGCCGTACGTCTCGAACCCCATCGACTCCAGGGCGACGTTCCCGGCCAGGACCATGAGGTCGGCCCACGAGAGCTTACGACCGTACTTCTGCTTGACGGGCCAGAGCACTCGACGCGCCTTGTCGAGGTTCACGTTGTCGGGCCAACTGTTGAGGGGCGCGAAGCGTTGTCGGCCGCCGGACGCACCGCCGCGGCCGTCGCTGGTGCGGTACGTGCCTGCGCTGTGCCACGCCATCCGGATGATTAACGGCCCATAGTGACCGTAGTCCGCCGGCCACCAGTCCTGCGAGGTCGTCAGCACCTCTTCGATGTCCGTCTTTACGGCGTCGAGGTCGAGTGTCTCGAACGCCTCGGCGTAGTCGAACTCCTCGCCCATCGGATCGGCCCGACGAGCGTTCTGATCGAGGATGTTCAAGTTCAACTTATTCGGCCACCAGTCTTGGTCAGACCCATGCATCATCGGATAATTGCTACTTTTGCCTATTAAGATTGCCTAATTTCGTAATGATGTCTTCACGACAGCCAAAGTATTCTTTCGAATTTAGGAACCATTTGTCAGACGTGGGCGAAGAAACCGCTCTGGTCGGTACTCCATCCCCTGACGGACATTGAGTTCGCAATCGCGGTCCAGCCGCCGCGCACCTCCGCGGATAAGAAACGATGCGGTCATCCACGCGAGTACGAGACGCGACTGCGATCCAGATGTACCAGAGACCGCTTGCGACCCGGATACTAGATGCGACTGCGACGGGGAGGGCCCCTGGTGGTCACCGCTGGCGTATTTGCCCGAAGTCCGAGATTAGACGCGGTAGACGGTGACTTTGAGCGTCCCCGTTCCCTCGACATCTACACTCGTGGCCGCTCCCTCTATTTCCGATAGTTGAAGTAGCGAGCGCTATCGTGACCCGTCGGGAGCAGAAACGTCATTGCGAAAAAAGTGAACAACCATTCGCCGGAATGTCGCCCAAAAATCCTCAAACGCGGGTGAAATAGCGCCTACAACACCAGATACACAATACCAAGAACATGAGTTGGACATAATAGTCTTGCTCACTTGTTGAACTACTATGCAAACTTTTTAGTAGGCTTGCCCGGTAGATGTGAGTGTACGATATGAACGCAGAAGACTTCCCGACGCCGGACGCAGACGTCGAGACAGTTTCGCCGGAAACCCTGAAGAGTCGCATCGACGCCGGAGAGGACGTGACGCTCCTCGACGCGCGCATGCAATCTGATTACGAGGAGTGGCACATCGACGGAGAGACCGTCGATTCGGTCAACGTCCCGTACTTCGAGTTCCTCGACGAGGACATCGACGACGACGTTCTCGACGCGGTTCCCTCCGACCGTGAAGTGACGGTCCTCTGTGCCAAGGGCGGTGCCAGCGAGTTCGTCGCGGGCGCGCTCGCCGACAGGGGGTACGAGGTCAACCACCTCGAAGACGGGATGAACGGATGGGCCCGCATCTACGAGGCCGTCGAGGTATCCGACTACGACGGCGCGGGGACGCTGCTCCAGTACCAGCGGCCCTCGTCTGGCTGTCTCGGGTACCTCGTCTACGACGACGCC